>JANYCC010000008.1 GCA_025360495.1 Verrucomicrobiota bacterium | reverse complement strand
CGGGAACAACTTCGTGGTGCATGAGACCTATCATTTCACGATCCTTGCGGACGGAACGCTCGCTGTCTTTCACGACAAGCCTACGGCGGACTGCAAGTGAGCAGGGGCCAACCCGGCCGGAATTGCCTAGGCGCCGCGGAGTGTGGAGGGTCGAACCGGCCGTCGAACCTCCGTTCAGGCCTAGTTGCCAGAGACGGAGAATTCCACGTCGTCCAGGTGGAACCGTAGGGAATCGCCCCGGGTGCCTTGGGAACGGACGGAGATTTCCAGGTAATTCACGTCGGCCAGGACCCGGTTGGCCAGTTCCTGCCGGGCGGCGGCAACACCGGCAGGATTGAGCGTGGGATCGATATGGCCGATCACCGTCCTTTCCCAGTCCCCGTCGCCGGCCAGGGGAATTTGGAAAACCTGCCACCCTTGGGGATCGCGAAAGCGGGCATCCCGCAGGAAGTCCGCATAGACACCCGCGCGGATGGGAACCCACTCCAGACGGTCGCCCCCATGGGTGGCCAGTCGGACCACCGGGTTGACGCCCTGCAGTTGGTCCGCGCCCTGATCCAACTTGATGGCAAGTTTGATGGTACGGACGCCCGACAGATCCCAATGGGCATTGCGGTGAATGGGGAACACCAAGTCGTTGCGGCCGTCGGATTGAAACCACTCTTGGTCGACCGTGACTTCCAAGGCATGACGGCCCTGGCGCACGAACTCCGGCTTCTGGTCGCGATCAATCACCAGCACACGCCCGTAAGGACCGAAGTCATTGCGTGAATGCCAGTAACCCCACGCCTCCGGGGTGGCGACCTCGGTACCGTACTCGCCGTCGATCGGGTCGAACCCGGGTGCGGTGTCCGGGAAGCCGTCCACGGGATAGTCGATGGCACTTCCATTGAACCGGTTGAAATCAAACACATAGGGCCACCAATTGTTCAATTTGCCCTGCGTCACGCCGGTGTTGTGCGGCAGATGGAAGAACCACCAGAGATGAAAGGAATCGGTCCCGAAGGCGAAGGAAGGGTGCAATTCCGGTGAGGCCCCGAATGCGGAGGCATAGGAACCCGCACCCGATTGGTAGTGGTTGAACGCGCCGAAATCATAGCCGTTCAGCTGGCGTGTGGACCCCGTGAGATTGGGGTATTGGAGCCAGTCGTCGGAGGCGCCATCGATATAGCGTTGCCACGATTTCAGGTCGTAATAGGCATAATTGCCTTGGTATTGGGCGTCGACATCCCGTCGGGCCGTGGGTGGGAAATGGCTCGAGCCACAGTTCCCGTGGCCCTTCGAGGCATAAGCTCCGCCATTCCACGCATCGGCCAGTCGGAACCGCTCAAACGGGCGGAGCAGGGCGGGTTGGGTGGTCGTGAAATCGGTCCGGGTCGCACTAAGGACGTCGCACGGATAATCGGCGGGCCAGTTGGAGGGATATCCATCGCCCATCGTGGTGAAGATGCCCTCGACCATGTGGACATAGGCATCATAGGAACGGGCGTCGGAACCGTAGGAATTCACGAAGAAGACACGGGAACATTTCGCCGGGAATGGGTTCCACTTCTCGCCCGTCGGGTTGGGATTGAGGTCGTGGTTGCCGACCAATGCGTTTTCATGGAAGAAGGCTCCGTCCGGGGACGCAACGACCCAGACCGCGTCCACCTCCCCCTTTTCGACCAGGTCCACCATCCTATACCCCTCCAACTCCGGGTAGGCCGTCGTGGCCATGCCGACATAATCGATGTTGAATTGTCCGACAAACAACGTGGGCGGACGCGCCCGGATCGTGATGACGTCCCCGTGATAAGGTTCGAGCAGGGCGGAGTTGACGGAGGCGTGTCGGATGAAGTCGATCCGGTGTTGCAGATAGGTTCGGACATGGGTCAGTTCCGCCGCATCGGGTCCATCCGGGTAGAACCCGACCACCAGCACACGGTATCCGGTGCGCACGCGACTCGATCCACGGGTCCCGAAACTGGCAGAGGCGGAGCTGCCGAGCACGTGTCCGCCCGGGTCCAGGGCATCGACACGGTAGGCGTGGACAGTGGATGGGGTCAGGCCGGCATCGAGTTAATGCCCGACCCGGCCCGCCGTGCTGCCGACCGGGGTGCCATCGCGGAACACCCGGTATTCGGTTGCCGCGGACAGGGGCGGCCATTTGAGCTGGATCGTCGTGGCGTCGGCCGCCGGGGAGGAGAGTTCGAGGCTCAGGTCGGGCTCGACCCGGAAGAACAGGGTGTTTTGTGCGGGGGGGCCCCACGTGAACTCCATGAGGTCCGGGTCAAAGCGGAGGCCCGTGTCGGACCAGTGGACCAGGTCCTCGGACTGACGGAGATGGAACCCGGCGAACTGCGCCATTCCGCAGCGCAGGTTCAACTGGTTGTGCGCATCGAGCATGATGGAAAGCGCCCCCAGTCGCGTCCCGGTCAACGCGAGGCAAAGACCGATGAAACCAACCAGCATCAACCCGGCCCGGCAGTTGTTCGTGGTGTTCATGGCGTTAATGGGACGGGTCGGTCACGGCCAGTCATCACTCTCTTCACCGGCTTGGGCGGGCGGCAGTTTTCCCATGTCATCCGGTGAGATGTGAAGGAGCACGCGTCGCAGTAATCGACGTTCGGCATCGGTTCCACTGAGGCAGGCCGCCCGGTGTTGGCGTATCACGAAAGGTGCGGCGGCCCGGGCCCCGTCACGTTGAAGTCCCAGAAGCAGGAGAGCCATGTCGGCCCCCATGGTCCCGTGGGCGGGGGCGTTGGTGGATTCCAACCACCGGATGAGCGCGGGCACCAGGCGCGCATCGGTGCCCCCGATCCGGCCGATCGCACCCAGCACATGATAGCTGACTTCACCCCGTTCGACACATTCCACCAAGGCGGGCATGGCTCCGGCGGATTCCTTATATTCCAGGCCGAGGGCGAGGGCCGCTCGGTCGCGGCGCTCAACCGTCGTGCCGGAAAGTTCCCGGGTCAGCACGGCGACGCCCGACGGGCCGATCTGGGCGATGGCCCAGGTCAGCGGCAGATCGGCATCGTCCCGCGCCAGGAGTTGGCTGAGGGCGGGCAAGGCCGGTTCCGCGTTGGTGCCCATCAGGCTCAGGCCCCGAAAGGCGGCAATGTGCCATCGGGTTGCCCGCGAGCCCCACGCCATTTCGCTGTAGGGATAGACATGTCGCGCCAAGGAGGCTGGCAACCAGCGGGAAATGGACCCGGCCACGCGATCCCAGCCGGTCGGCCGGGTCTCCATCCAGCGGATCAGCCACGGCAGCGTGTGGGTTCCAAGTCGGACTTGGGTGCCCTGGGACCAGATCGCACTCCAAGGATTCCGGGTCCCATCGGTCGTCGTCCCTGAGACTTCGGACGGTCCGATCAACCTGACCCATAATTCGTCATGAATGTGCCCATAGACATCATTGGGAATCCAATAATCATCCGGGTCGACAGCATGGAGCCAAACCGACAGCGGTTGGCCTTCCATGGTGGGCTCCGGCGGACCGAACAGGTGTGGTCCGCCCAGACCGCCGGCGACCAGCAACAACAAGATCAAAATGGGCACAACCCGGCGCCACGTCGATGCGGTTCGTGTCGTTGCGCGGTTGGGCAACATTCAGGAAGAATGAATGTTCCCGGAGCCCGATGAAATCCAATTCACCCAAGCCGCATCGATGCATGTCCGGGGCGCACGCGAAGACGCAAAGGCGCGAGGAGGAAAAAGGGTTTCCGGATTATTCGGCCTCGTGGCTCACCAAAAGCTGGAGGGTCCCGCCGAGTCGCGGCTGGCCCGGCACCTCGATCACGTCCAGCACGTCGCCCCGGGGTCGCCCCGACTGGAGGTCTGATTTTGTCCGGATCTCGCATCCCGGTTGATCCAAAGGCATGTTTTGTCGGGCCGGAACCCGCCATGGTTCCGGCCCGATTCATTTGGAACGTTTCAAGAATCATGGGCACCCGGGGCCCGGACAATTCGAGGACCGCCTCACCCCGCCGGAACGACAGGGTGGGATGGCAACGGACGCCGCCCTTGTCCGAAGGGCACCTCACGGATAATTTCCGGGGAATGGAGGCCAGTCCCCCACCAGCAAAAGGCCGCGCCCGACGGGTGGTCAAGAACCTGAGGCAAGGCATGGCGCTGGCCTGGGCCGCGTCGCCGCAGTCCTTGGTCCGGTATTCCCTGCTCGGGGTGCTCAGTTCGGCCATGCCCCCGATCGCCGTTTATCTCGGGGCCGTCCTCGTCAACCGCATCTCCGAGGCCCGGGTCCATACGGTGCGGTTCACGGACCTGCTCCCCATCGTGATCGGCCTGTGGATCGCCGGCGGGGTCCAGCGGGCGGGGGGCGCCTAGATGGGGTACGGAAGAAACCTGTTCGTCCGTCGCGTTCAATTGGAAGCGGAACGACGGTTGCTGGCTCAGGCTTCCAAGGTCGATCTCGGGCACTTCGACAATTCCAACTGGCACGACCGCCTCGCGCGCGCCAAACGCGACGTGTCCTGGCGTCCGGGCGATCTCACGTGGTCGGTCCTGGGCCTGTCGGGCAACCTGGTGACGATCGTGCTCATGACGTCCCTCCTGGCGAGCCTGCATTGGGCGCTGGTGCTCCTGGCGCTGGCGTCGGCGGTGCTGACCCTGGTGCTGGAGCGGCGGGTGACCTCGCGTCTCTATGAATTCTTTTATAAGGAAACCCCGGAGGAACGGGAACGCGATTACCTGGGTGACCTGCTGGTCCAGCCCCGCACGACCAAGGAAATCCGGGCTTATGTCCTTGCCGACTACCTGCTGGGGAGGCACCGGACCGTCTCGGAGAATCTTTTCCAACAACGCGAACAGATGTATAAGTCGGGCACCCGGATCTCCCTGCTCACCGGGTTGGTGGGGGGCACGACCCTGGCGCTCGCCTATGTCTTCATTGCGGTGCGCGGGGTGGCCGGCACGATTGATCCCGGGGGTGTCGTGCTGGTGATCGGTGCCTTCACCGCGGTCTCCGCCACCTTGGGGATGGTCTCGAGCACCTTCGTGGCCGTCGACCAGCACACCACCTTTTTGGACGATTACTTCTCCTTCCTCGCGATCGAGCCGCTGGTGCCGGTGCCCGCCAAGCCGCGGGCTGTGCCGGGATCCCTGGCGGACGGCATCCGGTTCGACGAGGTGAGCTTCGCCTATCCCGGCGGAACGGGCGCGGCGGTGGCCGGGTTGAACCTGCACATCCGGAGCGGGGAACTGATCGCGCTGGTGGGCGAGAACGGTGCCGGGAAGAGCACGCTCATCAAGCTGCTGCTGCGTTTCTACGACGCGGACCAGGGCTCGGTGCGCGTGGGGGGCGTCGACCTGAAGGACATGGACCCGGAGGCCCTGCGCCGTCGCATCGGGGTGTTGTTCCAGGATTATGCC
>JANYCC010000462.1 GCA_025360495.1 Verrucomicrobiota bacterium | reverse complement strand
CCTTCGCGCAGTTGTTGCACGTAGGCGTGCTGGTCGGTGGATCCCTTGTTCCCGTAAACGGCGATTCCCTGGTTCACAACCCGGCCGTCGAGATCGAGTTCCTTGCCCAGGGATTCCATGACGAGTTGCTGGAGGTATTTCGCGAACAGTTCCAACCGATCCTTATAGGGAAGGACGACCATGTCCCGGGCCCCGCGTCCCTCGGTGAGATAATACCAGGCCAGCGCCAGTCGGGCCGCCGGGTTCGCCTTCACGTCGGCCAGGCGGGTCACCTCATCACAGGCCTTGGCACCGGCCAGAAAACGGTCGATGTCCAATCCCTGCAAGACCGCCGGCAACAGGCCCACCGCACTGGTTTCACTGGTCCGCCCGCCCACCCAGTCCCACATGGGAAACCGCCGCAACCAACCGTTCTGCACCGCATAGAGGTCCAGCTTGCTCCCTTCGCCCGTCACCGCGACCGCATGCGATCCGAACACCAGGCCCGCCGCCGTGTAAGCCGCCTGCGCCTCCAGCATCCCATTGCGGGTCTCCGGGGTGCCGCCCGATTTGGAGATCACCACGCAAACCGTCCGCCCCAATTGGCCGTCCAACCGTGCCAGCACCCGGTCGATGCCGTCCGGATCCGTGTTGTCGAAGAAGTGGGGATGGAGCCGGTCGGTCCGGGGATGACCGAGTGCATTGGCGACGAATTGCGGGCCCAAGGCGCTTCCGCCGATGCCGATGATGAGCACGTTTTGGAACGACCCGGCCGCACCGTGCAGATGCCCGGAGTGGACGTCCGCCGCGAAGGCTTTCACGGCGGCGAGAGTGCCCTCGATTTCCGCCCGCAGCCCCGGATTCGGGGCGATGGCCGGGTTGCGCAGCCAATAATGCCCGACCATCCGTTGTTCGTCGGGATTGGCGATCGCGCCCCCCTCCAACGCGGCCATCGCGGCGAACGCGTGTTGCATCGGGCCGTGCATCGCGTCCACGAACCCGTCGGGAAAGTCAACCCGGGACAGGTCGAGGGCCATCCCAAGGCCGGGATGCTCGGAATAGGTCTGCTGGAAACGGGCCCAAAGGGCGGTCTTGGAAAGTGCCATAAGCGGGAAGGGATGCGCCGTGTCGGTTTTCGGAATCCAAGGATGGGCGATCCGGTGCCGGGATGAAAGCGGGGAGTGGGCGATGCCTCACACCGGCGACCGGTTCAACCGTCTCATTTTCTTCACAACATTGGACTTGTGCGGCTTCACCCGCGGCGCATCGTCACCGCGTGCTTGAACGCGCACTTGAGTCCGGCTCCGCCCCAGCGGCCGCCCCTTCCACCCGCCCCGCCCGCCGTCCCCCACCGACCCGTGCCAACCGCGCGCACGTGAAAAACTACGTGTTGGACACCAATGTCCTGCTCCACGATCCGAACGCGCTGCTGAACTTTCAGGACAACCATGTCCTGCTGCCGATCGAGGTCATCGAGGAGGTGGACAAATTCAAACGCGAGACCAGCGAGCGCGGCCAGAACGCCCGTTCGGTGTCGCGCCGGCTCGACGCCCTGCGCGCCCAGGGAAACCTGGCCAAAGGGGTCCCGCTGCCCAGCGGTGGCACCCTGCGCATCATCTTCGCCGACCCCGCCAAGAACGCCGCCCTCGCCGGCATTGGCGGGTCGGTGGATTCCCGGATTCTCGGCCACGCACTGGCGGTGCGGGAGCGGGAAAAGTCACGCCCGACGATCTTGGTGACCAAGGACATCAACCTGAGGTTGAAGGCGGACGTGTGCGGGTTGCCGGCGGAAGATTACGAGACCGACCAGGTCAACCTGAAGGACCTTTACACCGGTTCCTTTGAGATGACGGTGTCCGCGGCGAAACTGGGCGACTTCAAACTCCATGGGGAACTGCCGCTGCCTTCGGGCCCGAAGCGGCATGCCAACCAATACTGCACGCTCACCGAGGAAGGCACCTCGAAACGCACCGTGCTCGCCCGCGTGGACCCGGTGGGTGGCCGACTCCTGCCGTTGCGCGACGTCCAGAATGTCTGGGGCATCCGCCCGAAAAATCGCGAGCAACATTTCGCCCTCGATGCCCTGCTCGACGACCGCATCCGGTTGGTGACGCTCATGGGCAAGGCCGGCACCGGCAAGACCCTGCTGGCCTTGGCGGCCGGATTGAAACTGACCATCACCGACCGGGAATTCCGGCGTTTGGTGGTCGCGCGACCCACCATCTCGATGGGCAAGGAACTCGGATTCCTGCCCGGTTCACTCGAGGAAAAACTGTCCCCTTGGATGCAACCCATCCACGACGCGCTGGAAATGCTCGGCGACCTCAACATGGGCCGGGAACATGGACGGACGGGGGACTTGCTCCGTAGCGGGACCATCGTCGTGGAGGCCCTGAGTTATATCCGCGGCCGCAGCATCGCCCACCAGTTCATGATCGTGGATGAGGCCCAGAACCTGACCCCGCTCGAGGTGAAAACCATCGTGACGCGGGTGGGCCACGGGACCAAAATCATCTTCACCGGCGACCCCTATCAGATCGACAACCCCTACGTGGACTCGTCGTCGAACGGTTTCAATTACCTGGTCAGCCGATTCCGCGGCCAATCGTTGTCAGCGCATGTGGAACTGGCCAAGGGTGAACGCAGCGAACTCGCCGAACTCGCCGCCAACATTCTCTGATCCCCGGTCCCGGCGGAGCCACAAAGCCGGGAGCCTCAGAGCCTCAGGGCGTCGGAGCCTCAGACGGTCAGGGCGTCTTTCAGGCGGAGTTCCACCAGGGCCAACTGCGCGGTGTCCTCAATCTTCGCCCCCGTCCGGTCCGTCACATAAAACGTGTCGAGGGCGGCACCCTTCTCGGTGGAAATGCGCGCGAAAGTGATCGACAGCCCAAGCCGGTAGAGTGTCCGGGAAACCCGGTAGAGCAACCCCACCCGGTCCTCGGCCTCCAAGTCGATCACCGTCGCCACCGGCGAAGCCCGGTTGTCGATCTTCACACGGGCCGGAATGGGCTCGCCGCCGGCCTGCCAGAACGACCGGTACCGCGGGGCCTGCAAGATCGCCTTCGACAGGCTGAACGCTCCGGTCAGCACCTGGAGGAGGACCGCCTCAAATCGGGCCCTGGCTTCCGGCCCGGGGAACACCCCGCCCTGTGCCTCGGCGACATAAAACGTGTCGAGCACGATGCCATCAGACCGCGTGAAGATCTGGGCGCCGAAGATATTCAGACCGGCCGCGGTCAGTGCGCCAGTGATCTTGCTGAACAAGCCCGCACGGTCCCACGTGCACACCTGGACCGCGGCGTACCCCCGGTCGCGGTCCTCATCCCAGGCCACCACCGGCTCCAACGCCCGCTCCGCCTCGGTCAGTTGCAGGTGCATGAACCGATGGGTCAGGGTGATGTCCCGCGCGATGTCCCGGGGCGCATGCAACTGCAGGTAACGGGTCGGCAGGCCATCGAAGTGCGCATCGATCTCATCGGGCGCAAAGGTCCGCGGCAGGGCCTGGCGGACCTCCTCACGTTGCCGTTCCCGCCGCCGTTTCTCCGCCTCGATGAATTCCGTGCCTCCATGCAGCAGGTCCTTGGTCTTGCGATATAACGACCAGAGGAGCGAATCCTTGAAACCGTTCCACAAGGTGTCGCTCGTCCCCATCGAATCGGAAAACGTGTGCAGGGTGAGCAGGTCGAGCTGTTCCTGGTTCCCGATCACCCCGGCAAATTCCTGGATCACGCCCGGATCCTCCAGGTCGCGGCGTTGCGACACCTGGACCATGGCCAGGTGAAGTTCGATGACCAACCGCAGGGTCTGGGTGGTGGCGGTGTCCAACCGGAGGCGACGCGCGACGCGCAGCGCGAGTTCCCCGCCCGCCACCTCATGGCGTCCGGTGTTGAGCGCCTTGCCGGCATCATGCAACAAGAGCGCCAGATAGAGCACGAACGGCCGCTCCAAATCCCGCAGCAAACCCGTGTACCGCTGAAACGTGCGATCCGTCGCGTCCCAGACCTGGTCCAGTTTCTCGATGCAGGTCAGGGTGTGCTCATCGACGGCATATTGGTGGTAGAACTCGTGCTGGACCAGGTTGGTCAGGCGTCCGAATTCCGGGATGAATTTGCCCAGAAACCCGACTTCATGCATGGCGCGCAGGTGGGCCGCCACATTGCCCCGCTGGTTCAGGATCTCCAGGAAGGTGACGTGGTTGTGACGGTCCGCGACGAACGCCCGATCGATCAGGCTCACCTGCTGCCGCATCAATTGGGCGAGGTCCGGATGCAGGACCAACCCGCGCTGTTGGCAGTGGAGAAACGCCCGCAGGAAACGCCGCGGATCATCCCGCAGGACCGTCTTGTAAACGTGCTGCAATGACCCGTCCACCACCTTGAATCCGTCCAATTGTTGCACCGCCGGAATCGAGCGGGCCCCCTCACCCCGTGCCGCCGTGCGCACGGCCGGACCCGGCACCAAGGCCAACCGTTGTTCCACCGTCCGGGTGATCAGGTAAATGTTGCGCGCATGGGTGTAGTAATCCCTCATGAACGCCTCCACCCGCACCCGCGGCGATCGATCCGCATAGCCCAACCCGGTCGCCACCGGAGGCTTCACGTTCGCCGCCAGGACATCCACCGATCGCCCCGCCACATGGTGCAATTCGGTCCGCGTCCGCAGGAGAAAGTCATACGCCGCCTCCAGTTGCCGGCGTTCGACGGAACCCAACAGGTCGCCGCGCTGCAATTCCTCGACCGTCCGCAATCCCTCCTTGAAATAGGCCATCCAGAGCAGGTTCTGGTAATCCCGCAGTCCCCCGACCCCGTTCTTGATGTTCGGCTCCTGCAAGGCCGGTGAATTCCCGTTCTTCTGGCGCCGGGTCCGTTGGTCCTCCAACCGCATCTGCACATACTCGTCCTCGTGTCCCACCACGCACTCGGCCCGGTACCGGCGCGTGAATTCCCCGAACAACGCCTCATCCCCCGCCACCCGGCGCGCCTCCATCAACGAGGTCTTCGCCTGCATGTCCGCATTCGCCACCCCCACGCAGTCATCGATGGATCGCACCGCATGGCCGACCTTGAGCCCGGAGTCCCACAGGGTGTAAAGCAGCCCGCCCGTCCAGTCCGCCAACACCTGTCGCCCCGCGTCCTCCAAGGCGGCCAAGGGTTCGTGGAGGAACATCAGGTCGATGTCGCTCTCCGGGTTCAATTCCCCGCGCCCATAGCCCCCGAAGGCCACCAAGGCGATCACCGGAGGCGGACCCGGGGATGGGGGGAAAGCCGATTGGACCGCCTCCCAGATATGCCGCACCATGACATCCATCATCGCCGCACGGGCCTGGCACACCTCCAACCCGCCCGCGCCCGACCGGTGCAGGATCCGCAGACGGTGCGACTCCACCTTGAGAAACTGCTTGTAGCGCGGGATTTCGTCGGCCGGCTTGCGGGAGGGGGGCAGCACGAGGCGACGCCGGGCATTCTCCTCGATCTTGGCGATCAACGCGTTCACCGGTCTCGACGGTGGACCATCGAAGGGCGAGGGGCGAGGGATTAGCGGGGGGTGAGCAGGGGCGAGGGATCAGGGGGTCCAAACAGGACCGATCCGAGTGTTCTTCGATTCCCTCGTCCCTGGCCCCTTCTTGTGCAACTTCCCCCCGAACGCGGTGCTGGATAGGATGAAGCGGATGAACGACCCGGACGAGGCCGACCCCGACGCCGCCCTGATGCTTCGTGTGAAGCAGGGCGACGTGGGTGCCTTCTCCGAATTGGTGACCCGGTGGCAGCAGCCGGTGATGAACTTTCTTTGCCGTCTGGTGCCCGATCCGACCGAGGCCGAGGACCTCGCCCAGTCCGTTTTCGTGCAAGTGTGGAAAGCCGCCGGACGCTATCGTCAAACCGCCCGTTTCAGCACCTTTCTCTTCACCATCGCCCGCAACCTGGGCCTGAATGAAATCCGCCGCCGCAACCGTCATCCGGCGGAACCCCTCGACCCCCGGCCGACCGGCGATGACGATGCCCCCCTCCGTCCGCTGCCCGATCCGAACCAACTCGGGGCCGACATCCAGATGCAGCAGGCCGAATTGGTGACCAAAGTGGACGAAGCCCTGGCGGATCTCCCGGAAAAGCAACGTCTGGCGCTCGCCCTTTGCCGGGAAGGCGAACTGAGTTATGAGGAAATCGCCGTCGTTTTGGAATGCACCATCCCGGCCACGAAATCCCTCATCCATCGCGCCCGTGAAACACTGAAGTCCCGCCTCAAACCCTATCTGGCCTCCGGTGCTTGGACTGATCGCTGATCGCAACTTTGCATCCACAACGGTTTTCACCCCCACCAGCACGACGATGAAAGCGGAATCCCAAAAAGACGACTGGATGGATCGCGCGGCCGCCGGGCACGCCACTCCGGAAGAGCGGCGGAAATGGCTCGCCGAGCTCTCGGACTCCCCGGCAGAGCAGCGCCGTCTTCTGCGGGAACTCGCCCTGAATGACCTGTTGGACGCCCATCGGCCAGCCCCACCCGTCGCCTCCAACTTCGCCGCCCGCGTCCTCGCGGAAGCCACCCGGTCCTCCCCGGGCGGCCGTTCAAAGCCGGCTTGGACCGACTGGCGGCAGTGGTTCAACACGCCCCGGATCGCCGCCTTCGCAGTTCTGTTCCTGGCCGCCGGAACCGGCTGGAAGACCCTTGAATGGCAGCATCAACGCCAGATCGCCCAGGGCGCCGTGGAGGTCGGCCGCACCACCACCGCCGCCGGTTTGGATGCCGATTCCCTCGCCAACTTCGAAGTGATCCGTCACCTGGGCACCGGACCCAGACCCGAGGATGACGCCCTGATGATTGCGCTCGCCCAATGAACTTTCCCCCGCGGATGAGGTGGTCTTCCCGATCGGGCCGGTTGCGACGATGGCTTTCGGTCGGCGTGATGGGGGGATTGATCGGTGGGCATCTCCTCGCTGCCGACCCGGGGGTCCGACCTTCCACCGCGCCCCCTGAACCGCCGGTGGCCCGCCCTCCGGTTCAGTTCTTCCTGGAATTGCTGGCGGCCGCCCCGGCCCGTCGGGATCAGCTCCTCGCCACCAAATCCGGACCGGCCCGGGAACTCATTCTCCGCCGGATCCGCGAATTCGAAGCCCTGCCCGCGGCGGCACGGGACGAAGCACAACTCAATCTGCGACTCGCCGAGTTCCGTTTCTATCTTTCGCCGCTCCTCAGTGCCAAACCGGCCGATCGCGCCGCGTTGTTGGCCCACTCCCCCGAAGTGTACCGTCCGATCCTCAGTGACCGGATGCTTGCGTGGGATGCCCTGACCCCCGATGCCCGACGCCAACTGCTGGAGAGCGAGCAGTCGCTGCATTATTTCATCCGGCAGGAAACCGCCGATCCGGGGCAACTTTCGAGGGTGTTGGCCGCAGTACCGGCCCAACAGCGGTCCGAGGTGGAGGATCAATTCACCCGCTGGAAGGCGCTCTCCGATCCCGAGCGTGCCCGGCGCACCCGTGCGTTCGAGCAATTCTTCGGCTTGGGCGACCGCGGCCGGGACCAGGTTCTGGGTCGGATGAATGAACCGGACCGGCGGGCGATGGAAATCACCCTGAAACGGTATGCCGGATTGCCAGCGGCCGAACGGGAACGTTGCCTCCAAAGTTTCGACAAACTGGCCCACCTTTCCGTGGAAGAGCGTGGCGAATTCCTGCGCAATGCGGCGCGCTGGCAGGTGATGACCCCGGAGGAACGGACCGCCTGGCGCCGACTGGTGTTGGGAACGCCCTTGCCGCCACCGCTGCCACCCATGACACCGACGACGGTCTCTGGCCGGTAGGGCTGGGTTCCACCCGAGCCAGTCTTTCTGGTAGGGCGAGGTTCCACCCGAGCCGATCTTGGAAAGGGGGGCGGCTCGTACGAAGCCTCTCCCTGCCCAAAGGCGTCCCTCCCCCAAAGAAAAGCCCCGACCGTGGGGCCGGGGCTTCCTTGAAAATGCCTGCTGCGAAACGGTGCGTCAGGCCGCCGGCACCGGAGCCGTCGGGGCTTCGGGTGCGGCCGGGGCGATGACGTCCTCGATCTGGGCATTGAGTTCCAGGAACTCGAACACCTTGCCGGTCAGGACATCCTGACGGATCTCACCGACCGCGTTCTTCTCCTGGATGGCCTTCACCATCTTGTCCGGGGTCGTGTTGTTCTGCCGGGCCAATTGCATCACGCGTTGGCTCATCTCCTTGTCGGTGACCACAATCTTCTCCTCTTCCGCGATGCGATTGAGAATGAAGGCCGACTTGATCCGCTCCTTCGCGCTCGTGCCGGCGTTTTGGAAGATCTCGTCCTTCTTCTGGTCGATGACTTCCTTGGGCACCCCGCGCTTTTGATTGTCCTCAACAATCCCGTAAACCAGGCTCCGGGTCTCCGACGCCACGACGCTTTCGGGCAATTCGAATTCCACTTGGGAGAGCAACTGATGGAGCAGTTGGTCCCGGAGGGCGCGGGATTGGCGCGAATCCATTTCCCGCTGCAGATCGCCGCGGACGCCTTGGAGCAATTGCTCGACGCTCGTGGCCCCGAACTGGGCCGCAAAGGCCTCGTCCACCACGGGGATGGACTTTTCCTTCACGCCGAGGATTTCCACCTCATAGACCGCCGACTTGCCGGCCAACTCGGCATGAACGAATTCCGTCGGGAACGTCACGTTCACCGTGCGCTTGTCCCCGATGGCCGCCCCGACCAACGGTTCGGAAAAACCCGGGAGGAATGACCCCGGCTTCACCAGGATCCACGTGTTGTCCTTCTTCGTGAGGCCCAGAGCCGTCGGAGCCAGGTCGGTCAACGGGCGACCGTCGATCGTTCCCGAATAATTCACCACGGCCACATCCCCATCCTGCAGCGGACGGGTCACATCGGCGTACTTGGCCTGCTGATCCCGGAGGATGTTCATGGCCCGTTCGACATCGGCGTCCCCGGCGACGGCGAGATGCCGCTGCGCCTTGAGACCCTTGTAAACCGGCAGGCTGAAGTCGGGCGCCGTCTCCAGCGTGACCGTGTACTTCATCGGCTCATTCCGGCCGAATTGCTGTTCCTCGACATCCAGCGTCACCACGACCCGCAACTTCTCCTGTTGCGCCGCCGCCTTGAACGATTCGTCGACCAGTTTCTTGCGCGCCTCCTCCACAATCCGGCCCTCGTAAGAGCGGGTGATGAGGTGTTTCGGGGCCTTTCCCTGGCGGAATCCCGGGATTTGGACGCCCTTGCGGAATTGTCCGGTGATGTCGTCAAAGACGGCGTTCACCTTTTCCACAGGCAACTCCACACGCAGGAGTTTTTTGCACGGACCCAAAGACTCAACGGAAACGTTCACGATTCTTGCCTTTCGCTGACTGGTATTCGACCACGGCTGGCATCTTGCAAGACCGTGGCAAAGAACTGGGAGACTACGAAGCCTCAATCCGGACGGTCAAGGGGGGTTTCCTGATTTCCATCTATCAGTTTCAATCAGCGCCACCGGCAGGTCGCCATCGCCCGCCCCGGCAAGGACGCCGGAAATGCCTTCCCTTCGCAGCGCACCCACACCAATTGCGGTCCCTCCCCCGGGTTCACCAACACCACCACCCGACCCCCGTCCGGGTTCACGAACGCCACGTCCGCCAACCCCCGGTCGCTCGGCCCGCTCGCCACCCGGACCGCCCCCCGCCGCAGGAATTTCATGAAGTGCCCGTAGTTGTGAAACTCAAACGTTTCCTCCACCGCCAGGGTGTCGGACCGCAATCGCAGGATGGCGCTGGTCGCCGGGAAAGGCCCGAGGTTCGGCCGCCCCTGCTCATCGAGCAGCGACACCCAGGCGTTGTAGCTCACCGCCCAGTTCCGCCAACGCTCGACCAGGTCGTATCCCCCCCAGATCGTGAACACCGAACCCTCGCTGAAGTGCACCGGCACGTCCGGGAACATCTCATGAAACCGGGTCATCCCCGACGCATCACCCTCATAATGGTGGAACGCCACGCCTCCCACCCAACCGGCCGTCCGCCGGTCTTCCAGGATCGTCCGCGGATAGGCCAGGCCGGCCGAACCTTCCTTGGGCTCCACATTATAGTTATGGTCGTAACACCAGATCTCCGTCCTCAGGCCCGCCCGCTTCAACGCCGGTCCCAGATGGTCGCGGATGAAATCCCGCTCCTGCTCCGCCTTCCAATGGCACGACGGATAATGCCATTTCGGATCCTTCTCCAAGGCCCGGTCCACCCCCGGCTCGTTCTGCACCGTCACCGCATCGACCGGGATCCCCTCCTCCGCATACGCCCGCAGAAACTGCACGAAATACTGCGCATAGGCCGGATACCATTCCCGCTTCAATTCGCCCCCGACCATCGAGCCCGACGTCTTCATCCAACCCGGCGGACTCCACGGCGATGCGAAGAACCGCAATCCCGGATTCAACCTCCGGGCCGCCCGCAACACCGGCAGGACATAGGCCCGGTCCCGCACGACACTGAACCGTCCCAAATCGGGATCGGTCCCGCCCGACGGCAGATCGTCATAGGAATACCACGGTTCACCCGAGAAATCCGAGGTGCCGATGCAAACCCGCATCAGGTTCATGCCGATGCCGGCTTCCGGATCGACCAATCGTGCGAGCGCCCGATCCCGTTGTCCGGCGGGGAGCCGGAACAGATTGGAACAGGTGGAATGTTCCAGGGACGCGCCCCAACCGGTCACGGTCTGGAAGCGTTGCGCCGGTACCACGTCGATCACCGCCGCGCCAATCGGGACCGACGTGCCGGGCTGCCATGTGGGCGCGGCTTGCGGCGTCAGGTGCAGCCGGAGATCTTCCGTCGTCATCCACATTTCCACGGGCGCAGCCACGGGGGACGCGATGGGCGCGGCCGACAAGGGGTGCGCTGCGACGAGCAGTCCGAGCAGACATTGGCGGAACGGTATCATGGCTCTGTATGCCGCCAAAGTACCACGTCCGACCCGATGAAGCCCAGCGGCGCCACACGGGGCAAACCCGGGCCCTGTCCGACCCCTCGGGCGGCACCCCGTCCAGGGCGCATCTGGGCATCGTGGGAAGCCGGGCCATGGGGGAAGCGGGTCGGGTAGGAAAACCCGCCCTCCCAGGGCGGTCGCGACAGCACCGGGGGGG
>JANYCC010000426.1 GCA_025360495.1 Verrucomicrobiota bacterium | reverse complement strand
GTCGATCACCGCCCGTCGGGCGCGGGTCAGGCAGTTCATTTCAACGAGGCGATGAATTCGACCAGGCTGCGGAGATCCTGTCGCGTCAACTGTTCGACCAGACCCTCGGGCATCCCGCTGAGCCCCTTCTCGCGGGTCTTGATGTCCGACACCTTGAGCTTCAGCAGCCCGTCCTCCGGTGAATTCAGCACCAATTCCTCCGCGGTTTCCGACTTGATGATCCCGGCATAAGTGACACCGCTTTTCAGGGTGACCAGCAGGCTTTCGAAGCCGGTCGCGATCTCGGCATTGGGGTGCACGATGCTCTGCAGGATATAATCGCGTGGCTTGCGATTGATGAGGCCGGTCAGTTCGGGCCCGACTTCCCCGCCCTCGCCGCCGACCTTGTGGCAGCGCACGCAACTCACCTCGGTACGTTCCAGAAAGATCTTCCGCCCGTCCTCGGCATTGCCCCCGGCCAGGCAGAAGCGGTATTTTGCCAAATCATCCTTTGGGTCGAGTCCGGCCTCATATTTCGCCACCCGATCCTTCAGCGAAGGTCGTTTGGCGGCGGCTTCCAAGACATCCAGGCGCAACTCCGGCGGCACCCGGCCCGCCAGCAATTCTTCGAACCGGGTTCCGAGGTACCCGTCCACCGCAGCCCCCGGGACGCCTGCCAGGGTCGCGAGGGCATTCTGTTTCTCGGAAAGCGTCCCCTTCTCGATCACGCTCCGGAGCCGGGCCAGCGTGTCGTCGGCGCCGTCCCCGGCCGGGATTCCGCCGGGTTTCCGCACCGTGATCGGCGGGGTCTGCGCCCGCAATTTGGTGGCCGTCTTGCGGACATTCTCATCGGTATCCTTGTCGGCGGCATCGAGAGCGGCTCCGAATTCTGAAGCCCCCAGGACCGAGAGCGAATTGAGGGCGGCAACGCGGCTCGGACCGTCGCCCTGTTGGCGGACGATCAGATCTGCGAGGGCCGGTGCGGCCGAATCGAGACGGAGTTCCCCGGCGGCCTGTGCCGCGGCTTTCCGGACGGCATTCGGTGCCTCGGCGAAAAGCGTGTTGAACACCGGTCGGAGCGCGTCACCCGGCATCTGAATGTCCCGTGCGAATGCCGTGGGCCGCCACAGGCCGGTCACCCGGTCGCGCCCGGCATTGCGCGGCCAGGCTCCGAGCGCCACCAGGGCCTCCGCCCGTCCGGCTTCGGAGGCGGAGGGCGAAGCGGCGAAGGCGGCCAGGGCGGCGGCGGTGTCCTTGGTGCCGAAGCGCAGGTTGGCGTTCACCACGCGCCGGACCAGCGGGACATTGGTGGCATTCAAGGGGCCGCGGAGGAGGGCCGCAAGATCCGGCATGGCCCCCGCAATCGGGCCGTCATTGATGGCGCGTGCCGCCTCCGTCACGACGCGCTCGGAGTCATCGTGAAGGAAGCCGGCGATCTCATTTCTTTCCAGCCGGCGCAAGGTGAGCAGCACCCCCATGCGCACGCCTTCGCTCGGGTCCTTCATGGCCGGGAGCAGGTCGTCGATCTGGGCCGTTTCGGTGAGAGCCTGGACCGCGGAATGGCGCAGATGCGGATCCCGGTTGTCATTCTCCCGGAGCGAAGCCAGGAGGGCCGGCACCGCCTCGCGCCGACCCAGATGGCCGAGGGCGATCGTGGCGAGGGCCCGGACATGGGCATCGGGATCCGCTGAGAGCCTCAGCAATCCGTCATAGGCACGCTGATACCGGGCCTCCCCCAGCACGCGGGCGGCATTGGCGCGAACCTGTGTTTCCGGGTCGCCCAGAAGCGGCAACAGTGGCTCCAACGCGTCACTGCGGGCGCCTTGCGCGGTGGCCCGACTGGCGTGGGCGACCTGGCCCAGCGCCCACACCGCGTGAAGCCGGGCGTGGATTTCGCGGCCCGTCCGCGCGAGTTCGGCCAGCGGTTTCACAGCGCTTTCGCCATGGCCCGCCAATTCGAATTGGGCGTTCTGCCGCACCCGGAAATTGGGATGGGCGAGCAGTCCCAGCAATTCCCGCTCCTTGCGGTGGGCGAAACCCTCCTTCAGCAG
>JANYCC010000143.1 GCA_025360495.1 Verrucomicrobiota bacterium | reverse complement strand
CCAGTGGTGGCTGAAGAAGATCAAACGGCCCATGCTCACCTGGGTGACTTTCCCGGCGTATGTCGCCCTGTTTTCGCTCCTGATTTATTACATCGGTTTCCGGTTGCGCGCCGGCAACAGCGAGTGGAACGAACTGCACATCGTGGACATCCTGCAGCGGGGGAGTGACGCGGTCCTGCGGGGCCGGGCCTATACCAGCCTGTATTCCCCGGCGAACCAGACGTACCGCCTGGCCACCGATGTGACCCAGGCAACGTTGCGGCCCGAATTCCAAGGATTGTGGGGCAATAACAGCGAGTCGGGCCGGCTCGCCGTCCGACGCCGCGCCAAGGGTCTCGAGGCCGATGTTTATGTTCCCGTGTGGACCTCGCAGATGAATGTCGGGGATTGGCAGGAAACCGGTTCCGCGCCCCTGCAGGCACGCCGGGAGGGCACGACCCTCACCCTTCGCAACCTGCGGGACACCGCCATGACGAACGTCATCGTGATCTCGGGTCCGTCGCTGTTCCGGGCCGACCCGATTCCGGGGGGCGGCATGGTGCGGGTGAACCTGTCGGTCCCGGCGGAGGAGCACCCCACTGATTTCGTGCGCACCTGGTCGGCTTCCCTGCACAGCGCGGCCAACCAACGCAACGAGGTCTTCGGCAGCGGCAGCCCCGACCGCATTGACGATTGGGCCGGGGCGGGCGTGGCCATGTCGCTGATTGCGATGATGGGCGGTGACGGGGCCAACAACGGACGGGACCTCGTGTGGCCGGCGGGGCTCGACCTCACGCCCGTGGTCCAGCGGGGTGACACGCTGGTGCTGGCCTATCTGCCGGGCGAAACCCTGATCCCGCCCCTGAACCAGTTCGAAGCCACCCGGCAGAAGCGGGGGACGCTGTTGCGACTGGTGTTGCCCGCCGCCCATTGAACGGCCGAACCCTTTCCCACAGAACATGAGCGATCCAGCCCTTCATTTCGCCCCGCGCGAGGCCGCCGCCCCGCCCCCGATCCCCGCGGTCCAGACCTACGAGCTGAGCCGGGTCTATGGCACCATGACCGCGCTCGCCAACCTCAACCTCACCGTCCACCGCGCGGACCTGTTCGGTTTCATCGGATCCAACGGTGCCGGCAAGACCACGACCCTGCGCATCCTGGCGACCTTCCTGACGCCCTCCAGCGGTAGGGCCGAGGTGCTCGGGCAGGATGTGGTGCGCGATGCGGACCGCGTGCGGCACCTCATCGGTTATATGCCCGACTTCTTCGGGGTTTATAAGGACATGGAGGTGACCGAGTACCTCGATTTCTTCGGGGCCTGTTATAAGATCCCGGCGGGCGTGCGGGAGAAGACCGTGCTGGACGTGCTGGAATTGGTGGGCCTGACCGAGAAACGGGGGGCGTTGATCGGGGCCCTGAGCCGGGGCATGCAGCAACGGCTCGGTCTGGCGCGGGTGCTCATCCACGACCCGCAACTCCTGCTGCTGGATGAACCCGCCTCCGGTCTCGATCCCCGCGCACGCATCGAGATGATGGCCATCCTGCAGGAACTGCAACGGATGGGGAAGACCATCATCATCAGTTCGCACATCCTCAGTGAGTTGCAGACCCTGTGCAACCGGTGCGCCATCATTGAACGCGGAAGGCTCATTTACAGCGGCCCGGTCCAGGGGGTGCGCGGGGAAACCCACACCGGGAAGGTGTTCCGCGTGCGCGTGGGCGGCGACATGGCCCGTGCCTTGGAAGTGCTCCGGGCCCGGACGGAAATCCAGGAGGCGGTCGAGGACGAAGGCCGGCTCAAGGTGGTGCTGGCCGACGCCCAGATCGATGGCGGCGTGATCGCCGAGTCGTTGGTGCGTGCCGGGGTCCGCCTGACCGAACTGCGCGAGGATGAACTGGGCCTTGAGGAGGTTTTCCTCCGGGTCACGAAAGGCGAAACCCAGTAGGCGGGTCCCGCGACCCGCGTCCCGGCCATGTCGTTCCTGCCGGTGGTCCAACGCGAATTGCGGGTGGCCGCCCGGGCCGGGTCCACCCGTTGGACCCGTTTCCTGGCGGCCCTCGCCGGGATTTCCGTGTTCTGCGTGCTGCTGGCGACCCCGTTCCGGACGCAACCCCAGATCCTCTCGACCCTCCTCTTCCAAGTCATGGCCAGCGGGCTCTTCGCCTATGCACTGTCGGCGGGCCTGCTGCACACCGTGGATTCGGTCGGATTGGAAAAACGGGAAGGCACCCTGGGCCTGCTGTTCCTCACCGACCTGCGCGGTTACGACGTCGTCCTGGGAAAACTGGTCGCCAATTCCGTGCGGTCCCTACATGGCGTGCTCGCGGTCCTGCCCATCCTCGCCGTTCCCATCGTCATCGGCGGGATCAGTGGCGGGCAATTCTGGCGCGTGGTGGTCACCCTCCTCAGCACGCTGTTCTTCTCGCTCTCGTTCGGACTGTTCTGGTCGGTGGTCGCGCCGGATTTCCGGGCCTCCCTGTTCGGTACGGTGCTGGGCCTCGGGCTCCTGGCGCTCTTATATGCGGTGGGATGGGCGATCTGGCAGATGCCCGGACGCACGGGCTGGGCGGTGCAACAGTTCAGTCCCCTGGCCGCTTTCCGCTGGGCCCGGGCGGAACCGTGGCAGGAACCCCTGATGCGCGCCTGGTGGGGACGATCCATCGGTTGGCTCTGGTGGTTGGGTGCCGGGGCCCTGGTCGTGGCCTCCGCGGTGGTCAGTCGCATCCGCCAACGGGTCATCGTATCGCCCGACGCCGCCCAGGATCCGGCGGCGGGTCGGGCGCGCGGGTTGGTCGGTTATCGTCAACACCAGTGGGCCGATTTGCTCCGGCAGCATCCCTATGCCTGGTTCCAATGCGTCCTTCGCCCACCCCCATTGGCTTTCCATATTGTTTACTGGTCCCTGGTCGGGTTGATCCTGCTCGCGTTCGGGGCGTCTTTCACGCTGGGAACCCCCCTCGACCGCAGCCTGGCTTTGGGGGTCGTCGGGTTGCTCCTGTTTGGTCTCCACCAATTCCTCAAAGTCCAGGTGGCGCTCGCGGCGACCCGGAGCCTGTGTGAGGACCGTCATTCCGGTGCCTTGGAATTGCTGATCGTTTCCGGCCAGGGACGGGATGAAATCGTCGCCGGCCATCGCCAGGCCCTGTGGCGACAATACGCGTTGCCCGTGGCGGTGCTGCTCGGATGCCAATTCCTGCCGATTTTGCGGATGGGCCTCCCGGGATTGCCCCCGTTCGATCCCGTCATCCTCGTCATGGCGTCGCTTGCCTTCGGGGCCGCGTCCCTGTTGTTCGACCTGGATGCGCTCATTCGAACCGGGCTCCGGCATGCGCTCCGGGAATCGGGACCCTTGGAGGCGTTCCGGGCCGCGTACCTGCGCGTGATGCTGCCGGGCTGGGTCGGGCTGCTCTTCGGGGTGTTCCTGGTCCTCGTGCTGGGTGCCGGGAATCAGTTGGTGACGTTCCTGGCGATCTGGATGCTGGTGTATGCCTATTGTCTTTATCGGGTCAACCGACGCACCCAGGTCGACTTGGAACACGGGTTCATGACCCTGGCCGCCGGGTTGGCTTTCGACACCGATGAATGGATGTTGCGCGAAGATTTCCGCCGGGCGGCGATGGCCGATGTGCGCCCGTCGCAAGGGGGGGCCCGATGGTGATCCCGCCGGTCCTCGAACGGGAATTGCGGTCGGCCGCACGTTACTGGGGCACCTATTGGCTGCGCGTGTTGGCGGGTGTCCTGATGGTCTCGGGTCTGTTCGTGTTATTGGCGGTCCGCACCTGGGGCGGAACCACGTTGTCCGGCGTGACCCCCGCTTTCATCGGCGCCCTTCTGTTCGGTGGATTCCACACCGTCCTGACCGTGACGTTCATCTGGCTGTGCCCGATGCTGACCGCCGACTGCCTGAGCCGGGAACGTCGCGAAGGCACTCTCGGGTTGCTCTTCCTGACGCCGCTCAACGCCTGGGACGTTGTCATGGGAAAGGGCCTGGCGCAGGTGTTACGGGCGTTCGGGCTGTGGTTTTCGGCCGTGCCGTTCCTCTCGGTCCCTTTCCTGTTGGGGGGTGTGCTGTGGACGGACTTCGTGCGCGCGGTGGCCATCGAATTGACCGTGGTGCTGGTGGGATTGTCCGCAGGTTTCCTGGCCACGAGCCGGGCGTCACGATGGGCGTCGGCGATGCTGCTGGCGCTGGTATGGACCGCCGTCCTGTGGTTGATGTTGCTGGTCGTTCTCGGGGGCGTGGCCCACGCGGTGATGTTGCGGACCGCGCCCGTCGGGACGGAGATGCCGCCGCCCGAGGTCTGGCTCATGATCCCTTTCGCCATCCTGTTCGCCTCCGTGGCGTACAGCGGGGTGGGTAATGTCCTGCCCGGAGGCATCCCCAAATGGGTTGTCCAAGGGATGGACGCCTCCTTGCTGGCGGGCGTGGTATTCGCCGTGCTGGTCTTCGGGGTGACCATCCTGGCCGTCGGCTGGACCCTGAACCGGAGCCGTCATGCGGGACGGGCGGGCGACACGGAGACTGCGGGACGGAGTTGGGGAATGAGCCGGCTCTGGGGCCCGAAGAGGACGCGGCGCTGGCTGGAGGTCAACCCCATCCTCTGGTTGCAGGAAAAGTCCCCGTTGCTCCGTCTCGGACGCTGGGTGTGGATCGCCTTGGTGATGTTGGTGTGGGCGGGATTGTGGCCGCTGAGCATCCTGGAAGAAAAAATGACGATCATCGGGTGGTTCCTGCCCCCGCTGTTACTCCTGTTTGAGGCGTTGGCGGCCGCGGGAAGTTTTCGCCAGGAAGTCGAGGAAGGGACCTTGGAATTGCTCTTGGTGACCCCGCTCCCTCCCGCGCAAATGGTCTGGGGTCGCGCCCGGGCGCTCTGGTCCACGTTCGGGCCGGCAATCGGCTTGGGAATGATCATGGAATGGGTCTTCCTGCAGCCCAGCGACATCGCCGTCTGGTGGTATATGCTCCAAGGCGTGATCGGCACCTGGTTGACCCTTCCCCTGATTGGAATGAGGTGCGCGATGCGGCGGCTCTCCCCACTTTTGGGCTGGTTGCTGGTGCTGGGCTGGGGCCTGATCGCACCGATGATGGTCGGCACCGCCCTGACGGTGTGGGCGGATTCCATGTTGTCCCTCAGGGGACCCGAGGTCTGGGTGTTGGCCACCCTTCTGGCGCAACTGGCCGCGGCCATCTGGTGGGGACGGATGACCGCTTGGGATCTTCGGACCCGCAGCTTCATGAAGCGACCGATCCAATTGAAACCGGGATAGAAACCCGGAGCCCGTTGAAGGATGACCGATCACCGCGGCCGCCGGATCAATACGTCAATACGATTTCCGGAGGTGGCTCGGAAGCACGTTCAACTCAGCCCGGTATTTCGCCACGGTCCGACGGGCGATCTTGATGCCCTTGGCCAGCAGTTGGGCCACCAAATCCTCGTCGGACAACGGATGGGCCTTGTTCTCGTCCGCAATCATCTCGGCGAGGATCGTCTTCACACTCGTGTTGGACATCGCATCGCCCGTCGAAGTCTGCAACCCGGAGGTGAAGAAGTACTTCATGTCGAACACCCCCTGCGGTGTCTCCATATACTTGCCCGACACCGCCCGGCTCACGGTCGTCTCATGGACCCCGACCACCTCGGCGACCTGGACCATCGTCATCGGCCGGAGGTGGGTGACGCCGAATTCCATGAAGTCCCGCTGGCGTTTCACGATTTCCTGCGCGATCCGCGTGATCGTGTCCTGACGCTGATGGATGCTCTTGATCAGGAATTTTCCGGCCCGGATCTTTTCCCGGATGTACTCCCGCACCTCGGGTGAGGTTTCCGCCTGGCCGAGCAGGTCCTTATACGTGTTGCTGATCCGCAGATGGGGGACGTAATCGTTGTTGGTTGACACCGAGTATCCATCCCCGTTCCGGGTCACAATCACCTCGGGAATCACGAAATTGTCCGCCTCGGGGGACAGATCGCGACCGGGCCGGGGGGTGAGTCGGGCAATGTTCGCAGCGGCCTTCTGGGCGTCGGCGGCGGACAGTCCAAGGTGCCGGGCGATCTCCGGGAAACGACGTTTGCCGAGCGCCTCGAAATGATCCCGCAGGATGACGTACTCGATCGATTCCGTCTTCCCGATCCGCTCCAATTGCAGCATGAGGCATTCGCGGAGATCCCGGGCCCCGACACCGGGCGGATGGAATGTCTGGATCACCCGCAGCACGGACTCGATGCGGTCGGTCGGGATCCCGGTGGAGAAGGAAAGTTCGTTGGCCCCGGATTGCAGGTAGCCGTGGTCGTCGATGTTGCCCACCAGCATTTCGGCGATCTGACGGTCCGCCTCCGAGAATTCCGCCAACCGGACCTGGTCCAACAGGTCCTCCTGCAATGAACTCGGGGCGACCAGGGAATCGAACATGTGCTGCCGGCGCTCCTCGTCCTCGGGGGTGTTGCGATTCGCCACGTTGCCGGCGGAGAAATGGTCGCGCCAATCCTGGTCGAGTTGGAGCAGGCGCTGGAGTTCCTGGTCCAACGGGTCCGGCGGGTTGTCACTGGCCTTTTCCGTGGCGGGATCGTATTGGACATCGGCCGGAGGCTCCGCGGGATCGGCCTGGGCGGCCGCCTCCTCGCTCCGCAATTCCCGCTCCTCCGCGCTCACCTCGGTCGTGGCGGATTCTTCCAGCAACGGGTTTTGCTGCATTTCCTGCTCGACCAAGGCCTTCAATTCCATCACCGGCGCCTGGAGCAATGCCAGCGACTGCTGCAACTGCGGCGACAGCACCATCTGCTGTGACATCCGCTGCGAAAGG
This sequence comes from Verrucomicrobiota bacterium, assembly GCA_025360495.1. GTDB lineage: Bacteria > Verrucomicrobiota > Verrucomicrobiia > Limisphaerales > UBA9464 > UBA6176. Next base: position 4,395 of record JANYCC010000143.1, on the reverse strand, counting down.
TGGAGACCCTGTGACATGAACCGGACCCACCTTACCCTAGCGACGTCTGGCGACAAGCAAGTCTCGGCATCCACCTTGCTTCAGCCCCCGAAAGTCGGCTTTTCGGCCCTTCCTTGGCGTCGGGGCCGGGGGATCTGCGGCGTGAACCCCCCGAAAGCGGGCGACCGAATGAACTCCATTCCTCACGGCCATCCCGCGTCAGTGCTCGCAAACAACAGTTCACTGCGCCCATCCCAGCGCAATAATCCCACGCCGTGACCCCCCGCAAACCGGAACAATTCTTCATCGGTCACGTCCCCCGCGACGACCGCTTCGCTATGGACGCGCGCCAGCGAGGTCAGGTTCGGGTCGGTGGACAGGATCTCCGTCGGAAGCAGTGGCCGGGTGTGCACGCGCTCGATCTCATTGCCAGCGGGTGGAGGCGCGGAGGCAAGGGTGCCGTTGGATGCCCGCGAACCGGGAATCCGGTCCCGGGAGGGAGCGGTGATCCACAACCAGGCGAGTGCGAAGGTCGCCGCCGCGGCCATCATCGGTGCATAGTGTCGTCGTCGTCGCCGGGCGCGGACGGCCCCCAGGAGGGGCCCCAGCGAATCGGTCGGCGCGACCGACTCGGCCAGCACTTCGTCCAGCAGGGGTCGGGAATCAGGAGGGGTGTTCATTCTTGAGTCGGGCGAGAATGCCCACTTTCAGTTTTTGGCGCGCGCGGGTCAGGCGTGATTCGACGGCCTTTTCCGTCACACCGGAGGAAGCGGCGATCTGGCGCACGGGATCGCCCGCGAAGTATTTTCGTTCGAGCAGATGCCGTTCGTCGGTCGGCATCGACGCGAGTTCGGCGGCGAGGGCGGCTTCCAGTTGCGATTCGGGATCGGGACCCGGAGGAGCGGGAGGGACCTCGGGTTGCAACCGGAACCAACGTTCGAGGAAGCCCAGCTGACGGCGTTCGCGGCGGCCGACATCCGCGGCGGCACACCGGACCAACACCGTGAGCCAGGACCACAATTCCGGCTCGGTGGTCCGGATTCGGAGGTGTTTCACGGCCCGGAGAAACGTTTGCTGCAAGGCCTCGTTCGCGAGTTCTTCGTTCCCACGGCAAACGACGAGCAAGTAGCGATGGAGGCGTGGGGCATAAACCGCGTGGAATTCGCGCCAGGCCGATTCGTCGCCCGCCCGCATGGCCCGGGTCAGCGCCGTCGTGGCCGTCTCCGCGTCGCCCGGGACGGCCGGGACAGCGGAGATCGGTATCACGGGGGTGAACACGACGGAATCCACGGTGGGACATTAAGGCCGGTCCGGTTGTGCGGGAAGCGCGGGCTTCGGGGACGGAGCGGGTAGGGGCGCGGGTGTGGGTGTGGGTGTGGGTGTGGGTGTGGGTGTGGGTGTGGGTGTGGGTGCGGTGGGATTCGCCGGGAGCAGGGGCAGGGGCACGCTGGGGATGTCCAATCGGGGTCGGGCGGGCCGGCGCGGCGGGTTGGGCATGAACCCGGGTGGCGGCGGTTGGTTCACCGTCGGCTGCAACCCGGCCAGGACCTCCTCCAGCACCCGAAGTTGGTCTTCCTGCGCGGCCACGATGAGCAACTTGGTCTCCTCGTGGAACTTCATCGTGGGCTGGTTTTTCACCCCGGCGAGTTCCCAGCCCATTTTCACCGCGGTGGTGATGTCCTCAACCTTATATCGATCCAGGAACGGATCGAGTTGGTAGAACCGGACGTGTTTCTGGTCGGGGACGGGACTGGACGCCGCCGGAACCCCCGGTGCAGGCGTGGCGTCCATAAGAGAATGGGGCAGGTCCTCGCCCGTAAGCAGGTAGGTGGGATTTCCGCCCCCCGTCGCGATGTAACGGAATCCGTAACCCGCGCTGGCGAAGTTGAGTTGGCCATTCGGCAATCCGCCGAATGCGCGAGTCCCCGGCGGATAGGTGACCATTCGTTGGCTCGCTTTTCCAAGCAGGTCAAACAGTTCGTGCACCGTCACCTCCTTCACTTCCAGCGTGAGGGTCGTATTCTGGGCCAACTCGCGCAGATGATCCGGCACGACCACGTTGAGATGTTTGCCGGACGCCTTATGGAAGCTGTCCTGGACCCCCCGGATCACCACCACCAGGGGCAATCCCTCAAATTTGAAATCCAACCGTGGGCCCGTGTCTTCGGCCGGTGGGGGCGTCCCCGGCAGGCCCGGCACACTGCGGACGATCCCGGGCGGCGCTGGGGCGGGTTGCGCCCGAAGCGTGGAAACGGGCAGGGTGAACGAGGCGAGGGCGAGCCCGGCCGTCGGGAGGAGTCGTTGAAGAGGGAGGAATCGTTGAAGTGACATGCGTCGTGCCTTTCTATCCCGACACACGCCGCCCATTCCGGAATCCTTCGGGAAATCACGACCGATTCCGTGGCCGGGTCGGTAGCCGCCGAAGTCCTGAGGCGGACCCGCGCAGGCCAGATTGGGTCCGCCTCGTGCCTCGTCGGCTACGGGGACGGAATCCGCGGGAAGAACCGCTTCACGTAGATCAGGTATCCGAAGAACGGAAGCATGCCCAGCGCCCCACCCCACGCCATCGTGGTCCCGGTCATGAAGTTGAACTTCCGGATCTGCTCGATCTGCTGTTCCGGATATCCCATGAGCTGGTATAATTCGATGAGATCATGCCGCGAATAGGTCAGGACGTGGGAGACCGTGAAAAGGCACAGGCTGGCAACGAGCACCCACCAGCCCCGGACATCCAGTTTATAGAAGGCCCGGGCGCAATAACCCCATACGACAGCCAGGCCCATCTGCGCGGCGATCCCCGGGAACCCGATCAGGAAGTCTCCGAAAAACGGGAACACTCCGTGGTAGAGCAGGGGCATGGTCAGCATCATCGGGACACCCAACCCCAGCCAGCAACTGATGACCAGCACCGGCAGGGGACATCGGTCGGTCCAACGCATCACCGGGTCGTGCGCCTCGCAGGTGGCCTTCACGTGGGGGCTCTTATAAAACACCACCCAGATGCCCGGCAGGACGACAAACATCACGGTGAGCATCAACAGGGGGATGAGCACCATCACCACCTTCGCCGCACCCGGCATTTCCGGTTGTCCGGCGGGCATCGCTGCGGACACGGCCTTCAGGAACTGGGGTGCCATGACCGCCCAGACTCCCAGCGCCATCACCCCGAGGATCAGCCAGGACCACGAAAACATCAGGAGCAACGCGCGCGCCCAACGCCGCGCCTGCATGGATCCGATGCCCAGCCAGACCAGCGCGACGGCCAGGATCCCGTACGTCAAAATGGCGGGCAGGACGGTTTGATAATCGGGCGTCACGCCGGTGGTTTTGGCGGCCATCGTCTGGGCGAGAATCATCAGCGGCACGAACAAGCCGCAGAGACAGCCCAGAAGCAGGGTCAGGACTCCGAACACGACCAGGCCGGCCTTGCGGTCTTTGAATTCAACGGCCGGTGGGTTCGGGGCGGGCTCATTCATGAGCGGTGGGCCTGACACCTTTCCCCCGTTTGGTCGAGTGAAGAGTGTGCGCACAGGGCCGTTGGACGACCCCTCTCACCACCTTGATACCGTCCCAATAATCGTTCGGGATGGGCACCGGATGGGGTTCCGCGCTAGGTTGCCATCAACGATGCATGTCCGGATCAAGATCTGTGGATTGACCCGTTGGGAGGATGTCCTCGCGGTCGTGGAGGCCGGGGCCGACGCCGTGGGCTTTGTTTTCGTCCCGGGCACCCCAAGAAACATCGAGACGGCGCTCGCCCGGGAGCTGGTCGGGAAGTTGCCCCCGTTTGTCTCCAAGGTCGGTCTGTTCGTCGATGCCGACGTGATGACGGTGGCCCGGACCGTGGCGCAGACGGGCCTCGACACGGTGCAGTTGCATGGGGATGAAACGCCGGAATTCGCCCGCCAATTCCGGGGCGCGGTGAAGGTCGTGAAGGCGTTTCGGGTGCGCGGGCCCGAGACGCTGGCGGAACTCGCGGCCTATGTGGGGGCGGCGGATGCGTTCCTATTGGATGCCTTCGTACCCGGGTCGCATGGTGGCACCGGAGTGTCGTTCAATTGGGATCTGGCGGTGAAGGCGAGGGCACTGGGGATGCCCGTGGTGTTGGCCGGGGGTCTCACCCCGGAAAACGTGGCTGAGGCGGTCGCGCGGGTGCGGCCTTATGCCGTGGATGTTTCGAGCGGCGTCGAGAGCGCACCGGGTCGGAAAGATCCCGACCGGATCCGGCGTTTCATCGCGGCGGTCGCCGAGGCGGGCCAAAGCCCCCTCTCTTCCTGACGAACGAGGACGATGACTGCAGGGCCGGCCGGCCACGCTCCCCAACCCGCCCCCGCTCGTTCCTCGCGGGGCGAGGGGGGACGTGGCAATGCCCGGAATACGCCCTGATCGCGGCCCACCCCCAGCCCCGGCACCCAG
>JANYCC010000415.1 GCA_025360495.1 Verrucomicrobiota bacterium | reverse complement strand
CGATGTCGATCGTCGTGACCCCGGTGTTCAACCAGAGGGGAAAGGCCGGGTTCGTCGCGCCGTCGAAGGTGACGTTCGACGTATCCGAGACCAGTCGCATCGTGACGAGGGCGTCGGTGAACGGCACGGCTCCGAGGGTTCCGGAGGCGGTGACCGTCATTTCATAAGTGACGCCGATCGCCGCGGCGCGACCGGCCATGAGGTGGATTCCCAACACCGCCAGGGCGACGGTGACGGATTTCCGGATAAGGACCGACTGGGGATGGGGGGACATCAACCGGATTATGTCGTCCGGTCAGGATTGCAGCAACTGGCGATTTTGGATTATGTCGCCCGGGCCAGCAATCGTGCCAGGGCCGCCACCATGGTCCGGGCCATCACTTCGTCCGTATAATGTTGTGCAACGCTGCGGCGGCCGGCCTCACCCAGTTCGCGCAGGCGGGCCGGTTGTTCCAGCAACGGACGCAGCGCCCCCGCCAGGGCCCCCGCGGTGTTCGGTCCGCATAAGACTCCGCCTCCGGTCGCTTCCAAAAGTTCCGGGAAGGTGCCGATCGCGGGTTGGACCAATGGCGTCCCTGCGGCGAGGGATTCAATTATATAAAGCCCGAAAGCCTCGCCCTGTTTCGCCGGCACCGACAACACGTCGCACCCGGCATAGAACGCGATCTTTTCGTCCCGCGACAGATTGGGGTGGAACGACGCGTCGGCCGTCAACCCGGCTTGGGCGAGCTTTCCTTTTTGCTGCGCCACAAAGGGTTCGTCGCCCGGACCGCAACCGCCTCCGACCCGGAGTCGAAGCCGGGGAAAGGCGCCATTGCGTCTCAATTCGATGAAAGCGTCGACCACGGTGTCGAGCCCCTTTTCCGGACATTGTCGGGCGAAGAATCCCAGGTGCAGGGGATCGCCCGGCATCTTGGCGGGGCGGGGCGGCAACCGGTCATAGCCGTCGAGACTGATCCCATTGGGCACGACCTCGACCTTGTCGGGAGGCAAACCGAGGCGCTGGCCCATGCGATCGGCAAAATAACGGGACGGAGAGATCCAGCCGTCGATGGAGCCGCCACACGAGGCCAGGGTTTCCCAACTCCGGGTGCGCCACGGTTCGGGCATGGAATCCAGGAAGGCCTCCTCGCTTTGGAGGAACACGATCACCCGGGTGCCCAAGGCCTCGCGAAGCCGGTGGGCGAACCCGCTCAGGAGGGCGTTGGAGAGCATGACGGCGTCGGGTCGCGGCCGGTCACGCAACCAGGCGGTGAGGTCTTCCAATTCCCGGAGTTGATGACCGGATTCCCCGCGCAGCATGGAGACATTCAGCTCCCCGACATCGTCGGGCCGGGTCTTGGCGGCTTTCCCGGCGGCCCAGCGGAGGAGGGCGGGGGCGTCGAACCAATTCCGGAACCACGCCGGCGCGCGCCGATGCCACGCGAGCTTCTGCGACAGGTAGACATTGATCCCACCGAAGAAAGTCGGGGTTCCCGTATGTGTTGCCGCCTCATCCAGCGTCATCGGCAGGTAGAGCGGCACCATCACCGTGTCATGGCCCTGGCGTCGGAGGGCGGCGACGAGGGTGTTGTCGCGGAAACAATTCCCGCAATACATGCCGCCGGCGCCGGGGGTGATCTGAACGAGGTTCATGCGCAAGTCCGGACACCGTGCACCCGCCGCGGTCCGGTCTCAAGCCGGAGCCCCATCCAACCGCACATGGGTGTACCCCCCGGAACCCGGCAACGGGGCGCCGTCGGGAGGGGCGGGTATCGCGACCGGGGCATCGGGTGCGGATGCGGAGCCCGGGGGCGCCGGCATCCCGTAGGGCAGGGACTCGGGCACGGTGGTGAACTGGGAAAGCGCGGTGAACATGCGGCTGAAATCCTTGTTCACGTCGCCGGAGAGACAATCGGTGAGGTCGCCCACGGCCTCCGGATAGGACCGTGCGACGGTGCGGAAACTGACGTTTTCGTCATAGAATGCGTACACGAGCTTCCGCATGTTTTCGACGCCTTGGTGCATGACTTGGGCGAAGGTCTCGAACCGGGCGGCGGACATGTCGCCGGCGAGCAGCGCTTCATGGATGGCATCGGCCGCCATCACACCGCTTTTGAGGGCGAGCATCAGTCCACTGGAGAAAACCGGGTCCAAGAATCCGGCGGCATCCCCCACCAACACCAGCCCGTCGGTCGCGCAGTGAAGAGATCGGAAGGTGTATTCGGCGGTCAGCCAATAATCCCCGCACGATTTGCCCGGTGCGAGGTGTTCCTGGATCCATACGTTTTCCTTCACCTCCCGATGGAAGATTGTCGCCGGATCCTTGATGCCATCGCGCGTCAGGTATTTGCCGTCGGCGACCACCCCGACGCTGATGCGACCCTGATGTTGGGGGATGTACCAGAACCAACCCTTGTTGGGGATGAAAGCGACCGTCGTGGCCCCGGCGTCGATGCCGGGATCCCGCACGGCCCCTTCGTAATAGGTCCAGACGGCGACCTTGCGGAGCAGGGGATCGGGGCGCCGCCAGGCCTTGCGGGTGGCGGCCATGGCCTCGCGTCCGGTGGCATCCACGGTGATCGGCGCGCGGAATTCGCGGATCGAACCATCCTGGAGTCGGGCGCGGACCCCGACGTGTCGGCCGCCTTCCTGCAGCAGTTCGATGACCTCCACCTGTTCCCGGACGTCGACCCCTTTTTCCCGGGCGTTATCGACGAGCATCTGGTCGAACTCCGAGCGGAGCACCTGCCAGGTTTGGGCGACGGTTTCGCGGTCGTAGCGATCGAAGAAATAGAAGGGTTGGGAGGCCTTGCCCGAGGGGGAGACGAATTGGACGGAGTATTTTTTCGGGAAGGCCGAGGCGCGCAGCCGGGGGATCATCCCGAGCCGTTCCAAGGCGGGATAAGTGAAGGGGATGAGCGATTCGCCGATGTGATAACGCGGGAACTTTTCCCGTTCCAAGACCACGACGCGATGTCCGTGCTGGGTGAGGGCGGTCGCGGCGGCGGTCCCGGCCGGACCGGCACCGACGACGATGGCATCGAAGGATTCCGTAATATTCATACGCAGACGTACTAATCTCAGTTCGGCCTTTCGCCAAGAAGGAAAACTAGCGCTTCGCGGGGGGGTCGTGGTGCAGGTGCGTTTCCAGCAAATGTCGGCGGTGTTCCCAGTCGATCCAGGCGGATTCCCAGTCGGGTCCGGTCCAGCGAAGACGTGCGGCTTCCCAAGCGGTGGTGAGGGCGAGGAGCTGTTCCCGGGCGGCGGCGAATTCACGCCAGCGCCAGAGGGCCTCGGCGAGGGCGAGGCGGTTGTCGGGGTAAGTAGGTTCCAAGGCGATGGCGGATTCCAGATGGCGGCGGGCCTTGGTGCGGCTGCCGATGCTGGTCGGCCAGGAGGGCGCGTCGAGGTACAGCATACCCAACGAACGATCCGGACCGGCGAAGTCCTGGCGTTCATCGAGGGTCCGGGCGGACAGCAAAGAGGATTCCATCTGGGCGACCAGCTTGAGGGCGCCGAGTTTGCGGGTGCGGGCGAGTTGCCCCTGGCATAGGCCTTGATAGTAGTGCGCCTGGGGGGTGGAGGGGGACTGAAGCAAGATCTGGCGACAGGCCGCGATGCCCGCCTCGGCGATCCGGGCGCGGTCGGCATCCCGTTCCTGGATCTCGGCCCAGTCGAAGCAGGCGCGGGCGAACTGCCAGCCGGGGAGCACGGCCTCACGGTTCGTCTCGAAGGCGGCGCGGGCGGCTGAGAACGCGGCCTCGACCCGGCGGGTGGACGGGTTGTCGGCCCCCATCGCGACGGGCCCAATCATCGCCCGCGCGGTCAGACCGAGCAGGGCCAACCGGATGGCGAGAAGGAAAAGGGGGCGGAAACGGCCAGTTTTCACTTGCGAGACGCGAACTGGCACCACTATATCGCACCCAAGTTCCTGAAGACAGAGTCGGTTTTGAATTTGCGCATGATTTACCCACAGCCGGAGGCGCTCGCTTGAGTCGCCCGTTTAGTCGCCATCAACCCCAGCAGCCGCTGCATCGCGTCAATGGTCGGATCCGGGCGCGGGAAGTCCGGGTGATCGGACCGGATGGCCAGCAGGTGGGGGTGATCGACCTTCCCGCCGCCTTGAATCTCGCCCGGGCCGCGGGTGTGGATCTCGTGGAAGTCGCGCCCAACGCCGTTCCGCCGGTCTGTCGTCTGGTGGACTACGGCAAATTCAAGTACGAGTTGGCGAAGAAGGACCGGGATTCCAAGAAGCACCAGCACGCCAACCTGGTCAAGGAGGTCCAGCTTTCGGCCCGCATCGATCCCCATGACATGGGCATCAAGCTCGCCCACGCGGTCGGGTTTTTGTGCGAGGACATGAAGGTGAAGATCACCTTGCGGTTCCGGGGTCGGGAGATGGCCCACACGGAGATTGGTCGTCAGGTCGTGGACAAGTTCCTCGCCGACTTGGAGCCGTGGGGACATCCCGACTCCATCGCCAAGCTGATCGGCCGCTCGATCAACGTGATGGTGAGCCCGCATCCGAAGCACAAGCGTGCCAAGAACCCGAATGAAGGTCGGGTCCTGCCTCCCAACACCGTGATCGAACAGGAAACGGTGTCCGATGCCGAAGCCGATGCCGCCGATGCGGCCGAGGATGCGGCCGAGGGGGTGAAGGCAACCAAGGCGCCGGCCGAACCGGCCACTCCGGCGGTTGCGATCCCCGCTGCGATCCCCGCTGCGATCCCCGCTGCGGTCGACGTTTCCGAACCCGCGGCCAAGTCGGGGGAGCCCGAATCGGTGGTGCCTGCGCCGGAAGGGTGAGGTCCTCGTACTCGTGCCTCTCGTCCTCGGCCCTCGTCCCCCTCGATCCGGCCTGAGGTTCGATGAGACCCCGAGGACGAGACACGAGGACGAGGGTCGACCGACCCCTCTCTCCGGCTCTCTCCCCGCTCGTTCCTCGCGGGGCGAGAGGGGTTTGGAACGAGCTTCGAGGACGAGACTTCAGGGGCCTGATCAGGTCGTCGGTGCGGGCGGTCCGGGAGCCTCGGGAGGCGGTCCGGCAGGGGGGGCAGGGGGCGGATCCGAAGGCGGAAGGGCTCCTTTTTTTCGCAGCCAGGCTTCCATCGCCCGGTCCAAGGCAACCTCGGCGAGCGCCCGGCTGACCTCGTCCAGATGCGTGGTGGCTTCTTTCAGCCGGGCCGGGTCACCGGTCTTGGTTTTCGGGTTTTCCAAAGACAGGACTTCCTCGATTTCCCCGATCGCGTCGAGCAATTGCCGGCGGTACTCCGGATCCAATTCGGCATCGTACTCGGCCATCGTCTTGCGCGTGGCGCTGATCGTTTCACCGGCCCGGATCTTGGCCTCGATCCATTGCCGCGCCCGCAGGTCGTCGAAGGCATGGACCACCGATTCCTCCACCATCCGCTGCACTTCCTCGTCGGCCACGTCCACGGCGGATTTCATGGCGACCACTTTCTGATGGCCCGTCCGGACGTCGCGCGCAAGCACATGCAGGACCCCGTTGGCGTCGATTTCGAATTGGACCCCGACGCGGGGAACACCTTTCGGGGCGGGCTCGAATTCGAGTTCGAACCGGCCCAATGACCAATTGTCCCGGGCCCGTTCGCGTTCGCCTTGGAGGACGTGGATGAGCATCGATCGTTGGTGATCGACGGCGGTGGTGAAGAGTTCACCGGCCTTCACGGGAAGAGTCGTGTTCCGGGGGATGATCACATTCATCAGGCCGCCGAACGTCTCCAACCCCAGCGACAACGGGGTGACGTCCAGCAAGAGAACATTGCGGAAGCCGCCCGAAAGGATCTCGGCTTGGATCGCGGCCCCGAGGGCCACGGCTTCGTCGGGATTGACCGAAGTGTTCAGAGTCGGACCTCCGGAAACATGCGGACTGTCTCCGAGCCGAAGGTCGCCGCGGGTCTCGGAGAACTCCGCGCATCCGAACCATTCGGCGACCAGTTTACGCACCAGGGGCATGCGGGTCTGGCCGCCCACCAGGATGACTTGGTTGAGCTCCCGGGCTTCCAGATGGGCGTCCGATAGCGACCGGAGGCAATGCGCGCGGGTGCGAAGGATGAGGTCGTGGGTGAGTCGTTCGAGATCTTCCCGGCGGAGGGGTTGGCTGAAGCTGAAAGTGGGGGTGAGGAAGGGAAGCGAGACTTCGACGACGGTTTCCGAGCTCAGTTGGATCTTGGCGAGTTCGGCGGCTTCCCGGATCCGGGACAACTGGGCCAGGGCCACCCCATTTCCCCCGGCTTGCACCAGGGTCCGCAGATCCGCGGCGGCGGCCGACAGGTCCGGACCGCCCGCGGCACGGATCCGGTCGACGAGATGGGCGGTGACCCGTTGGTCGAGATCGTCCCCGCCCAACCGGGTATCGCCGTGGGTGGCGAGGACTTGGAACACGCCTTGGTTCAGCTCCAGGATGGAAAGGTCGAAGGTCCCGCCGCCGAGGTCATAGACGGCAATGCGGCTGTGAACGCCGAGTTTGTCGAGGCCATAGGCGAGGGCGGCGGCGGTGGGTTCATTGACGATCCGTTCCACGGTGAACCCGGCCAGTTCGCCCGCGCGGATGGTGGCGTTGCGCTGGGCATCGTTGAAATAGGCGGGGACCGTGATGACCGCGCGGGTGACCGGTTCCCCGAGGGCGGCCTCGGCGTCGGCCTTGAGCTTGCGCAGGATTTCCGCCGAGATCTCTTCCGGGCTCCAGGAACGTCCGGGCAGATCGATGGTGACCGGGCCCCCGCCTTCGCCGCGCACGGGATAGGTCACGAGCAGGTCCTCATGGGGGATGTCGTGGCCGCGCCGTCCCATGAACCGTTTGACCGAGTAGATCGTTTGACGGGGTTCGAGGATCCGGATGCGGTTGGCCGGATGCCCGACGATCGGGGCCGCCCCCGACGGTGGGAGATGCACGACCGACGGCGTGAGGCGTTGGCCGGAGGCGTCGGCAATCACATACGGGATGCCGGAGTCGACGGTGGCGACGAGGGAATTGGTGGTGCCGAGATCAATGCCGACAATCTTGCTCATGCGGGGGAAGGGCCGATTCGTCTGGAACAGGAGGGCGGGGCGGGGCGCTGCGAAAGGACGGGGGCTAATGGGCCTGGCGGAGGACGACCGAGCCGCCTTGGATCTTGACGCAACAGGTCAGCCGGTATTTTACGGGGTCTTTGTTCCACTGGTCGAGGACGTCCAATTCCTCGTCGGAGGGAGGGTCCAGATTCTCCATGCCTTGGACGACCTCCGCCACGCAGGTGCCGCAGGAGCAATTGAAGCAACCGGCCTCCATTTCGACGCCGGCGTGCTCGCCGGCCTCCAGCAGGGTTTGACCGGCTTCCACTTCGGCGGTGGCGTTCTGGGGCAGGATGGTGATCTTGGGCATGGATGAATTCAGCGGATGCGTCCGGTGGGGACGGCACGAGACTCAGCCGGGAGTCCGGCGAAGTCAAACGGGGTGCGGGCACCGGCGATTTTTCCGGGACGTTAAAACCGCGTTGCCCATCTGGTCCGACACCCTAACTTCCGACAGATTCCGACGGATGACTGACGCAACCACAGAAGGACGGGGGGAGGGCCGGGGAACGCCTTGGTGGCAGATCATCCTCATCGGGCGCAACCCGCGGATGACCTTGGTGCGGATCGGGGTGACGGCGCTGCTGGCGTGGTTCGTGTTCGGCGAGGTGTTGCGACCGATGCGGGTGGCGGGGCCCAGCATGGAGCCGACCTACCGGCTTGGGCAGATCAATTTCCTGAACCGTTGGTCCTTCAAGTTTCATCCCCCGGCCCGGAGCGACGTGGTCGGGGTGCGGTTGGCCGGCGAGAGCGTGGTGTATCTCAAGCGCATCATCGGGCTGCCGGGCGAACGGATCCGTTTTGTCCGGGGTCAGGTCTTCGTGGATGACGACCTGCTCGTGGAACCGTACCTGAAGAACCCGGCGCCTTGGAACGAGGCGGAACTGCAACTGGGTCCGGATGAATATTTCCTGGTGGGCGACAACCGCACCATGTCCGCACGGGACCATACCCACGGTGCGTTCCGACGTTCCAAGCTCATCGGGAGGGTGCTGCTATGAGTCGGTCTTCGCGTTGGTTGATGATCGGGGTGGTCCTGGCGGGGTTGGCGGGGATCGCCTGGCGCCTTTGGCCGAATGACGAGAGGAAGATCCGGCAAACCATCCTGGGGATGGCGGCCGACGCCACGTTCACGGGCCATGAAGGGAATTTCGCCAAATTGGGCAAAATCGGTTCGATCGCCGGGCGGTTTGCCGAAGACGCCGAGGTCCATCTGGAACAGGTCTTGCCCCTCGACGGGCCGTTGAAAGGACGGGAAACAATCCGCCAGATGTTGACGGCCGGCGCACCTTACATGGGGGCGGTGACGGTCCAGGTTTATGATTTGCAGGTGCAGTTGGTGGATGACGTGTCGGCCACGGCCCTGTTGACCGCCAGCGCCAAGACCACCGGGAAAAAGGGCGAGTTTGACGCCCAGGAGTTCGAGTTGAGAATGGTGAAACGCGAGGGTCGTTGGCTGGTGGGGCGGGTCGAGGCGGTGTTGGGTTACCGCAAGCCGAACATCCAGTGACGGTCCGGACACCGGTTCACGGTGTGGACGTGGGCGGCGTGATGCGTGGCGATGGAAAGCTCGCGGTTCGTGGCGGTTGGATTTTGGCCTCCTGCAACAGGTCGACCAGGCCGCGGTGGGTGACAAACCAAAAGAGGCCCCCGCACACGGTGATGACCGCGGCGGCGGCCGAGAGGGAAATCGGGCCGTACCGCAAGGCGGCCAGCGCCCCGCACCAACCGCCCAGGCCGAAGGACAGCACGAGCAGGGAGAGGAAACGGAGCTTCCACCAGTCGATTTGTCGGTGTCGGAGCCAATGCCCCAACATCACCCCGATGTCGGTGACAGTGCCGGTCACGTGGGTGGTCCGGATGATCAACCCACAATAGCTGCTGGCCATGGCGTTTTGGAGACCGCAGGCCATGGCCACCGCCGGCAACCCCAGCCGTTGGCCCGAAGTGAGGAGGGCACTGGCACCCATCAACAGGGCGCCCTCGACCATCAGGACGATTCCATATCGGCGGCCGGGGATCAGCTTGAAGGCCCCCACCAACAATCCGGCGAGGACGGCACCCGAAAGGAATCCCATCACAATGCTCAGGGAGGCGGCGACATCGGCAGGATGGCCCGCGGCGAGGTCCACCCCGAGGTGCGACACGGCACCGGTCATGTGGCTGACGGGGGTGTGGAAGAAACCGAGAACGACCGAATTGACGTAGCCGGCGGCGCCCGTGAGGGCCATCGCGCCGGGCAGGAGGTGGCGGATGCGGCGATGGGCCTCACGGCGGTCGAGCGGTTGCGGATGGGAATACGGCATGCGCCTCCCGGCCACTCAACGGACCCCGGGTCGGCTTGGCAAGCGTCGTGCAACGTTTGCCGCGGTCCCACCGACCCGATACGATTCCGGCATGTCTTCGCCCCCCACCGGCCGCCGACCGGAGACCGTGACCCTGCTGCTGCTGGTCCTGGTTGGATTGGTCCTTGTGCTGTCGGGCGCCCTGCTCTCGGTGGGGGTGATCTGGCTGCGATCGGGCGGGAGCGGGCCGCGGATGGCGGACACCCCGACCATGGTGCGTGAGGTCCAAGGTTTGAACCAATTGGTCACGGTGAAATACGTCCTGGAAAAAGTGGTGCTGCTCGAGGATGTGAAATGGTATGGCGGAAGTCGGTTGCTCCTGATTGCGCACGGGATCGCCAAGTCGGGGGTGGACTTGGGTAGGATCCGGGCGGCGGATGTGAAGGTGTCCGGGGATCGGGTCCGGGTGCAAGTCCCGCACGCGCAGATCTTCGATTGTTATCTGGACGACCGGCACACCCAGGTGGTGGAACGGTCCACCGGACTATTGCGGGAATTCGACAAGGACTTGGAACAGGACGCCCGGCGACAGGCGGTGGATCAGCTCCGGGTCGCCGCACGGGACGCGGGAATCCTCAAAGACGCCGAGGAACGGGCCCGCCTGCAATTGAACGAGCTGTTCCGACGCGCGGGCTTCGTCACCGTCGAGATCGAGTTCCACTGATACGACTCTTCACTTCAGGGTGGGATCCCGTTCGCCATCCGCTTTCCGATAGAGCTCGGTGGGGATCAGGGTCTCCTTGGGCACGTCGTCGCCGGCCAGGTATTTGACGATGTTCTGGACCGCGATCCGGCCGATGCGGTCGGGAAACTGGACGGGGTCGGCATAAATCCGGCCCGCCTTGATCGCCGCCTTGCCCTCGGGCATGCCATCGAAACCGACGATTTTCACCTGGGCCAGACGACCGGCCTTTTCGAGGGCGGCGACGGCGCCGAGGGCACTGGGATCGTTGATGGCGAAGATTCCGGTGAGATCCGGGTGGGCTTGGAGAATGTCTTCGGTCGCCTTGAGCGAGCGATCCTTTGCCCCGCCGCCCGGCAACACCGCAACCACCTCGATGGTGACCCCTTTTTCACGTCTTTGTCGGGCCAGTTCCTCTTGGAAGCCCCGCGTGCGCAAGATGACGGACTCGGCCTCCGGATGGTCGAGGATGGCCACCTTGCCGCGGCCCCCGAGCGCCTCGATCAGGGCGGTCGCTGCGAGTCGTCCGCCTCCCAAGTTGTCGGTGGCCACATGCCCCACGACCTTCCCTTCCGTGGCCAGCGAGGCGATGTCGGCCGTGAAAACCGGCACCCCGGCGCGATTGGCCGCCACGATGGCCGTGCCGATGGCCTTGGAATCGCAGGGGCACAACACGATCGCGTTGACCTTGCGAACCAGGAAATCGCCGACCTGGTTTTGCTGGCGGGCGGGGTCGAACTCTCCGCTGGTGACGAGGGTGTCGAGGCCGTGTTTGCGGGCCTCGGCGGTCAGGGCGTCGGCCAGGTCCTTGAAGAAGGGGTTGGTGAGGGTCAGGACCGAGACGCCGATGAGACCCTTGGGCTTGTCCGGGGCGGCAAAGGCGGTGGCGAAAGATATGGACGCAAGAGCGCCGG
>JANYCC010000399.1 GCA_025360495.1 Verrucomicrobiota bacterium | reverse complement strand
TGGCCGCCACCGCGGCGGCCGTGTCCCGCTTCGCGGCGGAGGCGCGCGAACACGGGGCCGGGTCGGTGCGGGTCGTCGCCACCAGTGCGGCCCGCGATGCCCTCAATCCGGAGGATCTGCTACGGGCGATCCGGGACGCCTCGGGCCTCACCACGGAGGTCCTTACGGGGGATTCCGAGGCCGAGTGGGGGTTCCGTGGAGTGACGTCCGATCCGGACCTTGCCGGGCGTCGGTTGTTGCTCCTGGACGTTGGCGGCGGGAGCACTGAGTTCACCCTCGGACGGGACGCGGCCTGTGAGTTCCGGCAGAGCTTCGAGTTGGGCAGCGTGCGTTTGCACGAGCGATTCCCGCCGTCAGATCCGCCGGGGGCCGCTGAATTGTCAGGGGTGCGCGCGTGGTTGGCGGATTTTCTGGCGCGGGAAGTCGCGCCCGGACTACAGCCACGGCTCGCCGTCAACGGACCGCCGGAACGTCTCGTCGGAGTCGGAGGCACCACCGCCATCCTGGCGATGATGCACCATGGTCGGGAGGGGTTCGACCGGGATTTGGTTGAGGCGACGACCTTTCCGGTCGGGGTGTTGTCCGGGGTTGTGGAGCGATTGTGGTCATTGCCTTTGGCCGGGCGGAGGCGGTGGCCCGGGTTGCCCCCGGAGCGGGCCGACGTGATCCTGTTCGGGGCCGCCATCTATGAGGCGGTGCTGCGGGAATTTGACCTGCCGGAATTGAGTGTCAGCACCCGGGGACTGCGTTATGCGGCCCTTTTGGAACCCTGAACATGCCTGGATCCGTGATCAATGTGGACGGGCTGCGACGCGATATCGACGGGCTATTGGCCGAGTATGAGACCGAACCCCAACATGTGAGGCACGTCTGCCGGTTGGCCCTGGAATTATATGACGCACTGGCGCCGGTCCATGGCTATGGGATGGAGGAACGATTGATCTTGGAGACGGCGGCCTGCCTCCATGACATCGGCTGGGCGGTCACCCAACCGGATGGCAAGGGCCATCATAAGGAATCCGCCCGCCTGATCCGGGAAGCGTCCTGGAGTGGGTTGGATCCCGCGCAGGTGGCGTTGGTGGCCCATGTGGCACGTTATCATCGCAAGTCCATCCCGGACCCGGGCCACGGGGATTTCGCCGCACAACCCGCACGTGACCAGACGCGCATCCGCTGGCTGGCGGCGTTGTTGCGGATCGGCGACGCCCTGGACCGCCGTCATTTGCAGCGGGTGACCGAGGCCACAGCAAGGGTTTCTGGGGACGAACTCCGGATCACCGCAGTGAGCACCTGGGTGATCGACGCCGAATTGGATGCGGCGGACCGGAAGGCCGACCTGATACGGGGGCTATGGCCGGGTCGGGTGGTGTTTGACACGGTGGCCCGGGATTAGTCGGGGGCGGGGAGGAGCCTCAGTGTTTGACCGAATTGCTCACGAATACGATCCGGGATCCATCGGGCGACCAGCAGGGGGCTTCCAGGCTGCCTTTGCCCCCGAATAAATATGCCACCGTCCTGGGTGCACCTCCGGCGACCGGCATGAGCTTCAGGCTGACCCGTTGATACGAAGCCGGCGCTTTGGGATTCGAATCGTGCGGAAACGCCATGTAAACGAGCGATCTCCCGTCCGGTGAGAGGTGGGGAAACCTCGCATGATCCAGGTCGAAGGTCAGTTGTTCCGGTCCTGATCCGTCCGGTTTCCTTTTCCAGATCTGGCTCGTCCCGGTCTTGTTATCATTATAATAAATGAATTGCCCGTCGGACTCCTGAGCCAGGGTGGGTAAGGCTGCACCCAAGGCCTTCGGTTGTCCGCCAGCGGAGGGTATGGACCAGGTCTGACCCGATTTCTCAAAACGGACTTCGTGGCCGGTGGGGTCGAAAGCCGGGGAACTGATCCGGTCATCGGACTCGAGGATCACTTTCCGTCTTCCACTGGCTGGGTCCAAGGTCTCCAACCGGCATCCCAACACCAAACCTTCGTGGCTCAGGGCCTTCACTTGTCGGTTCGGGTGCCAGTCGGGCGGTACCGGGGTGGAGATGCGCACATTCCAGACCCGGGCTTCCTGGATGCCGTCCGGGTCATGGGCCAGGACATAAGGGCCGATCAGCACTTCATCTTTGAGACCGGGCAATTCGATCGAACCCATCTCTTCCATGGGTTCGCCCGGGTGTGCGGTGCGCATCGTGATCCTCCTGGCGATCCGCTCGAGTTGGATGATGGTTTCCCCGGAAAAGGTTTTCGGGAAAAAAATCTCCTCCTCGGGATCTCTCATATAGGCGCCCCGCATTGGCCTCCATTGCAACACCACCAGGCCATCGCCGTGGAGGCAGGTGTTGATGCTGACGGCGTCATGGTCCGTGCTTTCACGGATCATCCAGCCGGTTTTCCGATGGCCGTTTCCGCTTTCATTGCCGACCAGTTGGAAATGGGCGGTCAGAAGGAAATCGCCCCTGATCCGGTCATACAGGAAATGAAACTCATCATGGTTGAACCAGATATTATACCCTCCTCCTTTCAGGGTGTAAGTCTGGGTCGTTTCATCATAGGCCGATGAGCCCTGCCGTTTGGGGTGTCCAATGTCGGCGGCGGTCCCGAACTGCCCGACTTGGGCGGCTGCATTCCCCATCATGGAACCGATCAGCAGCGCTGGCAGGACGATGCGCCGTAGGATTCCAAGGTGGCTGGGTTTCATCCGGTGGGGGGGTGGGGACGGTCAGGGGTCAGAACGTGTGCACCTGTTGCGGGGTGACTGACTGCCGAGTCTCCTTCGGGCCCCGACGTGAGGCAAGGGGTTGTTCAGCCTCCGGTATTCGCAACCGGCCGCCAGGCAAGACCAGGCGGTGGTTCGGTGGCGGAGAAGTTTACAGTCCGACGGAACGGACGAGATGGATGTAAGATGTTTATTGAAAGAATGTTAATGGATCGGTGTTCCAACGGACCGTCATGCTTTTCGGAAAAATCTTACATGCGGCACCTTATTGAAGACCCGGCATGCCGGGGATCGGTGATTTGTCATCATTCGTGTCATCAACAGGTTAAGTGGCCGGCACATCGCGGTCGGCATGATTGGCATCCGGGTTGCTTCGTTACTAATCCCCTCAAGTAAACCGACACTTACATTATCCAAGAAAGAGAATCCCTATGAAGTTAAAGTTAATAGGAGGCACTGCCATCGTGGCATTCTTGTTGCCGGTGGCACAGGCCAACACCATCTCGGGAAGCCTGTGGCATGTGCCGGAACCAACCTCACTAGCCGCCACTGTGGCGAACGTCCCGGCGACCGCTCCCGATGTAACTTTTGACGTCAACTCGCCGTTCAACTTTTTCGGCACCAGCGTGACGGTCGGAACGTGGCTGGGCAACGGCAGCGCCTTTAATATCTCCGAGAACACCGCCGGCACGCTGGCATCTCTCATGGACGACGGCACCCAGGGAACCCTTTTGGACTTCAAGGGGTTCGTTTCGGTCCTGAATGGGCAGACCTTCACTGTGACCCATGATGATGGTTTGACCCTGATCATCGGCGGGACCGACTTGGGTTTCGATCCGGGCCCGACAGCGCCCACCGTCAGCACGGCGACCTACACAGGACCCTCGGGAACCTTTCCGTTTGAGTTGGTGTATGGCGAATGCTGCGGCGGTCCGGCGGTGTTGCAAGTCGATTTGCCGCTCAGCAACACGCCAGTGCCCGAAGGTGGATCCACCTTGGCCCTGCTGGGTTTGGGTCTGATCGGATTGGTGGGATTGACCCGTTGCGCGGCGAAAAAGTGACCGCGAGCCGATGGCCTCGGGCCATTGATAGCTCCAAAACCAACACCGCACGTCCACCGGCGTGCGGGCTGTTTTGTTTTGCGTTGCGAGGTCCAGAGTTCAAGCCCTGTTTGGCTTCCGCTCAGGGGACCTGTTTCTCAGGGGAGATTTCCACCCGACACGGCCCTATGAATCCCGGATGCAAGCCGTGGAATCAACCTTCAGATTGAAGGTCAACAAAGGTCAATAATCCCGGCCGGCGTTCATGGCTTTTGAATTCCATTCCCCTTTGACACCGGGTGTGTTGAGCCGGGGACGGGAGTCCATCGGCGGACCCTGCATCATGACCTGCTGACCCGGGCCTTGGCCGGGAATGGGCTGGGGTTTGCCCTGCTGCCCGGGTTGCTGTCCCTTCTCGGCGGCCTTTTGCCGAAGCCCCTCCAATTGCTGCGATACCTGGTCGGATTTCTGTTGGGTCTCCTTGCTGGGTTTGAGTCCCTGCAACTCGTTCAGGGCTTGGTCGGCGCCTTCCAGTCGGGCGATCTGTTGTTCCATGGACTCCGGTCCGGACGGGGACTGCATCAGCTTGTCGGCGAGTTTGTCGAGGGCCTTGGCGAGAAGATCCTCGGTCTTCTGGATTTTGGGCGGCAATTGGCTCTGACCGGGTTGGAGTTCGTTGGCTTGCTGGAAATGGTCCAACGCCTGGCTTAGCGACATGGATTCCTGTTCGATGTTCTGCTGCTGGGCCTGCTGGCTTTGCACATCGCCCTCCTCCTCGTGGATCTGCGCGAGGCGGCGGTTGATCTCATCACGGGTCTGTTCGGCGGGTTTGTATTCGGGGACTTGGTCGAGGGCTTTTTCTGCCAGTTCCCGGCCCATCCGGAGCACCGCCAACTTTTCGCGGGTCCAAGGGGTCCGCTCTTCCAATTCCATATAGCGGTTCGCCCTCTGCACATCGGCGTCGGCCAATCTTTCCTTGGCCTGGGTGAGATCCTTCTTTATCTCCGGGTGTTCGGGTGCCAGGTGGTTGGCGTCCTCAAGCATCCCGACCCCTTCCTCCAAGGGTTTGGTATCATAATCCGGCAGGGCGGGTTCCCGGGGATTGAAGCGGGGTTGGAGCGGTTGGGAGGCGAGTCGGCGGCCTTCCTTGGCGAGGGCTTGGGCGAGTTGCTCGCGGGATTGCTGTTCGCCCGATTTCGCCTCTTGGTTTTCGGGGTCGATCTGGGTCGCCTCCGTGTATTTCTCAAAGGCGTTGCGCAGGTTCTCCAGTTTCTTGTTCGTGGAATTGCGCGGGTCTTGGGCCGCTTCTGCATGCTTCTGGGCGTCCTTCAACAGGAGATCAAGCAACCGCTGTCGCACAAAGCGATAATTGGTCTTGGTGCTGGCATCGTCCGGTGCGTCCTTGAGCACTTCGCGGTAATTGTCCAGCGACTGTTTCCATCGGGCGATCGTGTCATCCAGGTTGTTGTTCCGGGCGGCTTCCCCGATGCGGTATTCGGTGTTGCCCTTCTGGAAGCGGGCGAGTCGGGCGATGCGCCGGTTGCCACCCGTTTCGGCACGGTCAAAGGAGACCAGGGCGTCGTCGAGTTGGCCGGCGGCGTAGGCGGCGATCCCGCGGTCGTAAAGCAGGCGGGCGTTGTCGGGATCGTGTTCGAGGGCGGCATCAATCTGGCCGAGGGCATTGGTGGCCTGGCCGCCGTTGATGAGCGGTTGGAGTCGGGTGACGTCGATGGCGGGTGGATGGATGAGCGGGGCGGCGGCCAACGGGACGGCGAAGAAGACGGTGGCGAATCTCATGGGCGGGGCGGTTGGAGGTGGGCGCCGATGGCGGGAAGCCGGACGGGTCTTCGGGCCCGGTTGGCCGCGAGGAGCACGTGGGCGACCAGGGCGGCGCAGGCGGCGGCGAGGGGGAATTGGTATCCCTCGCGGTAGTTTTGGAGATCCTCGCGCGCGGTGGCCTCGGCGAGTGGCTTGAGGAACTCGGCGCGCAGTCGCTGGAACCCTTCGCCGTGTTCACCCAAACGGTAATAACGCCCGCCGGTCGCAGCCGTGAGCCGCTGCAGATTGCTTTCGTCGAGCTTGCTGACGACCTCCTGGCCGAAGGTGTTGCGCGCGGAACCGGCCGCGGCATTCAACCGGTTCAGGGGGACCTTTGCACCGGCGACGGTCCCGACCCCGATCCCGCAGATCTTCACCCCTTCCCGCGCCCAGCGACGGGCGGTGGGGATCAGGTTCCCCTCCAGATCCTCGCCATCGGTCACGAGGATCACCACCCGCTGCGGGATGTTGTTGCTGACAAAATAGCGGCCGGCACGTTCCACCGCCGATGCCAGCGAAGAACCCGCGTCGTTCATCAATTCCGGATCGAGATAACGCAGCGTCGTCCGGATCGCGTTCATGTCGAAGCTCAGGGGGGCGTTGAGATAGGCGACCCCGGCGAAGGAGATCAAACCGACGCGGTCATTGCCGGCCTCCGCGAGGAAGTGGTCGAGCCCGTTCGTGGCCTGGGTCCAGCGATTCGGCCGGATGTCCGGGGTGAGCATCGAGCGGGAGGCGTCCAACGCGACGATATAGGGGACGCCTTGGAGTTCGGACTTCTCGTCGTGGCGGTAGAGGAGAGGTCGGGCCAGGGACAGGAGCAGTGTGGCGCAGGCGAAGACCAGCAGAAAGGTGTCCCAGCGACGAAGTCCGGGTCGGGATCCGGAATCCGCCCACCCGCGATCCGTGCCGCCCGCAAAGCGTCGTGCGAGCGCCGCCCGGCGTCGGTTTCCAAGGTGCAGGGAGGCCCACAACAACCCCGTGAGCACCGGGGCGGCATAAAGGATCCAAGGATGGCCAAATTTCATGGCACACGCCTCCGCAGCAATTCCACCATCAAGATTCCCGCCGCGAAGGTACCCAGGCCCGCCCCGGTGAACCAAGGATGGAGTTCCTGCCAGGCCACGTAGCGTTTTTGGATCAGTTCCCGTTTCTCCAATTGGTCGATCAGGTTGAAAATCCCTTTCAAGGCGCGGCCATCTGTCGCTTGGAAGAACTGGCCGCCGGTCACCCGGGAGGCGCGGTTCAGGTCGTGGGTCGCAGCCGCGCTGGGTGTGACCACCTCGGGTCCGATGAGCACGCAGTATAGCTTGATGCCGTTCTGGACCGCGGCCTGCACCGTTTCCGTCGCCCGGGGTCCGGCGGAGTTTTCACCGTCGGTGATGAGGATGATGACCTTGCTGCGGTCGGAATCGCGCTTGAGGAAATTGGCGCTGGCAAGGATGGCCCAGCCGATGCCGGTCCCGGTGGCGAGGTCGGTTTCCCGGAGGGCGTTGAGGGCCCATTTGTGATCCAGGGTCAGTGGGCTGACCAGGAACGGACTCCGGGCGAAGCACACGATGCCAATGCGGTCATTGGGCCGGCCGTCGACGAATTGGGTCGTCACCGTTTCCAGGGCTTTGCGCCGGCTGACCCGATGCCCTTGTAGTCGGAAATCCTCTTCGGCCATCGAGCGGCTGAAATCCAGGCAGAGCATGATGTCGATGCCTTTGCTCGGATCGGGCACGTCGCCGCGGGGAATGCGGGGGCGGGCGAGCGAGAGCACCATGAGGACCAAGGGCAGGAGGATCCACGCCGCCCGCCACCGGGTGGGATGGCGGCGCGGGATTGAGGCCAGCGACTCCAGTCCGCGCAGGCTCGGGACCCGGAGCGCGGGCAGCGGTCCCCGTCGACCCAACCACCAACCCAGGGCGGCGATCACCGGCAGGCCCAGGAGGACCCACGGATGGAGGAATTCAAAGGGGCCCGGGAGGATCATGGGGCGGTGGGCACGGCGGCGCTTTCGCGGATGAACGCTTCCGCAGTGTCCAACAGCGCATCCTGTTCGGCCACCGTCGCGGGATGGCGGGCGAACTTGACGTCGTCACACAAACCCAGGAACCGCGCGAGAACCTGGCGGCGGTTTTCGGTGAGTTCCGGACGGTTGGCGGAAGTGCCGAGGAATTCGCGGGTGGTCTGATACAAGATATGGAAGTGATAGCGCGCCTCGAGGTAGCCACGAAGGATCTCGCTGACCTCAATGGCCAGCGGATAGGCGGCCAGGGAATCACGACGGGCGCGCAAGGCGGCGAGTCGGCGGAGGAATTCCCCATCCGGCGGCGGACCCATGGGAACAACGGGGACAGGGAGCCGACGGGGGATCAGTCGGATCAGCAGGAAGAGGGCGGTGACCGATGCGGCGACCAGGAGGATGGTCCCGGCGATGACCCAGGGATTGAGCCACCAGGGCGGCAGGGGCAGCAACGTGAGGTCCTCGATGACGTTCGTGCGGTTCATGCCACGCGACGTTTGGACGCCTGGTCGAGGAACTTCTGCAGCCGGTGCGCCCAAGGTTCGTCGGTGCGGATATCCAGTTCGGGGATGCCGCCGCTGCGGAACGTGGCGCCCAGCCCGCGATGCCTTTCCTCGGCAATCTCCGTCCAACGCCGGCGCACCACCGGGTCGGAAGTGTCGATCTCCAGCACCTCACCCGTCTCGGAATCCTCCAGGCAGGCGAGGCCGAGATCGGGGAGTTGCATTTCCCGCGGGTCGAGGAGTCGCAAAGCCACCACTTCATGGCGTTGGTTGGTGGCCTTGATGGCGCGCTTCCAAGACTCTTCGTCCGCGTCGTGGAAATCGGACAGCACGAAGACCAGGGCCGGCCGATGGAAGAGATTGTTGAGAAAACGGAGGGCCACCGTGAGGGAGGTGCCGCGCGATTTCGGCTCGGTGAACAGGAGCTCGTGGAGCAGGCGGCTCACGTGGGGCCGGGTCTTTCGGGGGGGCACGTAACGTTCGATGCGGTCGGAGAAGAGGACCATGCCGACCCGGTCCCCCTCCCGCACCGCGCTGAACGCGAGTGCGCCGGCAAGGATGGCGGCCAGTTCGCGTTTGGTCTCGGCCGCGGTTCCGGCGGCGATCGCCTCGGCGGGGGCGGTGCCGAAATGACCGCTGGCGGAGGCGTCAACGAGGAGCATCACCACCAATTCCCGTTCTTCGACATGGCGTTTGATGAACGGTTTCCGGAGGCGGGCGGTGACATTCCAATCGATGCGCCGGACGTCATCGCCGGGGACATATTCCCGGACATCGGCGAAATCCATGCCCCGGCCCTTGAACACCGACAACAACCGGCCGCCCATGAGCTGCTGGCTCACCACGCGGGCGCGGACCTCCACCTGGCGGAGTCGGCGGAGCCATTCGGCGGGTATCATGATGAGGCCGACGTCACGGCACCTTGACCTTGCCCAGAAGCGTTTGGACGATCCCCTCGGTGGTCACTTCCTCGGCCTCCGCCTCGTAAGTCAGGAGCAACCGGTGGCGCATCACGTCCGGGGCGATGCGTTTGACATCGTCCGGGGTGACGTGGGGGCGGCCCTCGAGCAGGGCGCAGGCGCGGGCGGCCAGAGTCAGGTTGATCGTGGCCCGCGGACTCGCGCCAAACCGGATCAGGCGCTTCAATTCCGGCGCCACGCCCGTCCCTGCGGCGGCTTCCCGCGACGCGATGACGAGTCGCACGATGTAATCGCGCAGCAGGGGATCGACGTGGACCTGGTTGACCAGGTCCTGATAGCCGACCAGTTCCTCCGGGGACACCACGGCGTTCAGGGCGAAGCTGGGCCGGGTGCTGGCCATCCGGTCCAGGATGACGAGTTCCTCGACGGCGGTCGGGTAACCCACGATGACCTTCAACATGAAGCGATCCATCTGGGCCTCGGGAAGGGGGTAGGTTCCCTCCTGTTCGATCGGGTTCTGGGTGGCGAGCACCAGGAAAGGCTCGGGAAGGGGCCAGGTCCGGTCACCGATGGTCACCTGGCGTTCCTGCATCGCCTCCAGCAGGGCGGACTGCACCTTGGACGGGGCGCGGTTGATCTCATCCGCCAGGACCAGGTTGGCGAAGATCGGGCCCTGACGGGTCGAATAGGTGCCTTTGAGCGGGTCGTAGATCAGGGTGCCGGTGATGTCGCCGGGCAGCAGGTCCGGGGTGAACTGGATCCGGGAAAACACGCAGTGGGTGGCCCGGGCCAAAGCGCTGACGCTGGCGGTTTTCGCCAATCCGGGCAGGCCTTCCAAGAGGATGTGACCGCGGGCCACGAGCCCCACCAGGAGACGATCGATCAGTTCCCGCTGGCCGACGATGACCTTGCCCATCTCGGTGCGGACCCGTTGCAGATGATCGGCCGCCGCGGCGAGTTGGCTCTTCAATTCAGGGGAGACATTGGACATAGCGAATCCGGCGGACCGGACCTCCAAGAAGAACAAGGTTGGAGCCGCCAAGTCCAGCCTCGGACGTTTTGCCCGTGCCTCCGTTCAATGTAATTCCGCGATTGCGATGACGGATTCCCCCCGGTTTTCACGGGATCACCGCCATTTGGTAGACGAGGAAAAACTCATCGCCGCGACGCCGAACGGAGCGGAGTCGGAATCCGGCGGCGGCATCCATCCGCGCAAAGCCGATCCCCTCGCTGAGACCGGGTGCGGTGCGTCCGCCAAAGATCAGGGGGCAGAGGGTCACATGCAATTCGTCCACCAAACGGGCTCGGAACAACGCATCATTGACGCCCGCGCCCCCTTCACAGAGCAGACGGGTGACCCCGAATTGCGATCGCACCCACGCCAAGGCCGCAGGGAAATCAAGTTCCCGGCCGGGCGAAATCCAGACCGTGTCGGCCAGACCTTCCAGCCTTCGTATTTCCCGCGCGGGGGCCCGTCGCGAGGTCAGGACCACGATCGGGGAAAAACGGTGGCGCCACAATCCGGCGTCGGAGGCCAACGTGCCGGCGCCGGAAACCACGATTCGCAATGGGTGATCCGACAGGCCGCGACGACGGCGCGCCCGCAGGAACCGTTCGCCTCCATTCCCGAGCGTTGCCCCTGTTTCCTCCACGGTCCTGGCCCCGCACAGAATCGCATCCGCAGTCGCCCGAAGTCGATAGAAGTGGGCACTGTCAGCCGGACTGCCGAAAGTGTGAACGGAGTGCGTTGAAGTGGCGATCTTGCCGTCCGCCGTCATGGCCATGTTCAGGAGAACGAAGGGCCGCGGCGGGACGTTAACGGCTTTCACAGCAATAACATGGCGTCGCCATAGCTGAAGAAGCGATAGCGTTCCCGCACCGCGGCGGCATAGGCGGAAAGAACGAGATCGCGACCGGCGGTCGTTTCGCCGGGGGCCGCGAAGGCGCTGACCAGCATCAGGAGCGTGCTTTGCGGCAGATGGAAGTTGGTGACCAGGGCATCGACCACCCGGAAACGGCTTGGGGGACGGAGGAAAATAGCGGTTCGCCCGGCGGCGACGGTCGGCAAGGGGACGAAATCTGACGGTATTGTGCCTTCCGAAGGACTGCCCCAATGAAGGCCATCCACGGTGCCGCGCGCCACCGCTTCCAGCACCCGCAATGAGGTTGTGCCGACGGCGATGACCCGGTGCCCGGCGGCCTTGGTGGCGTTGATGGCGGCTGCGGTCGCCGCCGGCAGGGAGAATCGTTCCTCATGCATCCGATGCTCATCGACCCGTTCGACTTTCACCGGCATGAAGGTGCCGGCGCCGACATGAAGGGTGAGCGTGCAGAATCCCACGCCGGCCGATGCCAGGGTGGCGAGACGGGCTTTGCTGAGGTGGAGACCGGCGGTCGGGGCGGCCGCAGAACCCGGTTGGCGGGCGTAAACGGTCTGGTACCGTTCCCGGTCGGACCCGAGTGAAGGTCCGACGGGCCGGTCGATATAGGGGGGCAGGGGGACTTCGCCGTGGGCTTCTGCGGCGGCCAGCACCGGGAGGTTCCCGTGGAAACGCATGCGGACGTGTCCCTCCTCATTCTTGTCCAGGATATCGGCGGACAAAGGGATCGGGAGACCGTCGCGACCATTGAATTGGAGGCGGGTGCCGGGGCGCATTCTCTTGGCGGGACGCAACAGGACCCACCACTCGGACGGGGCTGATTCCTCCAGCAACAAGAGTTCGAAAATGCCGCCGGTCCCCGGTTTAAAGCCCCGGAGTCGCGCGGGAATGACCCGGGAATCATTGGCCACGAGCAGATCTCCGGGGCGCAAATACGAGCCGATTTCGTGGAAGCGGCGGTGTTGAAGGGGACCTCCGGAACGGTCCACGACCAAGAGTCGCGAGGAATCGCGGGCGGTCGCGGGATGCTGCGCGATGAGCTCCGGCGGAAGAGGGTAATCGAAATCGGAAACCAGCACGGCGGCGTCGAAAATAAGCCCAAAAGACCCGGAAGGCGAGTCGCAACGTGCATCGGCGGGTGGCGCCGAAGGACCTCGGGGGAGGGGTGTGTGAACAACTTGTTGACAACCTTGAAAAGTGATTAGTGGATCGTTGTTGACCAAAGTTGGCACAAGTTTTACACAGTGCGCAGCCAGTTGAGGAAAGTGTCTGAATGCTTTGTTCGATTGGAACCGTGATGAGCGCCAGTGATTCCCAACAACCACCGGAAGTGCCGGGGGAGGAATCTGGGGCGACACCGCCGCTGACGGCACCCCGGGCCGGCTCCGGGAGACCCTTGTTCACTTGGAAATACCGACATGGGGTGGACGGACAGGGACGCATCCAGTTTCCGAACAAATGGAAATTACGCTCCGGGGAATCGGAACTGATCGCGGTGGTGGTGCGGCACAAGCTGCTCGACAAGGATTTCATCCTGGTCCTGCCCTTCGAGCTGTTTGACCAATTCAGCGCCGGCCTGTTGACCGGGCCCTTCACCGAACCGCAAGCCATTGCGCGGCGGCATGATTACTCGGAGCGGATCATGAGCCTGGACTTGGACGGCGCCGGACGCTTCACGCTGCCCACTGAGCTGCGCCAACCGACCCGCTTGGGCAAAGAGGCATTGCTGGTGGGATGCATTGATCGTTTTGAGATTTGGAACCCGGTGGACTTCGACGAAGCGCGAGTCCTGGAACGGGTCCTGTCGAAGGTGGACCAAACGACCCTGTGACCTGATGAACTGGAAACGCTGGAAGGTGGGTGGCCGCGGTCCGGTGACGGATGGCGGAGGGTTGAACGGGCCGAACCCATTCCGGACTCCGGAGGTGGCGAAAGCCCGGTGGTGGTCGCCGGGCCGATGGTTCGCCCGGCGCGAGACGGCGCATGTGGTGCGTTCGCCGCAACAATTGGAAATGATTCTGGGTGCGGTGAAACCGGTGCGGAACACCTTGGTGGACGACGACCTGGAAGTGGTTCGGCGCAAAGGGGCGTCCCGGTTGATTTACGAATCCAAGCCGGTCGGGGCCCAAGGGGCCCGGATGGAGGCGGAGTCGGACCGGGCCTGGGAACGGTTGCGTGGGCGGAAACTGGACCAATTGAAAGTCCATGCGGACTGAATCCAACGAAGGCCATGCGAGGTGTCCGCTTTTTCCCACAAACCAGTCCTGCTGAAGGAGGTCTTGGTCGCCCTCGGGGTGCGACCGGGCGGACGCTGGATCGACGGCACCTGTGGGGGGGGTGGGCACAGCGAAGCGATTCTGGAGGCAACTTCTCCGGATGGACGGTTGTGGGCCTGCGACCAAGACGGCGACGCGATTGAAGCAGCGTCGGGGCGATTGGCGCGGTTTGAAGGACGGTTCGAACTGCGACGGATGAATTTCTCAGGGCTGGCCGGTTGGTTGCCGGCGGGCCAGGCGGACGGGGTGCTCTATGACCTGGGGGTCAGTTCGCACCAGATTGACACGGTGGGGCGGGGTTTCAGTTTCCAAATGGATGGACCTCTGGACATGCGGATGGACAACCGGGCCGGCGTGACGGCGGCGGATGTCGTGAACACGTGGCCGGTCGAAGAATTGGCGCGGGTGCTTTGGGAATATGCCGACGTGCGGGAATCGCGGCAGATCGCCCGGGCCATCGAGCGGGAACGTCGGGTCCGTCGGATCGACACGACCGGGCATCTGGCGGCCTTGATCGAGAAGGTTTGTCCGCGGCATGGGCAACGGAAACATCCGGCGACCGCGTCCTTCATGGCCTTGCGGATTGCGGTGAATCGGGAACTGGAAATGTTGGTGGAAGGGTTGGCCGCCGCCCTGCGGTTGTTGCGGGCCGGGGGTCGGTTGGCGGTGATCACTTTCCACTCCACCGAGGACCGCATCGTCAAAGATTTCATGCGGGGGGAAGCTCGCGACTACGAGGTGCCGGCCGGGGAACCGGACATCCCGGAGTTGCGCCGCCCGCGGGTGCCGCACGCCACACTGGTGACGCGACGTCCCATCAAACCGTCGGATGCCGAAGTGGAGGGGAACCCCCGGGCCCGGAGCGCACAACTCCGGGTTCTCGAGAAGGGTGAGGGATGATATGATGACAAATCGCCGGCGGGATGTGGAGGCGGTGCGGCTGGGGACCATGCTTCGCGCCGTGGTGGCGTGCGCCGTGATCGCCGGATTGGGCATTGGATACGTGCGTCAGAGCGCGCAGCAGCTGGAACTCGGCCGCCAGATTGGCGAGTTGGAGCGGCGGCGTGAACGGCTGGGGCAAACCCACGCCATCCAAAGGCTGACCTTGTCCACCTTGACGTCCCGACCCGAGTTGCTCGCCAAGGTCCGTCGTTTCAACCTGGGCCTGACCAACGCCGCTCCCGGACAACGTCTTTATGTCACGGTTCCGTCCGGGCCCAACGTCCCGAACCCTGTTCCGGTGGGTCCAGGCAACCGGCTTGGGGGCGTGTTGATTCCCGCACTGGCGGCCGGCCGCTGAAGCGTTTCTCCATGGACACCGACACCTCCAACCGTCGCCTCTGGGGATTCGGATGGCTTTTTTCCGTGGCCTTCGCGGGATTGGCGGTGCGGTTGGTTTATGTCCAGGGGATTCATCCCGTCCTGCCCGACCGGCTGGAGGACACCGGCCAGAATATCGTCCGGCCCGCCCACCGTGGTGAGATCCTGGATGTCCGGGGGAATGTCCTCGCCAAGTCCCGGCTGGTTTATGCGATCCGGGCAGATCCCGTGGTGATCGGCACGAACGCTGCCGTCCTGGCCCACTATGCGGCCCCCTTGCTGGGTCGTTCGGAATTGGAATTGGTCCAGTTGTTCGCGATCCGACCGGAATTGCGCACCCACTCCCTGGTCACCGTTACCAACGGGGTCCGGTTCACCAATGTTTTCGCCCGCTGGTACACCAACCGCTCGGTCCTCGTCCAATCCAACGTGGAGCCGCAGCTGTGGGCGCGTTTTGCCGAAGGGGGCACCAACCTCGTGCTCCCGCATTATCGTCAGGTCACCAATGCCCTGGCCCTCCACAAACGCGAAGCCCCGCACCTTCGCGAGAAACTGGCCTCCCTGTTGCACGGCGACTTCCAATCGTTGAGGAAATACCAGGACGCCGGCCGGGCCCTCAATCGGGAACGCGACGCAGCCCGGATCCAACAACAGGAACTGCGAGTCAATGGGTTGATCGTCGAACCGGTCGAACTGCGCCTCTACCCGCTGGGGGCCACCGCCAGCCATGTCCTCGGCTACACCACCAATGACGTTGCGACTCCGCCCCAAGGAGTGCCCCAACGACTGCTGGGCGCGATGGGCATCGAAAGCCGTTTCGACGCGGAGTTGCAAGGCACTTCCGGCTTCCTGGAGACGCGCCGGGCCAAGAATCGCGAGTTGGTCCAACTGCGGGGCCGCAATGTTTCGGCCCGCGACGGACTCAATGTCCGCCTGACCATCGACAGCCATATCCAAAACATCGTGGAACAGGCCCTGGATGATGCGGTGCGGAACCTGGAACCCAAGGCCATCACCTGCATCGTGGTCCGACCGAAAACCGGCGAGGTCCTGGCCTTGGCCAACCGCCCGACCTATGACCCCAACCAAGTCCGGTTCGCACCGGTCGAAAACCGGTTGAACCGCGCCCTGACAGTGCCGACCGAGCCGGGGTCGACCTTCAAGATCCTGACCTACGCCGCGGCCTTGGACCTGGGCCTGGCATCGATTGACGACCCGGTTGATTGCGAACA
>JANYCC010000292.1 GCA_025360495.1 Verrucomicrobiota bacterium | reverse complement strand
GCCGATGGCGGCACCCTGTTTCTCGATGAAATCGGCGACATGACGCCGGCTTTGCAACCCAAGTTGCTACGGGTGCTTGAGACCGGCGTGATATTGCCGATCGGGGCGACCCGCGAGAAACAGTTGAATGTCCGGGTGCTGGCGGCCACCAATGCCGATATCAAGGGTAAGATATCCGCAGGCCGATTCCGGGCCGATCTCTATCACCGGTTGGCGCGATTTGAAGTGAGGGTGCCGCCGTTGCGCGAGCGGCCGGATGATATCCCGTTGTTGGCGGCGCATTTTCTTAAGATCCTCTCGACTGAAATGAACCGGCCAATACCGACTCTCGGCATGGAAGCGATGGCGATGTTGCAGGAGCATCCGTGGCCGGGAAACATTCGTGAATTGCGGAATGTGTTGGAGCGGGCGCTTTTGAAAAGCCGCGGGAAGACCATTTTGGTTGAGCACCTGGGGCTCGATTCCGAGTTGGTTGCCCCCAAACGCCCCGGCCCAGGTTCGGAGTCGGTTGGAGTTCCGCTGTCGACGCTGAACGACCTGCCCATGAATCTTGAGGAAGCCAAGCGGGCCTTGATGCGACGCGCCTTGGCCCAGGCGGATGGGAACATGTCGAAGGCGGCGGAACTGCTCGGGGTGAATCGGGCGAAATTGTACCGGGCCCTGGCTGGCGAGGATACGGCACCGGATTAGATTGGGCACCGGGACAGGTCTGATTGGTTCTTGTTAACGGGCAAATGCGAACGACCCGATTGCCAATCCCCATCCGTCCAAAGCCGTCTACGCCCGAGAGCGGTAGAGGACTACCGCAGTCCAGGACGGCAAGCGCTTGCGGCGGCACGGTGCGATTGCGGGGGCGCGGCAGCGTCTTGGAGTGCGCGAGTCCTCTCGCGCTTTGCCACGGGCACCCACGCAGTGCCGCCTCCCAAACCCACCCGCATGACCCATTCGAGGGAGGCGATAAGGCGTGAATCCGGCCACCCGATGGTGCCAGACTCCGCCCAGATCACCCTGTGAGCCGCGCCCGGACAATTCCGGGTCGATTCCGGAATTGTCGCCCTGATGATGCACCGCCCTTCGCCTTTCGTTCCACGTTCCCGCCGCGCGGTCGTCGGCAGGGTGTTGGCTCTCCTGTGGCTCGTGCCGGTGGCGCGTGCGGCCGAACCCGTCTTCGAGACCGAACTCCGCCCGCTTTTCACCCAGTATTGCACCGGTTGCCATTCGACCGAGAAACATAAGGGCGACCTGGATCTGGAACGGTTTGCCACCGCGCCGGACGTCAAACGCCAGCCCAAGGTCTGGCAGTCGGTCGCGGAACAATTGGCGGGCACGGAGATGCCGCCGAAGGAGAAACCCCAGCCCACGCCGGCCGAACGCGAACGCATGCTCGGTTGGGTCAATGCCGTGCTCGATGAGGTCGCCCTGGCCCGGGCCGGCGATCCGGGTCCGGTCGTGTTGCGGCATCTTTCCAACGCCGAATACACCCACACCGTCCGCGATCTCACCGGCGTCGAGTCGCTCGATCCGGCCCGCGAGTTCCCGGTCGATGGCGCGGCCGGCGAAGGCTTCATGAACACGGGCAATGCGCTCGTGATGTCGCCGTCGCTCCTCGACAAATACCTCGCCGCCGCCAAGGACGTCGCCGCCCATGCCGTCCTGTTGCCCGATGGCGTCCGGTTCTCGGCTTATGCGACGCGCCGGGATTGGAGCGATGACTTGATGGGGCGGATCCGGAGCTTTTACCGACATTATACGGATTCGCGGGGTGCCACGCGGGTGAACCTCCAGGGGTTGGCGTGGGAAACCAACGAAGGCGGGCGGCTGCCTTTGGTGCCTTATCTGGAAGCCTTGCTCGTGGAACGGGAGGCGTTGGCCAGCGGGGAACGGACCTTGGACGCCGTGGCGCGGGGCCGTGGTCTCAGTCCCAAATACCTCACCAGCCTGGCCGGCCTGCTTGCCGGGGGCCCGTCTTCGCCCCTGATCGACGATCTAAGACAGCGTTGGCGCACGGCCCAACCCGCGGACGCCGCCAGCCTCGCCGCCGGGGTCGCCCGTTGGCAGGAGGCGTTGTGGAAGTTTTCGAGCGTGGGTCAGATGGGCAAGGTGGGCGGTCCCAAAGCCTGGATGGAACCGCTCAGTCCCGTTACGGCGCGGCAAGAGGTGCGCCAAAAGATCCCATCGGCCGGCACCAATGACGTGATCACTTTGCAATTGGTCGCCTCGGATGCCGGGGATGGTCGCGACCAGGATTTCGTGGTGTGGGAGCAACCGCGTCTGGTGGCGCCGGGCCGGCCGGACCTGCTCCTGCGCGATGTGCGGGGCGTGAGCCGTGACCTGATGGCGTTGCGACGCGGTCCGGTGTTCCAAACCGCGGCGGCCTGCCTGGCGGCCGCCGCCGAGGCGGAAGGCTCCGGCAATGGGGCGGATCTGACGGCCTTGGCGCTCCGGCACGGGGTCGAGGCGGAGGTGTTGGGGGCGTGGCTGGATTATCTCGGCATCGGGTCAGGCGGACCGCTGGTGCTCACGGGGCACTTCACCCAGAAGATGACCAATGGGGGCGGGCACGCGTTTGTCTCCGGATGGGGGAGTCCGGAGACCCCGCTGTTGATGGCCAATTCCTCCGATGAACACGTGCGGATCCCGGGCAACCTGAAGCCGCACAGCGTGGTGGTGCATCCCTCGCCGACCTTGCGGGCCGCGGTGGGCTGGCGTTCTCCGGCGGCGGGCCTGGTGCGGGTGACCGCGGCCGTGACCCATGCGCATCCCGAGTGCGGCAATGGCATCACGTGGATGTTGGAATTGCGTCGGGGAAGTTCGCGTCAACGCCTCGCGGCCGGAGCCACGCAGGGAGGCAAGGAAGTCTCGATCGGGCCGTTCGACAACCTCGCGGTGCAGGCCGGTGACCTGATCTCCCTGCTGATCGGGCCCAAGGATGGCAACCACTCGTGTGATCTCACCGCGGTGGACCTGGCCGTGAAATCGCTGGGGACCGACGGTCGCGAATGGGATCTGGCGCGCGAGGTTTCACCGGATGTGCTGGCGGGCAATCCCCATGCGGATGCCTCGGGAACCGCCGGTGTCTGGCATTTGTATACCGAACCCGATTCGGGGGGCGACGCCGGGCCGGTGCTGCCGGCGGGATCGTTGCTGGCACGATGGCGGACGGCTCCGGCCGGGGCGGAGAAACAACGGTTGGCGGGGGCATTGCAACAACTCCTGACCGCCGGACCGCCCGCGGCCAAGGATCATCCCGACGCGATATTATATAAACAATTGGCATCCTTGGGCGGGCCTTTCTTCCGCGCCCTTTCCGCCCGGCATCCGCATCGGGCGGCGGGCGACGGGGGATCCGGGGTTTTCGGACCTGATCCGGCGCTGTTCGGGCGGCATCCGGGCGGGGGGACGGGGGATCCGGCCAACCTGTGCGTGCAGGCGCCGGCCGTGATCGAATTCCAATTGCCGGCGGACCTGGCGGACGGGTGCGAACTGGTGACGGCAGGCGTGTTGGATCCGCGCACGGGGGCGGAGGGCAGCGTCCAGTTGGAGGCGCGCGTGGCGGTGCCGGGACCCGTCGCCGCCTTGCGCCCGGGTCTTCCCGTGGTGGTGGGGGCCGGCGGTCTGGCCCGGCGCCGGATGGAGGCCGCCTTCGACGAGTTCCGCACGTGGTTCCCGCCGGCGCTGTGTTATGTGAAGATCGTGCCGGTGGACGAGGTGGTGACCCTGACGTTGTTCTACCGCGAGGATGACGCGTTGCGGCGGCTGATGCTGGATGACGTGGAGGCGGCGCAGTTGGACCGGCTTTGGGAGGAATTGCATTATGTCAGCCAGGATGCGCTGACGTTGGTGGACGCCTATCTGCAATTGATGGAATACGCGACGCAGGATGCCGACCCGAAGGTGTTCGAGCCGCTGCGGAAACCGATCCAGGAACGGGCGGCGGCGTTCCGGAAACGACTGGTGGAAACCGAACCCGCCCAGATCGACGCGGTGTTGGGATTTGCGGATCGCGCGTATCGGCGGCCCCTGTCGGGCGCGGAACAGACGGAGTTGCGGGGATTATATAAGAGCCTGCGAGGGCAGGGATTGCCCCATGACGAGGCGGTTCGGTTGATGCTGGCACGGGTGTTGGTGGCGCCGGCATTCCTCTACCGGGCGGAGCGGCCGGTCGCGGGGGCGGGGCAGGGGCCGGTGAGCGACTTGGAGCTGGCCACGCGGCTGAGCTATTTCCTGTGGTCCTCCGCACCCGACGGGGCGTTGAGGGCGACGGCACAACAGGGGCGGTTGCACGAGCCGGACGTGTTGGCGGCGGAGACGCGACGGATGCTGCAGGACGGGCGGATGCGGCGGTTGGCGGTGGAATTCGGGTGCGCCTGGGTCCACCTGCACGGGTTCGATGAGTCGAACGAGAAGAGCGAGCGGCATTTTCCGACGTTCAACGGTTTGCGCGGGGCGATGTATGAGGAGGTGATCCGTTGCTTCACGGATTTGTTCCGGAACAACGGACGCGTGACCGACCTGCTGGGGGCGGATCACACGTTCCTGAACGAGGCGTTGGCAGCGCATTATGGAATCCCCGGGGTGACGGGGCCGGAATGGCGGCGGGTCGATGGCATGCGGCGGTGGTCCCGGGGCGGGATGCTGGGTTGGGGGGCGATCCTGGCGCAGCAATCCGGGGCCTCGCGCACAAGCCCGATCCTGCGGGGCAACTGGGTTTGCGAGGTGTTGCTGGGGGAAAAACTGCCGCGGCCGCCGAAGGATGTGCCGCGTCTGCCCGAGGACGAACCTTCCACGGACGGGCTCACGATGCGCCAGGTGGTGGAACGACACAGTTCCGATCCCAAGTGTTCGGGCTGTCATGTGCGCATCGATCCCTATGGCTTTGCGTTGGAGGGTTTCGATGCCATCGGACGCCGTCGTGCCACGGGTCCGGGTGAACGGCCGGTGGACACTTCGGCCCGGACGCTGGACGGGGCGCGGTTTGATGGGATCGACGGTCTCCGGGACCATTTGCTGATCCGTCGGCGCGAGGCTTTCTTGCGGCAATTCTGTCGCAAGCTGCTAGGTTACTCATTGGGCCGGGCGGTGCAGTTGTCGGACGGGCCGTTGCTGGCGGAGATGCGGGAGCGATTGAAGACGAATGATTTCAGGGTGGGCGTCGCGATCGAGGCGATTGTGCGCAGCCGTCAGTTCCGCGAGATCCGCGGGCGTGATGCGGTGTCGGACGAGTGAAATCCAAGACGAGGTATAACTATGAGTTCACACAGATTCTCCCGGCGCGCGATGTTGCGCGGGCTCGGGGTCACGATGGCGCTGCCGTGGATGGAATCCCTGCGGGTGTGGGGGGATGAGCCGCGGGGCGGGGTGAAATCGAGCGAGGCACCGGTGCGATTGGCGGTGCTCTTCTCGGGCAATGGATTCCACAGCCGCGAATGGTGGGCGAAGGAAGGTGCGGACGGCCTGGAATTGGGCCAGGTGCTGCAGCCGTTGTCAGATTTCCGGAGGAAGATGGTGTTTGTCCGCGGCCTTTATAACGCCGAGGCGCAGAAGGGGAACATCCACAGCTCGCAGACGGGCAACCTGCTGTCCGGCGCACCGCTGGCCTCCGGGGGCGAGATCCGCTCGGGCACGAGCATCGACCAGTTGCTGGCGCAGCGTTACGGGACCTCGACGCGATTGCCGAGCCTGGTTCTCGGGTGCGAGAAATCGAACCCGTCGGTCCATAAGAACTATTCGATGCTTTATAGTTCGCACATCTCGTGGAGTTCCCCGACCACGCCGACCCCGCTCGAGATTTATCCGGCGCTGGCGTTCGACCGGATGTTCAAGGACGGGGCCCAAAAGGGCGACCAGAGCGTGCTCGATGCGGTGCTGTCGGAGGCGACCGACCTGCGCCGGCAGATCAGCTCTTCGGACGGGCAGAAACTGGATGAGTACCTGGAATCGGTCCGCGACGTGGAACGGCGGATCGCGCAGGCCGGACGTCGCGGCGAGTTGCAGGGCTGGCGTCCGACACTGGAGAAGCCGGACATGGCGCGACCGGCGGATGGCATTCCGCAGGACATCGGCGAGCACATGCGGCTGATGTGCGACCTGCTGGTGCTGGCGTTCCGGACCGACACGACGCGGATCTGCACGCTCAAGCTGAACAACGACCATTCGTCGCTGCGGTTCCCGAACCTCGGCGTCGATTACATGATCCATCATCTGCTGTCGCATTCGGACACGGCGGACTGGCTGAAGGTGAACCGGTTTTTCCTGGAGCAGGTGGCCTATATCGTGCGGCGGTTGGATGCGGTGCAGGAGGGGGGGCGGACGGCGTTGGACAACACGATGCTGCTTTATTGCTCGAGCATGATGCCGGGCGGGCACGACGCGACCCAATTGCCGGTGGTGTTGCTGGGTGGGGGTGGCGGCCGGATCCAAGGCGGCCGGGTGTTGGATTATAAGGAGAAACCGGACCGCCAGATGTGCCGGCTTTACCTGTCGATGATGGACAAGATGGAGGTGCGCCCCGGGCGGTTCGGGGACGCGACCGAGCCCTTGGGGGAGATCTGAGGGCGATGGGGTGGAGGTTGGCTCAAGGCGGCGGGAGACGTCGGATCAGCATCGTGGCGGGGTCGAACCAGCCGGTCCCGGAGGCGGCCCGCAATTCGGCGACAACCTCGATTTCGCCATCACCCGGCATGGCAAAGTCGAAGACCAGCGTCTGCCAATCCTGCGTGCCGAAGAGTTGGTTCTGACGGGCCACGCCGCTCACCCGGATCCCCAGGCCCTTGCCCCGTTCGTCCGACAACAGCGCCACCTTGTCGGTCTTGCCGCTTCCTTGGATCCGGTAACGTCCCGGCGGCAGGCGGACCCGCGTGCGCCACGAACCCGCGCCGGGTTGTCCGGCGGCGAGTTGATAGAGTTTCCGGCCGTCCTTTTCGGTGAGCAGCGTCGAACGAACGGCATCGGCCTCGGTGTTGTGGGGCCGCCAGTTGTCGAGCGCAGCCTCGCCCTTGGCATTGAAGGCGATCGGCTTGGGCCGGCCGGCCAATTGGGCCCGGGCGTTCTCCACACGGGCAATGATCCGACGGCGAATATCGGCCGTGGCCCCGTTGATCCCCCGTTGTTCGTCGCGGGGAAGCAGGGCGAGGGCCGGCTTCCGTCGTTCGACCGCGGCGTCGAAGGTCGCCAGCAGGTGTTCGGTGGTGAACGGGTTGTTCAGCAGTGCCGAGAGCTGTTGCCAATACATTTCCCGGAATTCCGGGATCTGGAAGGTGCTGCGGGCGACGATCCCCTCAAAGCCCTCGGCCAGCGAATACCCGCGGCTGAACATCTGGTCCATGCCGTGCGGGATGAAGATGAACCGACCGGTGTCCGCATCATGATAGAGCCGGTAGTTGTTGCGGTTTTTCGGGTAGCCATCCCAGTCGTCGGTGAGGACCTGCAACGCGGTGTAAGTGACGAAACGGTCGACATCGAGGATCTTCCGGAGGGCGTCACGGCGCCGGGTGAGATCGCTTTGGCTGCACGCGGCGTACAGTTGTTTGAGATCGGCATGGGTGTCCGGACCCTCGCCGGAATCGCGCTCCAGATCCTGGTCGATGTCGCGGAGGAACCCGCCGTCATAAAGGTTGCCCGTGCGATTGGTGAAGAAGCGGTCGAGGAACGTCTTGTTGTACCCTTCCTTGAGCACATAGAGCCCCAGGTCACGACCGTTGAGTTTCAGCAGGGCGTGGGTGGCACGGGCGGTCGGGATCCCCACCGAAAGGTACTGGTCGGAACAGACGATCTCCGACATGCGGCTCGGATCCTGGACCGAGTTGTTGAGGTGGATTTTGTCGAGGCCATGGAAGCGCTGGCCGGGATTCAGTTTGTCGAAATTCAGGGTCAACGCCGGGTTGTCATCGACACTCCGCGAACTTCCGGCGGCGCCTTTGACATGGATCGCGACCCGTTCGTAACGGTTGGTCCCGACCAGCACCGTCCCCGGCACGGCAAGCCGGGGTTCCCGTTCCAGCGATTGGAAGGAAGCCCGGGACAATTGGATTTCGAAGGCCGGGATCGGGCCGGCAAAAAAGGCGTCGGACTCCAGGGCGTGACGCTTCGCCTTGGCCGGATCGTGGGGCGCGGGTTCCGAGCGGGGTTTCGCAACTTCTGCCGCAGCGGGTCGCGGCTTCGATGAGGTCTGGGCCGGCGGGTCCGCCCGACCGCAACCGCCGAACAGCGACAGCACCAGCAGCAATCCCGCCGGGAATTGGGTGCGGAGGACTTTTGCCGGGGAGGTCGCGAAAAGGGTCATACCCGTCGCCCTCAGCCGGCTTTCGGGATCATCCCCGTCTCGCGGGCATAATCGAAGAGACCTCCGGCATCGACCACCGGCCGGACCTCGCCGAGAGGCTTGAGCGGATAAACCACGCCGGTGCCGTGGTGGATGATGGTGCCCAGATCGATGTCGACCGTGGCGAGATCCCCGGTGCGGAACACGTCGCAGAGCCGGTCCGCGCATTCGATCGGGTAGAGTTCACCGGTGGCGACGCAATTGCGGAAGAAGATCCGGGCGTACGATTCGGCGACGATGCATTCGCAATTGGCGGAGCCCAAGGCGATGGGGGCGTGCTCGCGCGAACTGCCGCAGCCGAAATTGCGACCGCCGATGACGATCGGGTAATCGCTGTCGACGGCGCCTTCCTTGACGAACCGGACCGGGTACAGGGCATCGGGAAGGCCCACCAGGGCGTAGGCGCCGAGCTTGTCGTATTCCTCCTGGATCGTGGGCACCAGGTTCAGATACTGGGCCGGGATGATCTGGTCGGTGTCGATGTTGTCGCGGACCACGTACACCGGACCGGTGAACTTCACTTGCATGGGGCAAAATCTGACGACCCCGGGCGGCGGAACGCAAATGCAAAGGCGACGACGGAGTCATCGGATTCCAAGCTCGCCAGTGCCGGTCCCGGGGTTTACCGATGCGGGATGCGCAAGATCCTCCTTTCGCTGTCCGGCCTCCTCGCCCTGGCCGGATACCCGCAAACTCCCCAAGCAGCCCCCCGGCCCCCGGTCCCGTTGGTCGGGATCGCCACCGGTGCAGGGCGGATGGCGCTGCCGTCCGGCGGCGCTCCGGTGCCGTGGGATATTGGTGCACCCACCGACGAGGAGCAGATGTTGCTCGAGTTGATCAACCGGGCCCGGGCCGACCCCTCCGGCGAGGCGGACCGTTTGCCCAACGTGGACGATCCCCATGTCGTCGCGGCGTATGCCTATTTCCGGGTGGATTTCGACCGGTTCAGAGCCGACATGGGGCTTTTTTCGCCGTTGCCACCGCTGGCGCCCAATGCGCTGCTCACCGTCGCGGCGCGTGGACACAGCCAATGGATGCTGGAACACGGGGTGCAGGTCCATAATGAGGGGACCGTCTCGCCGGGTGCCCGCGTGACGGCCGCCGGCTATCCATGGATGATTGTCGGCGAGAGCATCTATGCCTACGCGGAGAACCCGTTGCATGCCCACGCGAGTTTTGAGGTCGATTGGGGATTGCTCGATGCGTTGGGCAATCCGATACCGCCCGGAATGCAGGATCCGCCGGGTCATCGGTTGAACAATCATGACGCCCGTTTTCGCGAGGCCGGCGTGGGTCTCGTGAAGGGCGTCAACACCGTGGTCACCGACGGCGTCAGCAACACGGTCGGACCGCAACTTTACACCATCGATTTTGCGGACCGGGCGGATCCGGTGCCTTTCGTGACCGGGGTGGCCTATTTCGATCTCAACGCCAACGGTGCCTACGACGTCGGCGAAGGCATCGGCGGGATGCGCGCGGACCTTTCCGATGCGGCGTATTTCGGCCAGACGCCCGGCTCGGGAGGCTACGCCATCCCCAGCACCGAGGGGACGCATACGCTGACCTTCTCGGCGGCGGGCATGGCACCGGTCTCGCGCGTGGTGACGGTGTCGGGCGGGGGCAACGTCAAGGCCGACCTCGCCCTCCCCTATCCGGCGCCGACCCTGACGGGGCCGGCGGCACCCGGCGTGGGGAAGACGAGCCGGTATCAACCCTCGCCAGTCCCGGCGGCGACCGCGTTCAACTGGGTGGCGTCCCGACGAAAGCCCTTCGGTGACATCCTCGGGGCCGAACCGGGACAGTCCGGCGCGGTGTTCCAAACCAGTCCGGGTTACGCGGTGGTGCAGGATGACCGCTCTGATTCCGGTGCCAGTTCCTATCGGTTGACCCACCCGATTTCGGACGACCAGATCCTGGGGTTGACCGCACGATTCAACGGCGGGACCGACCCGGTGCTGCATTTCGCGGTCGCTTTCGGGTACGCCACGGATTCGCAGGTTTTGGTCGCCGAAGTCTCAACGGATGATGGCGCCACGTGGGACGGTGTGTGGTCCCAAGCCGGCCCCGGGGACCCGCCGGACGCGTTCTTCGCCGGGCAGACGATTCCGCTGGCCGGATTGGCGCGGCGGGAATTCCAACTGCGCTTCCGGTTCCGCGTGGAGCCCGGCGGGTCGTTTTACAACACGCTCGATTCCGGGGAAGGCGTCTACCTGGACGATATCGGGTTCGATGACGTGTACGTCCTGACCGCGGCGGGTGCCGGCCGGATTGCGGTGACGTCGACCGTGCCCTTTGTGCCGGCCGAGACGGGTGATTTCCTGTTGGGGGTGCAACCGTTGGTGGGTGGCCGGGTGCTGCCGTATGGAACCAGCCTGTCGGTCACCGCGGTCGTCGCCACCGATCCGCCCGTCGTGCGGTTGGCAACCCCGGTCTTCGGGGACGATGGCAAGGTGCGGCTCGACTTCCAATGGGTCGGCGGGAACCCGGCCGGGTGGATTCTCGAGCGCACCCCCTTCCCGGGGGCGGCCTGGCAGACCGACCCCACGGCGGTGCTGGGGACCGGTCCGGCCGGGGCCCCCGCGTTCCGGGTGGTGCCGGCCGGGGACGAAATATTATACCGGATCCGCGTGCCGTGATGCCGGCGGCGCAAGGCTGTTGACATGTAAGGATTTCGATTACGCCATACGGCTGTTTCTGACTACAAAGAAAGGGTGTCACGCCGATTCGCCACTGGCCAGCGCCGGTCCGTTCGGCTACCGATGCCCGTGATGCACAAGTTCATTCTGTGCCTGGCCGGGCTCCTCGCCCCGGCCGGACGCGGCCAGGCCCCCCAGGCGCCCCCCCCGGCCCCGACGCCGGTTTTCCAATGGGTTTCCACACCCGGACGCCCCGCCCACCCGGCGGGTGCCGGGCCCGTCGCCTGGGACATCGGCCAGCCCGCCGATGACGAACAGATGCTGTTGGAACTGATCAACCGTGCCCGGGCCGACCCCTCCGGCGAGGCCGTGCGGTTGCAACAGGCCACCGATGCGGAGGTCGTCCAGGCCTACGGGTTTTTCCATGTGGATTTCGGACGGTTCAAGGCGGACATGGCGCAGTTTCCGCCGTTGCCACCGCTGGCGCCGAGCGTGCTGCTCACCACGGCGGCCCGCGGGCATAGCCAATGGATGCTGGATCATGCCGACCAATCCCATGAGGAAGGGAGCGTCGAACCCTCCGCCCGTGTCACTGCGGTCGGATATCCGTGGAACATCGTCGGCGAGAGCATCTATGCCTATGCGCAGGGCCCGTTCCATGCGCATGCGGGCTTTGAAGTCGATTGGGGATTGCTCGATGCGCTGGGCAATCCGGTGTCGCCCGGCATGCAGAATCCGCCGGGGCACCGCCTCAACAATCACAACCCGCTGTTTCGTGAGGCGGGCGTCGGTTTGGTGGGCGGCACCCACACCGCGCTCGTCAACGGCGCCCCCAACACGGTCGGCCCGAAACTGTTCACCATCGATTTCGCCGACCGCCCCTCCCCCGGTCCGTTCGTCACCGGGGTCGCCTATTTCGACCTCAATTCCAACG
This sequence comes from Verrucomicrobiota bacterium, assembly GCA_025360495.1. Lineage (GTDB taxonomy): Bacteria > Verrucomicrobiota > Verrucomicrobiia > Limisphaerales > UBA9464 > UBA6176. Next base: position 11,138 of record JANYCC010000292.1, on the reverse strand, counting down.
GCGCCTATGACGTCGGCGAGGGTCTCGGCGGAATCCGGGTGGAACTCTCCGACGCGGCGTATTTCGCGCAGACCCCGGCTTCCGGCGGATATGCGATCCCCTCCGCGAATGGCACCCACACCGTGACCTTCTCGGCCCCGGGCCTGGTGCCGGTCAGCCGCCAGGTCACGGTGTCCGGCGGAGCCAACCTCAAGGTCGATCTCGCCCTTCCGTATCCCGCCCCGACGCTGACCGGGAACAAGTCGCCGGGAGTGGGCAGGGCCAGCCAATACCAGCCGTCGGTCGTGACGGCGGCGACCGCATTCAACTGGGAGATTTCGCGGCGGAAAGCCTTCGGTGCCACCCTCGGGGCCGAACCCGGCCAGACCGGAGTGGTGCTGAAGACCAGCCCGGGTTATGCGGTGGTCCAGACTGACCGGCATTTTTCCGGCGCCAATTCCTATCGGTTGACCCACCCGGTGGGCGACGACCAGATCCTGTCGTTGACCGCCCACCTGAACGGGGGAACCAGCCCGGTGCTGCATTTTGCGGTGGCTTTCGGCTACACCACGGCGGCCCAGGTGCTGACTGCCGAGGCGACCACCGATGATGGCGCCACGTGGAACGAGGTTTGGTCCCAGGCGGGCAAGGCCGGGTCTCCGGACGCGGTTTTCACCCCGCAGAACGTCCCCCTGACCGGCTTGGGACAGCATGAGTTCCAGCTTCGGTTCCGGTTCCGCGTGCAGCCCGGTGGATCCTATTATAACACCCTCGGCTCGGGGGAGGGCGTCTACCTGGACGGCATCACCTTTGATGATGTCTATGAATTGACCGATGTCGGGGTGGGACAGATTGCGGCGACGGGAACGGTGCCGTTCACGGCCGGCGAGACGGGCGATTTCATCCTGGGGGTGCAGCCCTTGGTGGGTGCTCGGATTCTGCCGTGGGGACCCAAGCTGTTGGTCACCGCGGTCGTCGCTGTTGATCCGCCCGTGGTGCGATTGGGAACCCCGGTGCCGGGAGCGGGCGGCAAACTCCGACTCGACTTCCAAGTGGTCAGCGGGACGGCGGCCGGGTGGGTGCTCGAACGGACCCCGTCACCCGGGGCACCGTGGCAGACGGATCCGACGGCGGTGCTGGGGACGAATCCGTCGGGGACTCCGACGTTTCGGGTGGTGCCCACGGGGGACGGGGCCTATTACCGGATCCGGGTGCAGTGAATCCCTGGATCAACGGGACGGAGGTGGTGTCATTGGACGCCGGCGGGACCTTGCTGGAACCGTGGCCGTCGGTGGGAACGGTGTACGCCCGGGCTGCCGCCGCCGCCGGGTTTGGCGACCTGTCGGCGTCCGTCCTTGATCGCGCCTTCGCCACGGCGTGGAGGGGGCGGGGTGAATTTGATTATTCCCGCCCAGCCTGGGCGCGGGTGGTGACGGGGACGTTTGGCGGCCTCACCCCGGCGGCGGCGGAACCCGGATTGTTTGAGGCGGTTTACTCGGCTTTTGCGTGTGCGGATGCCTGGCGCGTTTTCCCGGAAGTCCCCGGGGTCCTGCAATCCTTGCGTCAACGCGGGCTGCGCTTGGTCGTCGTGTCCAATTGGGATGAACGTCTCGGCCCGTTGTTGGAGTCGCTCGGATTCGGCGGCCTCTTCGAGTTCGTACTGCCGTCGATCGAGGTGGGCCGACCCAAACCGGCGCCGGAAATCTTTGGGGTCGCGGCTTCCCGACTCGGGGTGTCCCCGGCGGCGATCCTGCACGTGGGGGACAGTTTGCGGGAGGACGTGGCGGGGGCCGAGGCGGTCGGATGGCGCTCGGTCTGGTTGGACCGGCTTGGGGCGGCGGGTTGTTCCGGGGCGCGAGTGGGGTCGCTCTCGGCTTTGCTGGAGACGGCGGGTGAGTAACGGCGGTAACCGGAGCCGGAAGCATTGCTTATATTCCTTTCTAATCGTTGACGCACCGGTGCCCGGGTCATTAGATGAGCTCAACCCGGGTCTGGTGCGATCCGGAACGGGGATCCACACGGAATGAATCTGTTGTACAACATCTGGCGGTCAACCTTGGGACGGAAATACCTGATGGCGCTGACCGGGTTGGCGTTGCTGGGTTTTGTGACCGGGCATCTGGTCGGCAACCTGCAGGTGTTCGGCGCGCCGGACCTGATCAACGGCTACGCCCATTTCCTGAAAGGCAAGCCGGTCCTGCTCTGGGGCGCACGGTTGGGTCTGCTGGGTTGCGTCGGGTTGCACATCGCGGCCGGGTTTTCGTTGGTGGCGGCGAACCGGGCGGCGCGGCCGGAAGGTTACGCCGGTGGAACCTCGTACGGTTCCACCTTTGCCTCGCGCACCATGCCGTTCAGCGGCCTCGTGATCCTGGCGTTTGTCATCTATCACCTCCTTCATTTCACCGCCCTCCAGCCCGGCATCAATGGGGTTGGCGATTTTTCCAAGCTCACCACCCCGTTGGGCGGTGGCGAGCCGGTGCCCGATGTCTACGCCATGATGGTGCTGGGGTTCCAAGTCTGGTGGGTGTCCCTTTTTTACCTGATCGCGCAGGGACTCCTGTTCCTCCACCTCAGCCACGGTGTCAGCAGCATGTTCCAATCCCTCGGCCTCCGGAACCAGGTTTGGTGGCCGCGGATCACCCTGCTGGCCCGGATCGTCAGCCTCGCCATCTTCCTCGGTTACGCCTCGATCCCGGTGGCCATCCTCTCCGGCTTGGGACGTGAGCATGCCACGAAGGCCCGGTCGCAACTGACCCAGGCCGGCCCCGGTCCGAAGGCCATCGTTGCCCCGGTGCCGGGTCTGGCGTCCGTCGGAAAGGAGGTTGTCCGCTGATATGGCCACCCTGAATTCAAACGTGCCGCCCGGGCCGCTCGCGGAGAAGTGGGAGAAGCACAAGTTCTCCTCCAAGCTCATCAACCCGGCGAACAAACGGAAATATAAGATCATCGTCGTGGGGGCCGGTCTCGCCGGGGCCAGCGCCGCGGCCTCGCTCGCGGAACTCGGCTACGAGGTGCACAACTTCGTCTTCCACGATTCCCCGCGGCGCGCCCATTCCGTCGCCGCGCAAGGGGGCATCAACGCCGCCAAGAATTACCAGAATGACGGTGATTCGGTTCACCGGTTGTTCTACGACACGATCAAGGGCGGCGATTACCGGGCGCGCGAATCCAATGTCCATCGCCTCGCCGAGGTGTCGGTCAACATCATCGACCAATGCGCCGCGCAAGGGGTCCCATTCGCCCGTGAATATGGCGGGTTGCTGGACAACCGCTCGTTCGGCGGCGCCCAGGTCAGCCGGACTTTTTATGCCCGGGGCCAGACCGGCCAGCAGTTGCTTCTCGGCGCGTATTCCGCCCTCTGCCGCAATATCGCCGCCGGGGGGGTGAAGTCCCACACCCATGCGGAGATGCTCGACCTCGTGCTCGTGGACGGCCACGCCAAGGGCATCATCGTCCGCGATCTCCAGACCGGCGCCATCACCCGTCACAATGCCGACGCCGTGGTGCTCGCCACCGGGGGTTACGGCAATGTCTTCAACCTTTCCACGTATGCGCGCCAGGCCAATGCCAGCGCGATCTGGCGCGCCTACAAACGCGGCGCCTGTTTCGGCAACCCCTGTTACACGCAGATCCATCCCACCTGCATCCCCGTCAGCGGCGATTACCAATCCAAACTGACCCTGATGTCGGAATCCCTCCGCAATGACGGGCGGATCTGGGTGCCGAAACGCAAGCAGGATTGCGCCAAAAATCCCGCCGACATCGCCGAGCCCGACCGCGATTATTACCTGGAACGGATGTATTCGGCGTTCGGCAACCTCGCGCCCCGCGACATCGCCAGTCGCGCCGCCAAGTATGTCTGCGACGAGGGTCGCGGCGTCGGCCCGACCGGGCTCGGTGTGTATCTCGATTTCGCCGAATCCATCCATCGCCTCGGCGAGGACAAGGTGCGCGAGCGGTACGGCAACCTCTTCGCGATGTACCATGAGATCACCGCGGAGGACGCCTATAAGACCCCGATGCGGATCTATCCCGCCGTGCATTACACGATGGGCGGTCTGTGGGTGGATTATAACCTGATGAGCAACATCCCCGGCCTGTTCGTGCTGGGCGAGGCCAACTTCTCCGACCACGGCGCCAACCGTCTCGGGGCCAGCGCCCTCATGCAGGGGCTGTCCGATGGCTATTTCGTGCTGCCGGCGACGATCACCCCCTATCTGGCCGGCGTGAAGCCCGGTTCCCGGCCGGCCACCGACAAGGCCGAGTTCAAGTCCGCCGAGGACGAGGTCCGCGGCGCGATCAACCGCATGATCGGTGGCAAGGGCCGGCGCACGCCGTCCAGCTTCCACAAGGAACTCGGCCGCATCATGTGGGATCACTGCGGCATGGCCCGCAACCAGGCCGGCCTGGAAAAGGCCATCCAACTCCTCGGCGCACTTCGCGAGGAGTATTCCCGGAATTTGCACGTCGCCGGGACGGAGGCGGATTGGAACCAATCGTTGGAGGCGGCGGGTCGGGTCGCGGATTTCATCGAGTTGGGCGAGTTGATGTGCCGCGACGCCCTGATGCGCGAGGAGAGTTGCGGCGGCCATTTCCGCGAGGAATACCAGTACACGCCGGCCGATCCCGAAGTGAAACAGGGCATCGTCAACCCCGGCGATGTGAAGCGCCGCGACGACCAGTTTGCGTTCGTGGCCGCCTGGGAATCCGCCGGGGCGGGGAAGGCCCCCGTCCTCAACCGGGAACCGCTCGTCTATGAAGAGGTCAAGATGAGCACCCGCAGCTATAAGTGAACCGGCCCGGATCCGTAACGTCGCCCCCGTCAGAGCACCTGCCATGAAAGTCACCCTCAAAGTCTGGCGTCAGAAGAACCGGACCACCGCCGGGAATTTCGTCACCTATTCCTCCCCGGAGCTGAACCCGAACATGTCGTTCCTGGAGATGCTCGACGTGATCAACGAGGAACTTGCGAACAGGGGCGACGAACCGATCGCCTTCGATCACGACTGCCGGGAGGGAATCTGCGGGACGTGTTCCCTGGTCATTGACGGCAAGCCGCACGGCCCGCACCAGGGCGTCGCCACCTGCCAGACGTATATGCGGAGCTTCCAGGATGGCGATGAGATCGTCGTCGAGCCGTTCCGCGCCCGTCCCTTTCCCCTGATCAAGGACCTGGTCGTGGATCGCAAGTCCTTCGATCGCATCCAGCACGCCGGCGGTTTCATCTCGGTGCGGACTGGTAGCGCGCCGGACGCCAACACGATCCCGGTGCCGAAGGACGATTCGGACCTGGCGATGGACGCCGCGCAGTGCATCGGGTGCGGTGCGTGCGTGGCGGCATGCAAGAACGCCAGTGCGATGCTGTTCGTGGCGGCCAAGGTGAGTCATCTGGGACTGTTGCCGCAGGGTCAACCGGAACGATTCCGCCGCGTGCAGGGCATGGTCACGCAGATGGACGCCGAGGGCTTCGGGGGTTGCACCGTGACCGGTTCCTGCGAGGCCGTGTGTCCCAAGGGGATCAGCCTCGATTTCATCGCCCGCATGAACCGCGACTATCTCGGCGCCCTGCTCAAGGGGGAGCCGAAGAAGTCATCGGCGGGTGGCGCGGGCTGAGGGGGACGTGAGTCACCGAGTGTGGCCCCGTTGATGCTCCTCCTCCGATGTTGTGGACGAGACCTTCACATTCTGGCTGGGTGTCCTGGGAGTGCTCGTGGGAGTTTTGTGCCTGAGGATTGGGATTCATCTGCACGGGGAGGCGGCGAGGCGACGGAAACGGGAGCAGGAGTTGTCGGGGACCCCTTTCGATGTCTCGGCCATCGCGCCCCAGATTCATCGGGTGCGCCAGGATTACCTGGCGGCATTGCATCCCCAAGCGGGCCCGAGCCCCAGGAAGCGGGGGATGATCGCGGCGGTGCGGCGGCGGGTCCTGGGTCTCCCGTATTTCCGACGTGTCTGGAATGCGCAGGAGCATCAGAAACACGACGGTTGAGAAAGCTAACCACGGATGGCGCGGATGACGCGGATACGGTAGGGCGAGGTTCCACCCGAGCCGCCCCGGGGGCATTCATGGGGGCAATGCCAGGATGCGCTTCATTTTCCGGTGGTGTCCCTGGAGTGCCATTGAAGTACGTTTCATCGAACTGTCCCCGACCCCCGCATCGCCATGTCCGCCACCAAAACGCCCTCGGCGCCGAACGTCATCGCGTCCCCCGTCGTTCCCCTCCCTCCGATCGAATCACTGTTCGCGCCCCGCAGCGTCGTGGTCATCGGCGGAACGGAACGCGTCGGCAGCGTCGGACGGGCGTTGATGGAGAATCTTGCGGCCTTCCCCGGTCCGGTCTTTGCCGTCAATCCGAAGCGCCTCTCGGTGTTGGGCCGGACTGCCGTGCCGACGGTTGGTGAACTGCCCCACCCGGTCGATCTGGCGGTGATTGCCACCCCGGCGGTCGGCGTTCCCGGTGTGTTGCGGGAATGCGGCGCCGCCGGGATCCGGGCTGCGATGATCATTTCCGCCGGATTCAAGGAGGCCGGTCCCGACGGCCAGGCGCTGGAGGCGGAGGCGCTGGCCGTGGCGCGTGAAACCGGGCTCCGCATCATCGGTCCGAATTGCCTGGGCGTGATGATTCCGCACCTCGGTTTCAACGCCACCTTCGCCGCCGGGATGGCCCGACCCGGCAATGTCGCGTTTCTCAGCCAAAGCGGCGCCCTTTGCACCGCCATCCTCGACTGGAGCTTCCGCGAACAGGTCGGCTTCAGCGCGTTCGTCTCGGTCGGATCGATGGCCGACGTCGGTTGGGGCGATCTCCTGGATCATTTTGGCGACGACCCGCAGACCCGCAGCATCGTGTGTTATATGGAATCGGTGGGGGACGCGCGTTCGTTCCTGTCGGCCGCCCGGGCGGTGACGTGGTCGAAGCCGGTGATCGTGATCAAGGTCGGGCGCACGGCGCAGGCGGCGCGGGCGGCGGCGTCGCACACCGGGGCATTGACCGGGAGCGACGACGTTTTGGACGCGGCATTCCAGCGGGCGGGCGTGGTGCGCGTGGACACCATCGGCGAGTTGTTCAACCTCGCTGAAGTCTTGGGAAAACAACCCCGGCCGGCCGGCCCGCGGTTGGCCATCGTCACCAATGCGGGCGGCCCCGGCGCGCTCAGCACGGACCAATTGGTGCGCAGCGGCGGGCAGTTGGCCGAACTTGGAGGCCCCACCCGCGCCGCGTTGGACGCCCTGTTGCCAGCGCATTGGAGCCATTCCAACCCGGTTGATATCCTGGGCGACGCCGACCCCGTGCGTTATGCGGAGTCGGTGGACTGCGTGTTGCGGGATCCCGGCAATGACGGCGCGCTGGTGATCCTCACGCCCCAGCACATGACCGATGCGACCGCGACAGCGGAAGGGATCGCCCGTCTGGGCCGGATCCCGGGCAAGCCACTGCTCACCGCATGGATGGGCGGACCGGCCGTAGAACCGGGTCGCGCCCTGCTCAATGCGGCGGGGATCCCGACCTATGATTATCCGGATGCCGCCGCCCGGGCCTTCGCGTTGATGTGGCGTTATAGCGACAATCTCCGGGCCTTATATGAGACGCCACCCTCGACCCGGCATGCCGACCGGTTGGATGCGGGGCGACGGGTCGATGCGCTGCTGGCCTCGGTGCTGGAACGGGGACGGACGCTGCTGACCGAGACCGAGGCCAAGCAGGTGCTGGCCGCCTATGAGATCCCCGTGGTCCCGACGTTGACCGCAACAACTCCGGAAGCCGCCGTGGATCATGCCGACCGGCTTGGGTTCCCCGTGGTTCTCAAACTTTGGTCCGAAATCATCACCCATAAGACCGATGTCGGCGGTGTGAAGCTGAACCTCGCCGACGCCGATGCCGTCCGTGGCGCCTTCGGGGAGATCCGGGAGGCCGTCGTGGGTCACGCGGGGGCCGTCGCGTTCCTCGGGGTGACGGTCCAGCCAATGATCCGGCGCGACGGCCACGAACTCATCCTGGGCAGCAGCGTGGATGCGCAATTCGGACCGGTGTTATTGTTCGGGACGGGCGGGCAGATGGTCGAGGTGTTCCAGGACCGGGCGCTGGAATTGCCGCCGTTGAATTCGACCCTGGCGCGACGGCTTCGCGAACGCACCCGCATCGCCACGGCCCTGCGCGGCGTGCGCGGACAGGCCGGCGTCGATCTTGCGGCGCTGGATGATCTCCTGGTGCGGTTCAGCGAACTGGTGGTGAATCACCCGCGCATCCGCGAGATCGACATCAACCCGTTGCTTGCGACTCCGGAGCGGTTGATCGCCCTGGACGCCCGGGTCGTGTTGCACCCCGCATCGGTCCCTGACGCCGCTTTGCCGCGCCCGGCGATCCGTCCGTATCCGGCGGAGTATGGGGTCGGGATCGGACTCCTGGATGGCTCGACGATGGAGGTGCGTCCCATCCGGCCCGAGGATGAGCCGGCGTTGGTCCGATTCCATGGGACGCTCTCCGAACGGACGGTCTACCTGCGTTATTTCTCGGCCTTCCCGTTGGCGGAGCGGGTCAGTCATCGGCGGTTGGCGCGACTGTGCTTTGCGGATTACGACCGTGAGATCGCGCTCGTGGGAATCTCCGCTGCCGGGGAAATCACCGCGGTGGCCCGCCTGATCAGGGACGGCACGGTGGATGGAGCGGAATTCGGGTTGGTGGTTTCGGATGCCTGGCAGGGGCGGGGCGTGGGACGGGGATTGCTTTCACAATTGGTGACGGTGGCGCGTGCCGAGGGATTGCGTCGGCTGGACGGGGTGGTGTTGGCGGAGAACCGGGGGATGCTGGAGCTATGCCGGCGCCAGGGTTGGCGGGTGGAGCCGCGGCCGGGATCGACGGAATGCCGGGTGCTGATCGAATGGTGAATCAAGCCCTGCGGACCGGGTCTCCGTCGAGTCGCCGGTGGCAAACTCCTGGAGGGCGTTGGTGGTCCTCCATTGACCCATCCCCAGACGGTAAGGCAATCTTACTGCACGATGATTGTCACGATGAGCAGCAAGGGTCAGTTGGTGATTCCCCAGTCGGTGCGGGAACAGCAGGGCTTTGGGCAGGGAACCGAGTTTACGGTGATCGCGGGGCGCGGAGGGCAGTTGTTGCTCGTTCCCACGCGGAAGCGGCGAGGCTTCGTCGCCGCCATGGCCCGCCTGCGGGGGTTGCGCGTCCCGGATTTGGACCGCCCGATGGAGCTGAAAGACCTGCCCTGCCTGTGAACTACCTCCTTGATACCAACATTCTCTCGGAGTTGATGAGGTCGGAGCCCGATGCGATCGTGGTGGCTTGGGTTGGAAAGCATGATGCCGAATGTGCCATCAGCGCCATCACCCTGGCCGAGTTGGAAGCCGGCGTATCGCTGCTACCACCCGGCAAGCGCCGCAGTCGCCTGCGTCGCGAGCTGGATTTCATAGTCCAGGATTTCCAAGACGCCACGCTCGGTTTCACCGACGCCGAGGCGCCCGAGTGGGGCCGCTATGTCGCCGAGTTGGCCGCTGAAGGGAAACCCTTGAAACATTTCGACAGCCTCATCGCTGCGACCGCGCGGCAGTGGCATCTGACTGTTGTCACCCGCAACGGAACCGATTTCCCCGGAGTGCCCACGGTCGATCCGTTTGCCCCGTGCTGAGCTCCCATCGTCCCCGACCGGAACACCAAGACGTCACTTTTTGGGGCGCGGCGGCCATTGGGGCAAGGGGGTCTTGCGCAACTCGAAGTGCATGAGATCGATCGCAGAGTGCGATCCGAAGGTGGCCCCCCACGTCAATCCGTGGCCACGCAATGCCTCGACGAGCACCTTGTCGAGGGTCAGGAAGCCGTCGACATACTTCCCCAATTCCTCGTAGTGATCGCCGAGAAGCTTGCGCTTGAAACGCTCCGGATCGGGTTTTGCCGCGAGACTCCGGGCGGGAAGGGAGGCCGAGGGCGGCCTTACCATCCCCGCCTTGTCCCCCGCACCCGGCTTCTTCTCCTTCGCCTGCTGCTGGCTCTTTTCCTCGTCCATCAACAGCTTTTCCTTCGTGGCAAGCGTCTTGACGAAAGCATCGCTCAGGTCGTTCACGTACTGCCACAGCCTCCCCGGTGCGTTGACCCACTGTGTCTCCCGCCAATGGGCGGTCGATGTCTTCCCCGTGAATTTCTCGATGAAGGCCCAGGCACGGATGGAAATCTGGGGGTTGTCGTCCGGCTCGATGTCGATCGCCAGGCCTGAGGCGTGGTCGCTGAGGGTTCCCAGCTTGTAATAGGTGCCCTTCTTGATTTTCGCCTTGATCGGCCGGGGATTGAACCCGCCGTACCGGGCGTCCTTGAAGCTGACGCCCGTGAGCGCCTTGTCGAGTTCATCGGAGCGCCCGCGGTAGATGAAGGCCGGCACATCCGTATCCGCGCCAAACTCCCGTTTGTATGCCTTCCGAACCCAGCGGTAGAAGTATTTGACCGCCTCGTCCATGTGGCTTCCCTGAAACGTTTTGTCCAGGCGGCTGCGCAGGGTGACGACCTTCCCCAGGCGATACACGTGGTTGCTATCCCGCAGTTCGCCGTCCGACTCCTCGGCGAAGTCCTGGTATTCCCACACGGAACCGAAGAACCCGTTGCGCTGGGCCACGTAGTCAGCCACGTCCTTGAACGGGATGCCAGAGGCGTTGACGACCCCCACCTTATGCTTCAGCACCTTGAACTCATACTCGTCCTTCAGACGCTGGAGGAACTCGCCCGGTGTGCATTTCAGGAACTCCGACCGCAATTGCAGGCCGCCCGGGAGAAGATGGAAGCCCGAAGTGCCCCGCATCGATGTCGGGCCCCGGAAGGTGGCGCCCTCATCGGATGAGTCCATCGTCAGGTGCAGGCCAAAGGGGCCACGGGGGCGGTCAGCCACGGATCCGTCCTTCCGCCTCCGGGCGGGGAAAGATGATTGTCGCTTGGAGGGAAACTGCCCGTAAGGCTCGGCGGCGAGGCGAATCTGGTTCCGTCAAGGTTCTGATGGTCGCGAGGGTTGGCCGTGTCTTCGCCTTGTCAAGACGGCATTCACCCAGCACCCTCAAGGGGCGCATCTGGGCATCGTGGGAAGCCGGACCATGGGAGAAGTGGGGCGGGTAGGAAAACCCGCCTTCCCAGGGCGGTCGCGACAGCACCGGGGGGGCGGGTTTTCCA
>JANYCC010000287.1 GCA_025360495.1 Verrucomicrobiota bacterium | reverse complement strand
AAGTCGTCCAACCACACGCCCGCGACGTTCCAGATGAACAGCGGTTTCACCCTGAATGGGTTCCCCTGCATGGGCGCGTGGTTGAGTTACGGACTCGGGACCGAGAACGAAAACCTGCCGGCGTTCGTCGTCCTCCCCGATCCCCGGGGCCTGCCCGCGGGCGGATCCATCAATTGGGCGGCGGGATTCCTGCCCGCGAATCACCAGGGCGTCCCGTTCCGCACCCATTCCCGCGAACCGATCGTGGACCTGCAAACGCCGGCATCCATCACCCCCGACGCGCGCGACGCCGACCTGCGGATGCTGGCGTCGATGAACCGGGAATTCGCCGAGGCCAACCCCGGTGACCAGGCCTTCGCCGCGCGCCTGCGTTCCTATGAACTCGCCGCCCGCATGCAGTCGAGCATCCCCGAGGCAACGGATCTGGATGGGGAATCGGAAGCCACGAAACAGCTGTATGGGATCGGCGACGAAACGAACAAGGGGTTCGCCCGGAACTGCCTGATGGCCCGAAGGCTGTTGGAACGGGGCGTCCGGTTTGTCCAGATCATCAACGGCGGCGCGTTCGGCAGCCCGCGCATCAACTGGGACGGCCACGAGAACCTGAAGGAGAATCACGACACCCAGGCCCGGACCATGGACCGACCGGTCGCCGCGCTCATCCAGGACCTCAAACAACGCGGCATGCTGGACGACACCCTTTTCATCTGGTCCACCGAGTTCGGCCGCAGTCCCGCAACGCAGGGCATCGATTCACCGGGCCGGGACCATCATCCGACGGCGTTCACCTGTTTCCTCGCGGGTGCGGGCGTGAAGGCGGGTCATCACCATGGAAGTTCGGACGAGATCGGCTATTTCGTGGGCGAGGACAAGGTCACCATACCCGACTTCCACGCGACCATCCTGCACCTGCTCGGGATCAACCATGAGAAGCTCACGTTCTATCACAACGGCATCAACCGCCGCCTGACCGACGTCCATGGGGAAGTGATCCGGGGTGTGCTGGCCTGACGCCATGGCAAGTCAAGTGCACAGGGTCGGGGTCGGCCAGTGCGATCAGAATGTTGAGGTCCAATCTCACTTTCCGCGGCCCTTCTCCGGCAGCCCTTCGGCCCGTTCAACCAGCACATGCTCCATCTCGGCACACAGGCTCTGGACCGCCTCCCGGGTCGCTTCCCCGCTGGTGCGCCGCAATATCTGACCGCTTCCATCCAGCACCAGGACGTTGGCCTTGTCCGGCACATACGTGAACGCCTTCACCACGTCGCCCGACCAGTCCAGCATCACGGGGAAGGTTTGGAGCTTTTGGAATTTGCCCCGAACCATTGCCCGGAGTGGTCGCGGAACGGCGGACACGTCCGCAATGCCACGGATATCAATCTGGTGGCCGAACCTTTCGCGGATCGGCCTGACCCAACCGGCGATCTGATCCGAACCCTTCTTGTCGGCAATGGTGAGCAACGTGAGATTTGTCCCGGGAAACGAAAGTCTTTGCAGCACGTCGAATTGGTCGCGCAATTCGATCACCGGCGGGGCCTTGGTCGGGACGACGGGGGATTCAGTTCCGGACGCGGCGCCCACACCAACGGCCACCGTGACCCACAGGAGTGAAAGGAGTTGTTTCATAAGGTTTTGACCGTCACCGCGACGGGATAATTGCGCCCCTTCCACCGGGAAGGCTTGCCAGCGAGGTGGCCGGCGAACGCGTGCCACTGGATCGCCAGCAAGGCCAGAACACCCACCGGATGCAGCCATGCGCCGTCGAGCGGTTGGCGGAATATCCGGGAGGCCATCAGCCGGGGCATATAGGCCAGGGAGACCCCCATGCCTGCGAAAACCAGTGCGGAGACCGACAACATCGGAGCCAGGGCGAGCAGGATGAACGGCAGCACCTGGCCCCCGAACAACAGCACGGTCATGGGCAGAATGGTGCCGGACGCGGCGAGTCCTTCCGTGGAATTACGGTGAAGACCCCGCCACGTGTCCGCGTTGCTGCGATACATGCGGCAGGTGGCGAGATCCGTCGCATCGAAGAGATCCGTGGCGAATCCAGCCCGTCGGAATGTCCGCGGGAGTTTCAGTCCATCGTGCAGCGAGCCGCGCAGCATCGAGTGGCCGCCACACCGTTCGTAGGCATCGCGGCGGGCCACAAAAAGCTGCCCGCAACCGGCCGACATCGCCGGCCAGCGAGTCCGCCGCATCGCCTGCATCGGGAGGAAACCCAGGAGGATGAAATGAACCAATGGGATGAGCAGACGCTCGCTCATCGTGCCGAGTTCCTGCCGGGGGATCCCACTGGCGAGCGCCAGATCAGTCCGCTTCATGAACGACGCCATCCGCGCCAGTGCGTCCGGCTCGAGCCGCACGTCCGCATCCATGAAAACGAGCAGGGGATTGCGGGCCAGTCGGGCGAGGACGTGGCAGGCGTGTTGTTTGCCGCACCAACCGGCGGGCAGTGGCGGCGCACTGACGAGACGCACGCGCGGATCCTTGGCGGCAATCCCGTTCACCAGGGCGGCGGTGCCGTCGGTGGAATGGTCATCCAGCACAATGACCTCAAAATCGCCCTCGTGATTGGCGAGCACCGCTTCCAAGGTGGCTCGAAGGTTCTGTTCCTCATCCCGCGCGGGAATGAGAACCGAAACCCTGGAATGACGTGGGCCCGTGGCCACCCCTGCGTCCTCCCGAGTCCCAAGTTGGAATTCCCCCTCACCGCCTTCCACTGGAAGGGGGCGATACACGGGGAGATTCAATGCGAATAATCCTGCCGGCACAGCGGCGAGCCCCAATGCCGCGGCGGCCAGCAGGTCCAGGTTCATTTGCATCGCGTCTCCTCCCCCTGCGTCGCGCCGGTCAACTTCAACCGGAAGGCCTTCCACAAATCATGAACGCCGCCGGAGCCCGTGCCGCCGTGCATCACGATTTGAAAATCCGCCGGCTCACGTCGTTGGGAGTCGGCTGCGAGCGCATCCTGCGTTTCGGTCAGCCTCTGCTCGAACAACGCGGTATAATACTTTGCGCCCGGAGAACCGGGCTGTCGGGATTGGATTTCCACGGGCTCGCCGAACCGGACCAGGATCTCCGGCAATCGCTCCGCCCAGAGGACATATTCGGCGGCGAAGGGGACGAACAGCCCGCAGGGAACCCGCGCCGCCAGGTGGCCGAGTCCGGACTCGAAGCGGACGGGACGTTCCCGGACGTCCGCAAAACGTCCTTGGGGAGTGATGGCCAGGAGGCTTCGGGGAGATCGGAGGACCGCCTCCGCCGTGCGGAGAAACCGGGCCGCCCCGCGTCGATGATCCCGCTCCACGCCGAAGAAACCCAGGCGGCGGAACAATCCGTATCGTTGCAGCATCACGGAATCCATGGGCGCATACGCATGGCGGCCCGGGTAAAACGCCTCCTTGAGAACGAGGCACACCAGCGGGTCCCACCAGGACGCATGGTTGGAATAAACGACCAGCGGCAGCCCACACGCCCCCGGAGGCATCCCGGCTTTCGACAGGCGCAGGGAGTGGAAGTGCCGGCGCAGGTGACGGCGCGAATACCAGGTGAACCACGTCAGCAGGCCACCGGAGATCTTGGGAAGCCGATCCGCTGACTTCAGAGGTTCCCAGCCCATGACGGATCGCGCGCCCGACGGGATCGTGGGCTGGAGTTCACGACTCGGAATGGATCCGGTTCTGATCATGGCGATCGACGTCCTTTCAAGCTGCGACCAGTTCTCCGCGGGGCGCTGGGGAGGCCCGTTCCCCTTCCGGTTGACGTTCCACCGCACCGTCCTTGTCCAGTGCATCGGCGGCGATCCAACCACTCATCAACACCATTGGCATTCCCGGGCCGGGGTGTGCCGCGCCGCCGGCCAGGTACAGGCCTTTCAGGTCGGGCGACCGGTTGCCGGGCTTGAACGCGCCCAAGAACCGGCCGTGACTCGCGAGGCCATAGATCGCCCCGTTCAGGACCTGGTAGCGGTCCTGGATGTCCTGCGGCGTCAAGACGCTCTCGAACACGATGCGCTCCTCGATGTCCGGCATGCCTCCCGAACGCCTGAGCTTCCCGAGGATCACCTTGCGGTAGGCGGGAAGCATGCGCTTCCAGTCATGGTGCGGACGCAGATACGGGGTGTGAACGAGCACATAAAGCGCCTCGCCGCCAGCCGGCGCCGTGCCGGGCTCGGTGCAACGGGTCGCCGCGAGATAACACGTCGGGTCCGGCGCCGGCTCACCCTTCTTATAGATCCATTCGAACTCCTCGCGAGGATCGCGGCTGAAGACGAAATCATGATGCGCCAGATGCCCGTATCGCCGGTTCAAACCGAGATAAAGGACGACACCCGAGCAGGCCGCCTCGTACCCGCGTCGCCTCTCAAATCTCGCACCGACGGACCCGCCGATCAGATCGCGATGGGTGCGGACGGAATCGGAATTGGCGATGATCGCCCGAAGGGGGATTTCCACGCCTTGGTCGGTGCGGACACCGGTGACCGCCCCGCCTTGGACGAGAACCTTGGCGATGCCGGTGTCGGCACGGAATTCCACACCGAGTTCCCGGGCGAGTTTTTCCAAGGCGACCGGCACGGCCCGCGTGCCACCGCGCGGATACCAGATCCCTTCATCGGTCTGCATATGCGCGATGCCACAGAGCACCGCCGGGGATCCGTAAGGCGAGGAACCGACATATTGGGTGAAGTGATCCATCATCTGGGCGACCCGCGGGTCCGGCATGAACGATCGCACCGTTCCCGCCACGCTGCGGCCCAGACGCATCGCCAGGACATCGCCGAGCACCTTCGGGTCGAAGCTGCTCCGGAGATCGAACATGTCGGTCAGCCCGCCGATGGGTTTGTGGAAGAAGTGCCGCTGCGAGATATCATTCAGTCGCTGGCTCAGCCTCTGAAAATCGAGATAACCCCGGCCGGAATTCGTGCCCGGCGAAAACCGATCGAGCCCCGCGGCCATTCGCTTCGGGTCCTGGAGGAGATCCAGCACGGAGCCATCGTCGAAGAAGCAGCGCCATTGCGGATCAAGCCTTGTCAGGTCGAGGTGATCCTCCAGCCGACGTCCGGCCTCGGCGAAGACGCGCCGAAGCACCGAGGGGATCGTGACAATCGTCGGCCCGGCGTCGAAACGGAAACCCGCGCCCCAGACCGTGGTGGCTTTGCCGCCCAGCCACCCGTTGCGTTCGAAAACGGTGACGGCGTACCCACGCGCCGCGAGCGTGCAGGCGGCGGCGAGCCCGCCGAGCCCGCCGCCAATGATGCCGACGCGTTCCGCTTTGGATGATCTCATGTTTTTGTTTTCCGTGATGTTTTGCCCCTGCGGGAGATGCTGCGGACCAATGAAATCAACGAGGTCCAACGGACCTTCCAACCGCGGCCATGCCGCAGTTGCAGGTAGGCTTGGGCGATTTCTGCATCGCCCGGCTGTGGCGCATCGAACGCCGGACGAAACCCGCCCCGGCTGAACGTGATGACTTTCGGCGTCGTCAGTTCCAACAAACCCTCCGCGCCGCGAGTGACGCCAAAGCCACTCCGCTTGCGTCCCCCGAACGGGAGGCGCGCATCGGCAGTCGGGATGATGAGGTCGTTGATCGTGACGACGCCGGCGTTCAAGCGCAGAGCAAGGGAACGGGCGACCCGTTCGTCGCGGGTGAAGAGGCTCACGGTGAGGCCGAACGGACAATCGTTCGTGCGCCGGAGGGCCTCCTCGTCATCCGCCACCGAAACCAACGCCAGAACCGGTGCAAAGATGTCCGCACTCAGAAGCCCCGCATCCGGTGACAGTCCCGCCAGCACCAACGGGGTGATCGTCGGTCCATTCGCTGGAATGGCACCGACGATGAGGCGTGCACCACGGGCGAGGGCGTCCTCGACCAGCGGCCGGAGCTTCCGGATGGCGGACGAAGCCGCAGGGCTCCGATGACGGGGCACGAAGAACCGGGTCCCGTCGGCCCGGGTGCCCGGCGAATCGAACGCCTGTTTCAGCCGGGCTTCCAATTCCGCCGCGATGGCCTGCGGGACAAAGACGCGCTTGGGAGACATGCAGGTCGCGCCGTCATTGAGACGAAGTCCAAACACGAGCGCCTTCACGACAAGATCCAGGTCGGCGTCCGCGCGAAGGATCGCGGCGTCGCATCCGCCCAATTCCATCGTGGCCGGAATCAGGTGCGGCGCGAGTTGCGCCAGGATCAACTCTCCCGTGTGCGTCGAACCGGTGAACAAGACCTTGTCCGGACGGGCCGCGATGGCCGCACGGGCAGCGTCCGGGGGTTCCGGTAGCAAGGTTATGAGTTGTGGATCCAATCCCGCCCGGACGATCAGGTCGCACAACACACGGGACGCGGCCGTGCCCCCGGTGCCGGGCTTGAGCATCACGGCATTGCCGGCGATGAGGGCTTGGAGGAGTTGGACCCCCGGCAGCAACAGCGGGTAATTTCCCGGGCCGATGATGAGAACCACCCCAAACGGCTCGCGGTGGACCTCACTGGACACGCCCGCCAGCCACAGCGGACGCCTCCATCGGTTGGGCCGGCGCGGCCTGAGGATCCCGGCCGCCTCCCGCTCGAGAAAACGACAGGCTTCCAAGAGCGGAAGCACTTCGGAAGTGAGCGATTCAATCCGGGGCCGCAAACGCGCCGAGGCGGACGCTTCCGCGAGTCGGGCGCCATTTACCGCGATGAGACGGCGGAGTTCGCGGAGCGGCCCGACACGTTGGGCCAACGGGACGCATGCCCAGTGCGCCTGGGCCGAACGCGCGGCGGCCATGGCGTCCGTCATCCGTGTGGCGAGGTCGCCCACCCCGTCGAAAACCACCGGAATGGGGCCGGGTTGGCGATCGGACATCATGATTCGCGGGTGGGATCACTCCCGGTGTCGGGGACCATGGGCGCGGACTTGGGACTGAGCAGACGGGCGAAGGCCCGCATGGCCTCCGCCACCGCATGGCCTCCGCCGTGGCGGGCCGGTGCCACAGGTTGCCCCGGTGAGGTATCGCTTTGCGCCTTCACGCCGAGGTCTTCCAAGAGCAGCCGGGTGCTGATGCGGGCACTCTCGAAGATCACCGGAAGGCCGCTTCCCGGGTGGGTGCCGCCGCCGACGAGATACACGCCATCGAGATCTTCGAACCGGTTGCGGGGGCGGAGGTGGAGCATTTGGTCGAGTGTATGCGCGAGGTTGAAGGTCGCCCCGCGATGGATTTCATAACGCGTGTCCCAATCGGCAGGCGTGATGATGCGCTCGTAACGGATGCGCGATTCGACGCCTTCATAACCGGCCTTCCTGATCTGACGGAACATGAGCTCGCGGTGACGGGCCCGCTCCTTCCCCCAATCCACGTTCGGATGCTGGTGGGTCACCGGTGCGAGGACATAAAGCGTGCTGTGACCGCGCGGTGCCAGGCCGGGATCCGTCACGCAGGCATTCTGGACATAAAAACTGGGGTCTTCGCTGAGGACATGACGGTTCTCGATGTCGTCCAGATTCTTCGCGTAATCCTCCGCGATCTGGATCGTGTGGTGCGGCAGATCGAAACGTCCCTCGATGCCGAGATACATCATGAAGGTCGAACACGAATACTTCTTCTTCGCGAGCTTCCGGTCCGTCCAACGATGGCGCCGGTGATCGGGAACCAGCTTCTGCATGGCCCGCGCAAAATCCGCATTGATCACCACCGCATCGGCGCGATGGATGCCGGCCCGGGTGCGGACGCCAACCGCGCGTCGTCCGGCGAACAGGACTTCCTCCACCGGTTCATCCAACCGGATTTCCACGCCGAGCCGCTCCGCGACGCGGGCCAGGGCGGAGGTGATCGCGGCGCATCCGCCGAGGGGGTGGAAAACGCCATATTCGTATTCGAGAAAGCTCAGGATGCTGAAGAGGCTCGGGCAGCGGAACGGCGACATGCCGAGGTATTTCGACTGGAAGCAAAACGCCAGACGGACCCGGTCGTCGGCGAAGAATCGTTTCAGGTAAGTGTCCAGCGACTGATGGGGCCGGAGCTGGGGCAGCATCTTGAGCAGGCGCGCCTGCACCAGGTCCTGCCACCCGAGATAGGCGCTTTCCAGACATGGCTCCATCAGGCTCAGTTTGGTGCGGTTCTCCTCCAGGAATCGACGGAAGCCCGGCGCGTCAGCCGGGGCCAGCTTCGCGATCTCACGTTCCATCCCGGCGATGTTCGCGGTCGCATCGATGTGAACCCCGGCACCGAATTGGACCCGGTATTGGGGATCGAGCCGCACCAACTCGACCTCGTCCTTCAACGTGGTGCCGGCGGCCCGGAAGATCTCTTCAAGGACCCGCGGGTACAGGAAGAAGGTCGGTCCCAGGTCGAACTTATAGCCGTCGGACTCGATGCTCGACGTGCGCCCCCCCAGGATGGGCAGTCGCTCCAGCACCTTCACCCGCACCCCGGCGGCGGCGAGAAGGATGGCCGAGGCCAGACCGCCCGGGCCGGCACCAACGATCACGGTTTGCTTAGTCATGTATGGATTCCCGTTTTCGGTCGCGACGTAGTGAGGCCCCGACCCGCAGCGATCCCCCCCGACGGAGGACCGAATGGGTGTCGATGCACCCGGCGAAGGTTTGATCACTGAGGTTCATGCTCCCGGCTTTCAGTTCCGCGAACTGCATCGCCGCTCCGAACTGTCGATACTTTGTCTAGATTTCTGTTCGTTGTCAACATTGTGTCTGTTTTTATTCCGGAGCCGGGATGCCGGGGCAGGAAGGCCACATTCTCGTGTATATAACCGATTTCATTGCCCTTCCGACTCTTCCCATGAACTTCCACTTGCCGGGAGGAGGGGTTGTGTCCACTTTTTGTCCACATGCCTGATGCCCATCATGGAATCAAAGTGGTCGCCCGGCGGACGGGGTTGAGCGCGCACGTCATCCGGATCTGGGAGCGACGTTACGGGGCGGTGGAACCGACGCGCACCGACACCAACCGCCGGCTTTATTCCGAGGAGCAAATCGAGCGGTTGAGCCTGCTTCGTGAAATCACGGGGGCCGGTCATCATATCGGTCCGGTGGCGAAACTGCCGACGGAGAAGTTGCGGCGGATGTCGAAGGGCACCGACCTCCCCGCCAGTGGCGTGGTGCGCGCCGCACCGGCAGCGGTTGGGAAGACCCCGTTGCTGGAAGAAGGCATGGCCGCCGTCCGGGCGCTCGATTCCCGGGCGCTGGAGGAAACGCTCCGTCGGGGGGCGACGGAACTGGGTCTGCAAGGCCTCTTGCAACGGCTCATCGCGCCGTTGGCCCAGGGCATCGGTGATTCGTGGCGTGAGGGCGTCATCACCGCCGCCCACGAACATTTTGCCAGTGCGGTGATCCGGGTGTTCCTGGGACACGCTTCCCAGCCGTTTACGGGAGTGGAGACGGCGCCGGTGATCGTGGTGGCGACGCCGAGCGGACAATTGCATGAGCTGGGCGCGTTGCTGGTGGGCGCAGCGGCGGCGAACCTCGGCTGGCACGTCACCTATCTGGGGGCCAGCCTGCCGGCGGCGGAGATTGCCGGGGCGGCACGGCAGAATCGGGCCCGCGCCGTCGCCTTGAGCCTGGTCTATCCGGAGGACGATCCCCGAATGGAGGCCGAGTTGGTCCGGTTGCGGGAATTGTTGCCGGCGGAAACGGCCCTGCTGGCAGGCGGGCGGGCGATGCCGGCCTATCGGGAAGCCCTGGAAAAAACCGGCGCGTCGCAGGTGAAGGATCTCACCCATCTGTGCTCCCTCCTCGATGAACTGCGCCAACCCTCACGGCGATCGTCGCGATGAGCCGGGAGGTTGGGGTTTGCGATATTGCAGGTGGCAGCCGCTCTCCAGTTCAAGGGGGCCGCGTTTTTGACCTTCGACAGAAACCAGAAGAAGTTGGTGGAGTCCGAGGGGATGCGGGTCCCGCTCTGAAGCCCGCAATAAGGACCTCTGCCTCATTCTTTGCGGTCTTGGCGATCTTTGCGTGAAATCCCTTCCGAATAGTCACGGCTTAGCGAGGCCCCGGTGCCCCTTCGGCCCGCTCCCCCTTCCGGGCGCTTGTCGAAAGCCTCGCCACGGCACAGGCTGGGCTGAACCTGATGGGAACGTTGAAGAAACCCTTCAACACGCGGGCCGCGCTCGCCGTGACAGGCATCCTCGCGGGCGCTCTCTGCACACGGGCGGCCATCCCAGCGAAGCCACCGGATACCGCGCCGGCTGTGGCAAGAGGCGGAATGTCACACTGGTCCCTGTCCCCATTGGTGAAGCCTGCGGTGCCGGTGGTCGGTCCCGCCTCCAACCCGATCGACGCCTTCATCCGCGCCCGGCTCGTGGAGAAACAGCTCGCGCCGTCACCGGAAGCCGACCCGCGCACCCTTCTCCGCCGCCTGAGTTATGACCTGACGGGATTGCCCCCGACGCCGGAGGAGATGGATGCTTTCGCCCGCGCCTCGTTGGAACCCGATCGGGCCCGGGAGGCCTATGCCGCCCAGGTGGACCGTCTTCTCGCCTCGCCCCGTCAGGGTGAACATTGGGCGCGTCATTGGCTCGATGTGGCGAATTATGCCGACACCCACGGCAACGACCACGATTATGCCCGTCCCAACGCCTGGCCGTACCGGGATTATGTCATCCGTTCGTTCAATGACGACAAACCTTATGCCCGGTTTGTGCAGGAGCAGATCGCCGGCGACGCCCTGTTCCCCGATGACCCGCAAGCCACGGTCGCCCTGGGCTTCCTCGCCGCCGGCCCCTGGGATCACACGCTGATGGTCACCGTCCGCGAGGACACCGTGGATCATCGCTCGGCCCAGAATCTCGATCGCGACGGCATGGTGAGTGCCACGATGGGCACGTTCCAAAGTCTCACGGTCCACTGCGCCCGCTGCCATAATCATAAGTTCGACCCCATCACGCAGCGGGAATATTATGGCCTGCAGGCGGTGTTCGCCGGAGTGGACCGGGCGAACCGGCCGTTCGACACCGACGCCGGCACGCACGCGAAACGGCGGCGGTTGCTGGCCGAACAGCGTGCGTTGGAGCAAGGGGATGGCCCGACGCTGGCGAGGCTGGAGTCGCCGGAGGCCAGACAGAAAGTCGCCGCTTGGGAGTCAGCCTGGTCCCGGCGGGAGGAGTTGTGGTCACCGTTTGATATCATCAGCATCGTCTCCACCGGCGGCACCTCCCTGACGCGGCAGCCGGATGGTTCCTGGTTCGCGAATGGGAAACGCCCCGACCGCGACACCTATGTCATCACCGCTCACCGACGGGCCGGAAGGTTGGGCGCCGTGCGACTCGAGGTCCTGCCGGATGAACGATTGCCCCAACACGGTCCGGGCCGCTGGGACAACGGGAATTTTCATCTCTCTGAATTTCGTGCGTTCGCCGCGCGGCCGGGTGCGGGTGAGAACGCGACACCGCTCGTGTTCGCCCGCGCCGCCGCCGATTACGACGAGGGCCCGGCCATTTCCGCGGCCCAGGCGATCGATGGGAAGAACGACACGCAATGGGGCGTGCATCCACGGTATGGCGAACCGCACGAGGCCGTCTTCGAGGTGAAGGACCCGGTGGTGTTTCCGGAAGACACCACGTTCACCGTGATCCTCGAGTTCCAGGACGGCGTGCCGGGCCACGGGATCGGGAGGTTCCGCCTGTCAGCCGGCGATACCACGCCCGACCTCGCCGTCGTCAAACCTCTGTCCCCCGACTTGTCTACGCTTTTGCGGGTGCCGGGCGCCC
Organism: Verrucomicrobiota bacterium; assembly: GCA_025360495.1. Lineage (GTDB taxonomy): Bacteria > Verrucomicrobiota > Verrucomicrobiia > Limisphaerales > UBA9464 > UBA6176. The sequence continues at coordinate 16,137 of JANYCC010000287.1, read as the reverse complement.
AACGCACTTCCGCACAATGCCGGGAATTGGCGCTCGCCGTGTTGAAGGCGGAGAACCAACACGCTCTCGCCGACTTGCCCGCGCCACAATCCGTCTATGCGGTGACCCGGGATTTCCCGCCGGATGGCGACAACTTCAAGCCGTCGCCCCAACCGCGTCCGATCCACCTGTTGGTGCGAGGCGAACTCGCCAAGCCCGGTGAGCTGATCGGTCCCGGAACGCTTGGTTGCCTCCCGGGGATGCCTCGGGAGTTGGAGATCGCCGACCCCTCCGATGAGTCCGCACGCCGGGCCGCGCTGGCACTCTGGCTCACGGATGGTCGCAATGTGCTCACCTGGCGCAGCATCGTGAACCGGGTTTGGCACCATCATTTCGGCCGGGGTCTGTGCGACACGCCCAATGATTTCGGGAAAATGGGCGGCACACCGAGTCATCCCGAATTGCTCGACTGGCTCGCGGTCTGGTTCCGGGACGAGGCGCACGGTTCGCTCAAGGCCCTGCACCGGCTCATCGTTACCAGCGAGACTTGGAAACAGACGACTCTTGCCCGCCAAGGCGCCGCCACCGACAGCGACAACCGACTGTTGTGGCGCCAGAATCGACCGCGTCTTTCCGGCGAACAGGTCCGTGACACGATCCTCGCGCTCAGTGGCCAACTCGATCCCACGATGGGCGGCCCCCCGGTGGTCCAGTTCATTTCGCATGGCGACGCAACCTTCATGTCCGGGGGGAATCCGGCGTTCCTGGATTATGAGCATTTTGACCCCGATGCACCCGCCGCCCGTCGTCGCGCCATTTATCGGTTCCTGTTCCGCACCGTGCCCGACCCGTTCATGGATTCACTCGATTGCCCCGATGCCGGTGTCCCCACGCCCGTGCGGGGTGTTTCGACGACGGCGGTGCAGGCCTTCGCAATGTTGAACGATGCCTTCCTCATCCGCCAATGCGGGCACCTCGCCGCACGCCTCGCGGCCCCTGACGTGGCTCCGGAGACGCAAGCGGACCTGGCGTTCCGACACATTCTGCTCCGGGATGCGCGACCCGATGAGCGGGTGCGGTTCGCGGCCTATATCAAAGTCCACGGTCTCGCCAATGCCTGTCAATTGCTGCTCAATGGCAATGAATTCCTGTATCTCGATTGACCCATGAGTGCCCACACCTTCAACCGTCGCGATTTCCTGGGCACGCTGGGGACCGGCTTGGGCGGAATCGCGATGGCTTCCCTGATGCAGCGTGAGGCCTTCGCCGCGGTGCCGCCGCCGCACCTGCCCAAAGCCAGGCGCGTCATCCAGCTTTTCATGACCGGCGGGGCCAGCCAATGCGACCTCTTCGACTATAAACCCCAACTCATCGCGCGGCATGGGCAGAAGTTCGACCCGGGCGCCGGCGTGCGGGTCGAGGCCACTGTCAGTGTACCCGGCGCCCTGATGAAAAGCCCCTTCGAATGGGCACAACACGGTCAGTGCGGCCGCTGGGTGAGCAGTGCGCTTCCACACCTCGCAAGACACGTGGATGACATGGCGTTCCTCATGGCGATGCAGTCCTTGTCGAATGTTCACGGACCGGCGTCCTATCTCCAGACCAGTGGCTTCCAACTGCCCGGTTTCCCCTGCGCGGGCGCCTGGGTTTCCTATGCGCTCGGCAGCCTTGCCGAGAATGTGCCCGCGTTCGTCGCGCTGCCGGATGTGCGCGGATTGCCGTATAATGGTCGCAGTGCCTTCACCTCGGGGTTCCTGCCCGCGAACCACCAGGGCACGGTCATCAACGCGTCGGCGGCCCAGCCAATGACGCACCTGCAACCGCCGGCCGGTGCGACCCACATCACGCCGGCCAGCCGTGCCGAAGGCCTGGCACTGCTGCGCGACATGAATGCCGCGCACGCCGCGGAACGTCCCGACGATTCCCGACTGACGGCGCGCATCGAAAGCTATGAACTTGCCGCGCGCCTCCAACTCTCCGCGCCGGAATTGCTGGATCTCAAGGGCGAGACCGACGCGACGAAGCGACTCTACGGACTCGACCAGGCGGAGACTTCCGATTTTGGAAAACGCTGCCTGCTGGCGCGACGCATGTTGGAGCGCGGGGTCCGTTTCGTGCAGGTCTGGAGCGGTCACGGTGGTGGCGGGGACAATTGGGACAACCACGCTGACATCCCGAAGGAACTCAGCGCCGCTGCCCGCAAGATGGATCAACCCGCCGCCGCGTTGCTGATGGATCTGAAGGCCCGCGGCCTGCTCGACGACACGCTGCTCGTATGGACCACGGAGTTCGGTCGGATGCCCTTCACCCAGGGAAACAGTCTCGGTCGGGATCACAATGGGGGGACCTTCGTCTCCTGGTTCGCAGGTGCGGGCGTGAAACCCGGCGTGGCGCTCGGGAAGAGTGATGAATGGTCGTGGAAAGCCGTTGAGGACGTGACCACGAACCATGATTTCCATGCCACAATCCTGCATCTGCTCGGCATCCCGCATGAGAAACTCACCTTCTATCACAACGGCATCAACCGTCGCCTGACCGACGTGCATGGCGAGGTCATCCGGGGACTCCTGAGGGAAGGGTGAAGGATGAATTATGAAGGATGAAAGGCCGAGATCAGCCCAACCTTCATCCTTCATACTTCACCCTTCATCCTTCATCTTCCACCGATGCCGCTGTCCCTCTATCGCCCGATGCAACTCATCCGCCAGACGGAGGAGCAGCTCGCACGACTGCATCAACGCGGGCTCATCCATGGCGCGTGCCACACCTATGTGGGTCAGGAGGCGATCGCGGTGGGGGTCTGTTCGCACCTGCGGCGCGAGGACGTCGTGTTCAGCACGCACCGCGGCCACGGCCACGCCCTCGCCAAGGGTCTGCCGCCGGTGGAACTCATCGCCGAGTTGCTGGGTCGCGAAACCGGGTGTTCACGCGGTCGCGGTGGCAGCATGCACCTTTTCGCCCCGGAAATCGGCCTGATGGGCACCAGTGGCATCGTCGGCCCGTGCATCCTCCAGGCGGCCGGCGCCGGTTATGGCTTCAAACTGCTGAAGACCGACCAGGTGGCCGTCGCCTTTTTCGGTGATGGCGCGGTGAACAACGGGGCGTTTCACGAAGGGTTGAACATGGCGGGCATCTGGGGGTTGCCGGTGCTGTTCGTTTGCGAGAACAACCAGTTCGCCACCGAGATCCCCTTCTCCTATGCCTCCGCCAATCCCAGCGTGGCGGGTCGCGCCGCGGCCTATGGCATTCCCGGCGTCGAGATCGACGGCAACGATGTGACCGCCGTGGCCCGGGCCGCCGGCGAGGCCGTGGAACGTGCGCGTTCCGGCGGTGGCCCGACCCTCCTCGAATGCAAGACCTACCGCACCCGACCGCATTCCGAAGGCATGGGCGATTATAGCTATCGCACCCGGGAGGACGTGGCAGCCTGGCGCGAACGCTGTCCCATCAAACGACTCCGGGCCTCGATCTTGGATGCCAACCACGCCACCCCGTCGGAATTGGACGGTCTCGACGCGGAGATCCTGGCCGAGATTGCGATCGCTACCCAGTCGGCGGAACAGGCGCCGTGGCCGGATCCGGCGGTCGCGACGGCCCATGTGTATTCCGTGGAGACGGCAGGCAGTGGCCCGGTGTCGGAAGTCAGAGGTCAGGGATCAGAGATCAAGGGTGAGGAGGCGTCGGGGTCGAGGGAGATCTCCTTCGTTGCGGCGACGCTGGAGGCGTTGGACCACGAGATGGCGCGCAATCCGGGGATTTTTGTCCTCGGGGAAGGCATCGGGGTGCGCGGCGGGAATTTTGGCACGACCGCCGGGTTGTTCGCCAGGTATGGAGCCGGCCGATTGTGCGACACGCCGATCTGCGAACGCGGATTCGTGGGCCTGGGCTGCGGTGCGGCGATGACGGGAACGCGTCCGGTCATCGATTTCATGTTCGTCGATTTTCTCAATGACGCATTTGGCGAACTCATCAACCAGATCGCCAAGATGCAATACATGAGCAGCGGACGCCTGCGCATGCCCATCCTCCTGCGGGGCTGCATCGGCATCGGGCACAGCGCGGCGACGCATCACTCGGGCAGTTACCATTCCATCTATAGCCACATTCCCGGATTGCGGGTGGTTGTGCCGTCCAATCCTTATGACGCCAAGGGCCTTTTCACCCGCGCACTCCGATGCGATGACCCGGTGCTGTTCCTTGAACCCCGCGAACTGATGTCCATGAAAGGGCCGGTCCCGACCGAGACCTATGAAATTGAGTTCGGCAAAGCCCGGATCGCGCGGGAGGGCCGGGACCTCACCGTCGTCGCCATCGCCTTGATGGTTCAACATTCCCTGGGGGCCGCCGGGATCCTGGCGAACGAGGGCATCTCCGTCGAGGTCATCGACCCGCGGACGGTCTCGCCGCTCGACACGGACACGATCCTGGCGTCGGTGAAAAAGACCGGCCGCCTGCTGATCGTGGACGAGGCGTTCGGCCCGTGCGGACTCGGGGCGGAAATCGCGGCACGGGTCGCGGACGCCGGGTTCGACGACCTGGACGCCCCGATCCGGCGGTTGAACGGCGCCTTTGCACCCACGCCTTATAGTCCGCGGTTGGAAAAGGCCGTCACCGTGCAGGTGGAGGATATCGTGACGGCGATCCGCGACCTGATGGAGGAATGAATCATGCCCATCGAAATCATCGTCCCGCGTCTCGGTTGGTCCATGGAGGAAGGCGCATTCGTCGCCTGGCTCAAGCAGGACGGTGACCTGGTCCGCGCCGGCGATCCCCTCTTCAGCATCGAGGGCGACAAGGCCGTCCAGGACATCGAGTCCATCGACGGCGGCATCCTTCACATCGCGGCCAACGGCCCCAAACCGGGGGCTCCGGTCTGTGTCGGAGACGTTCTCGGACACTTGGTCAGCCCGGAGCCTGTTCCACCGAAGGCCGGGCCGCCGACTGCCGCCAGGCCCGCGATCCCGACCGCACCCTTGGAATCCAAATCCATCGTCCGACCGTCTCCGCTCCCGATCCCGCCACCGGTTGAGGGCCAAACGCAGGGGGTCACGCCATTGCAGGGGAGCGGCCTCGCGATCAGCCCGCGGGCGATGCGGGTCGCCGGTGAGCTCGGCGTGGATTGGACCGTCGTCCGTGGCAGCGGTCGGCGGGGGCGCATCCGGGAACGGGACATCCACGCCGCCGTCAGCTCAGCACGGATGACCGGGACCCTCTTGCACCCAATTCCGGCGCAAGAAGCCACCCGACTCATGCCCTCGGTTCTGGTCACGGGCGGTTGCGGATTCATCGGAACCTGGGTCGTCCACGAATTGCTGGACCGCGGGCTAACCGTCGTGGTGTTGGACGCCGGCACACGGCCGGGTCGTTGGGAACGGGTCCTTGGCGCGCGGGCCGCCAACGTTTCCTGGGTGCAGGGCAGCCTGCTCGACCGGGAAATGCTGGCCCGGGTCTTTGCCGAACATCAGGTCAGCCACGTGATCCACCTGGCGGCCTTGCTCACGCCGGACTGCCAGGCCGACCCTTGGGAGGGTTGTCGCGTGAATGTGCTGGGCAGCGTCGCCCTGCTCGAACAGATCCGCCGGTCCGCCCACCGCATCCAAGGATTCTCTTATGCCAGCTCGGTCACCGTGTTCGGCGAGGATCCGGGTCCGGCCACCGGCTCCTCCGACAGCGGGAACCAACCCCTGACCTTATACGGCGCTTTCAAGAAATCCGTCGAACTGATCACCGCCCAATACTGGCGCCAATTCCAGGTCGCGTCGGTGGGGATCCGTCCGCAGGTCGCCTATGGCCCGGAACGCGAAGTCGGCCTGACGGCGGGGCCGTCCCTGGCAGCCCGGGCCGCCGCCCGGGGAGAGGCGTACTGCATCGGATACACGGGGCGAATCGGATATGATTATGTCGGGGACGTGGCGCGGGCATTGGTTCGGGGCGCCTTGGAAACACCTCCCGGTGCACACGTCGTCGATCTGCCGGGCGGGATGGCGGACGTCGCCGAGGTCATCGCGGCCATCGGTGCCGCCGTGCCGGATGCCAAACCGAATGTGACCATGGACGGACCGGCCATTGCCGCGCACGCGCCTTCCCACCCGCATTACATATCGACGATCTTTCCCGATTGGAAGACCACGTCCCTCGCCGAGGGAATGCGACGCACGGTCGCCTTCTATCGGGTTTCTCTGCCGGAATAAGCCGGGTGAACGCCTCATTGGTCCCCAGACTTTCCGTGTCTTTCGTGCATTTCGTGGTTTATCTCCTTGGAGCAGCTCCATGAACACTTTCACTTGCCTCGCAGTTGCCCTCACCCTGGTCGTGTCCACCGTCAGCTCATCCGCCGCCGACACCCAGTTTCTCGCCACCCCGCTGACGACGGGCGGATTCACCAAGGGCATCGAGGGACCGGCCTGCGACCGCGAGGGAAACATCTATTGCGTCAGTCTTCTCAAGGCACAGAACATTGCCCGCGTCACGCCGGATGGCCGTGCGGAGGTGTTTGTGGAACTGCCGGAGAAAAGCTCGGGGAACGGGATCCGATTCGACCGGTCCGGCCAGATGTTCGTCGCCGATTATACCGGTCACAACGTGCTGCAGGTGGATATGAAGACCCGCGCCGTCACCGTGCTGGCCCACAACGACGCGATGAACCAGCCCAATGACCTGGCGATCGCCCCTGACGGCACGCTCTACGCCAGTGATCCCAACTGGAAGGACAACACCGGACAGGTCTGGCGCATCACCCGGGACGGCCGGACGCACCTCGAGGCCGCGGGCATGGGGACGGCGAATGGCATCGAGGTGAGCCCGGACGCCAGGCTCCTCTACGTCAACGAAAGTGTGCAACGCAATGTGTGGGCTTTCGCGATCGCCGGCGATGGTTCGCTCGGGAACAAACGTCTCCTGAAGAAGTTCGATGACCACGGCTTCGACGGGATGCGCTGCGACGTGGACGGCAACCTCTATGTCACCCGCCACGGCAAGGGCACGGTGGTGAAACTTTCGCCCCAAGGGGAGGTGCTCCACGAAATCGATGTGCTCGGTCCGGACCCGACCAACATCTGTTTTGGTGGGCCGGACGGACGCACGGCGTATGTGACCGAAGCAAAGACCATGCGCCTGGTTCAGTTCCGGGTGGATCGTCCGGGCCGGGAATGGGCGGCGTGGAAACGGTGAGGGGCCGTCCCGAGTCCGCCGGATTCCGTCGCAGTCAGATGCTGCCGGTGGGTCGCCGGCCTTCCAGCAGCGTTTTCAGCCGCTCCATGTCCTGCCGGATTTGCTTTTCCGCGGCGGCGGCGATCATCGGTGCCATCAACCGGGCCGTGAAACCTTTGGGTTCGACCTCCCAGGACTGCTTCATCACGGTGCCGGTCGGACTTGCCACAAAGCCGTATTCCAAGCCGGCCTCGAACAGCTTGTCCTGAAACTTCATGCCCAGAAGCTGGTCCGCCACGTACGCGGTCACCTCCCCGTCCATCTCGCCGGTCTTGCCGCCCTGACGGTAGACATAATGCATGCGGGTACCGACCTGTTTCGGCCCGGGGGTGACCTGTGAGAGGCTCACACAGAGACCGAGCCATTCCTGCGCCTTCGCGGGGTCATCCACGAAGGCGAAAACCTCGTGAACCGGACGGGCGATCTCGATCGAACACTCTTTGCGAATCATAATCATTCGGGTTGCCGGCCAACCTTTGGTCCTTCGATTCCAAATGCATTGCCACGGCTTAGCAAACCCGCCGGTAGAGCGCCTCATATTGGGGAACGATCACGTCGGCCGAAAATCGTTCCCGGGCGCGGGACTTCCCGGCGGAACCCATCTCCCGGCGCCGCGACGGATCCTCAATCAACGCGTCGATGGCCGACGACAAGGCCGGGACGTCGCCCGGCGAAACCAGGATCCCACCCGAACCGTCGTCCACCAGTTCCGGAATCCCTCCGACCCGGGTCGCCACGCTGGGGCACCCGAAGAACATCGCTTCCAGGATGCTGAGGCAGAAACTCTCGGTCTCCGACGCGAACACCCCCAGATCGGCCGCCTGAAGATGATCCTCGATGCTCGTGACGTTCTCCCGGACGATCACGCGGTCCTCCAAACCGAGGCGTCGCACCTGCTCCACGAAAGGTGCAAAGCTACCGCCCGCCAGCACGAGCAACCGGAAGGGTTTTGAAGTCTCCAGGCGGCTGATTGCCTCGAGCACAAGATCCACCCGTTTCAATGGACGCAGGTTCGAGGAGTGGAATAACAACACCTCGTCGGGAGCCACCCCGAGTTCCCGCCGCATCTCCTCCCGTGACCGTCGCGCCGGACGCGGGGCGAAGAAATTATGGATGACGTCGACCGGTCCCCCGAAATCGAGCAAGCGCTGGCTCTCACCCTTGAGGAAGGCTGAGACGGCGGTCACCGCGTCGGAGCAGTTGAGGGCATGCCGGATGGCCGGACCGTATCCCGCATCGCGGCCCAGCAACGTGGTGTCGGTACCGTGGAGCGTGGTGATGACCCGGGGTTGGCGACCCGGGGGAAGCATCGCCCGCGCAAGGATGGCGGCCGTGGCGTGCGGCACCGCATAATGGACGTGGAGCAGGTCCAATCCGTGATCGCAACTGACCTCGGCCATCTTCACCGACAGGGGAAGGGTATAATCCGGATACTTGAAGAGATCATAATCATTGATGATCACCGGATGGAAATGCAGGCGTGGCGCATTGGCCGGCAGGCGGAACGGCCGTTCATAGCTGATGAAGTGGATCTCGTGGCCGCGTTCCGCCAGTTCCTCCCCCAATGCCGATGCCAGCACGCCACTGCCGCCCACCGACGGATAGCAGGTGATGCCGATTTTCAGAGGTTTCTCGTCCTTCATGCCATTCATGGGGCTGTTTGCCGAAAAGATCGCAAAGATCGCATACATTGTGCGCCCGACCACCCTTGGGGTCTCCTTTTTTTGTGATCTTTGCGTTCCTTTGCGGCCATTCAGCCAAGCCGCTGCTCAACCAACCCGGAATCATGCGCGATGGCCCCGTCCTTCCAGCGGACGCAGGGAATCGAACACCGGAGGATCGTTCGGATACAGCGCCACGGCATGGGCCACGCCGGCCTGCAGTCCCAGCACCCGGGCGCGGGCGATCTGGAGTTCGACATAGGGACGGGCCGTCACCTGGCTGACATGCGCCTCCATGGCCGCGGTCCAGGAGGCCAGGACCTCCGGGGCGGAAATATCGATCACCAGCGGGGAGAGGTCGGTCGGTTGCGCGTCGGGCGTGACCGCATAGAAAAGCAGTTGGCTGATGGCATGGGCCGGTTGCCCCCGCAGTTCCGCCACGCCGCCGTAACGGGCCAACCGAACGGCGTCCCGGACCAGGGTCCCCAACCGCCAATGATCCGGATGCTGGTTCTGCACCAGACTCGGGGCCAGCACGATGCCCGGTCGCCAGTGACGGATGATGCCTGCCAACCGGATGGCGTGGGCGGAACGGATCTCCAAATGGGCATCGCCGTCGAGGAGGAGGAATTCGAGCGTTGCCCCAAGATGCACAGCCGCCTGGTTCGCCTCGCGGACCCGTTCTGCAGGGGTGCCACGGGAACCCGATTCCCCTTGGGAACAGACGACCAGATGGGCGGCCCGACCCAGCCGGGTCTCCTGGACCACCACGCCGCCGCAACCGAATTCGATGTCATCCGGATGCGCACCGAACACCAGCATCGGGGCGGGTTCAGGCGGGGAGTTCGGTATAAGCTTCATCGGAACGGTCGATGGTTTCGCGATTCACAAACGTGATTTCCGGTGCTTCCGTGCGATCCAGGTACGCCTGCTCGCCCGCGCCGGCCACATAGTGGGTGCAGTGCACGACGGACTGCATCCAACGCAGGCGGGTGTCGCGGGCGGGACTGATCCGTTCCTTGCCAAACTCCATGTGGGCAAGGGTCACGAAGTTATCGCCCCCCTTGTGGAGCTTCAACGCCCCGTCCATCCGGCGCGCACGGACAATCTCGCCTTCATGGGAAACGTCCACGAAGAAGTCGGACACCTCGCAGGCGGCACGGCGGAATTCCGGATCGGACGACCGGCTCACGCGGATGCCCTCCAGCAAGCCCATGCCGCAGTACATCGCCAGGCAGAAGTCCGCCACGTTCGTGGCGGTGGTCGCCCGAAACAACTCCACCCATCGGCGATCCACATAGGCTGGGAGTTGCAAGGCGGTCCTGGCCTGCCAATCGGGGAGGACGCGCTTCAGATAAAGGGGTGAGAACTTCCGCTGGATCGGGTTGGCAAAGGCGAAATTGAGCTCGAAGGGTTCCCCGGTCTTGCGATGCCGGAGGGTCGTGCGGGTCTCCCGCGGATCGTGGTCGCTGTCGTGATAGAAGAACACGATCTCGCCGCCGATCTCGGACTGGAGCCGTCGGGCGGTCTGGAACTTGGCGAACAGAAACCGACGCGGGAAGAAGCCGCAGGGCTGTTGGCCGAAACAGATGACGGGGCTCATGGGGCGACCCTCGTTTTTTCAGCCAGCCCGGCGGTGTCGCGCATCGATTGGAGAAGGAAACTGAGGAGGACACAGGCGCCACAACCGATGAGATTATACCAGAGGTAACCGATGCTGAGCGTGAAATAGAGGACAAAGACCAGCAACTGGGCCGCCAGTGCACCCCAGAAAACCGCCGTCCCCCGGATCCGCTTCAGGAAGAACGCCACGAGAAAGATCCCCAGCACCACCCCGTAAAAGATGGATCCCAGGATGTTGACCGCCTCAATGAGATTCTCGGCCATGCTGGCGAACAGTGCGAACGCGATGGCCAGCAACCCCCAGAACGCGGTGAACCACTTGGCCGCGCGCACGTTCCGGCGCTCGTCCATTTCGGCCAGCGGTCGGAACCGGCGCCAGAGATCGATGGTGGTCGTGGTGGCGAGCGCGTTGAGTTCACTCGCCTTCGATGACAGGGCGGCGGAGATCATGACGGCAATGAGAAGGCCGATGGCGCCGTGCGGAAGTTGGGCCAGGATGAAAGTGATGAAGACATAATCGGAATCCTTGGTCTTGGTCCGGGGATCGGCCGCCAACAACGCCGCCTTGGCCTCCGTGCGGACGGCATCCACCCGGTTGTGGGCGTCCACCATGGCCTTCCGGGCAGCCGCCTCGGTCCCGGGTTCCTTGGATTGGCGCACGGCCAGCCATGCCGCGATCTCCTTTTTGACCTGTCGATGGGCCTCGACGTGCCGCTGTTCAATGGCACTGAAGGCTGCGGCGTTGGTGCCACCGGAGAGGCGGGTCCATGCCACTTGGTTGAAGAACACCGGGGGCTTCTCGAATTGATAGAAGACAAACACCAGCGCCCCGAGCAGCAGGATGAGGAACTGCATCGGGATCTTCAGCAGGGCATTGAACATCAGTCCCAGCCGTCCCTCCCGCAGCGAGGCTCCGCCGATGAAGCGCTGCACCTGCGACTGGTCGGTGCCGAAGTAGGAGAGCGAAAGGAACAAGCCCCCGAAGAGACCGGACCAAAGCGTGTAACGACGGTTGGGATCGAAGGAAACATCCACCGCCTCGAGTTTGCCCATCGCTCCGGCCACGTGCGCCGCGCCCATGAATCCCAACCCGTCCGGCAAGCGGAGGAGCAGCACGACCAACGCCGTCACCATGCCGCCAAAGATCACCGTCATCTGCCATTTCTGCGTCAGGCTGACGGCCTCGCTGCCACCGGTCACGGTATAGAGGATCACCAACAGTCCGGTCAGGATGACGGTCAGGTCCAACCGCCAGCCCAGCACGGTCGACAGGATGATGGCCGGCGCATAGATGGTGACGCCTGCGGAAAGTCCCCGTTGCAGCAGGAACAGTGCGGCGCCCAGCACGCGCGTCTTGGTGTCGAAACGCCGCCCCAGGAATTCATAGGCGGTGTAGACGCCCAGCCGGCGGTAGATCGGCAGGAAGGCCGCGCAGACAATGATCAGCGCCAGCGGCAGGCCGAAATAATTCTGCACGAACCCGATCCCGCTTTCATAGCCCTGACCGGGGATGGAGAGGAACGTGATGGCGCTGGCCTGGGTGGCCATGACCGACAGCCCGATCGTGCCCCAACCGTTCCGGTGCCCCCCCTTGAAATAGGCGTCGGGGCTGCGGATGCCACGGGTGTGCCAGGCCCCGTAAGCCGCGATTCCCAGGATCGCCCCGAGCAGCACGAACCAGTCGACGATGTTCATGCGAACACGCGCGAGAACAGCACGAGCAGCAGGACGCAGAGCACGAAGAATGCGAAGACGAACCCATAAACCCCCCGCCAGGTGCGGAAGCCCGGCACGCCGGGCGACCCGCCTTCTTCGGGGGATTCAGGCGGCGGCTTCATTTTCCCAGGGACAACAGATTGGCAAACAGCCGGTAGGCGCCCGGCACTCCCGCCGGCAATTGGCGGAAGAACGCGATCCCGGTATAGACATAATATCCGCGGCCGTGCCGGGCGATGAGGATGCCGCTTTTCAGCGGAGCTTCGCCGGGATCATTCATCGCAAGAATCGGCGTGTAATGGGCCGGATCCCAGGAACTCGGGAAATAGGCGCCTCGCTCCTGCACCCAACCGGCGAAATCGAGGGGCCCGATCCGATTGGGCGTGGTCAGGGCCGCGTTTTCCGGCTCGAGAAGGGACACGGGGGAGTTTTCATCGGTCACCCGCTGCTGCGGCGCGCCCCCTTCTATCGACAGATCGTAAGGCCCGAGCCGGCGGGCCTTCAGGCCGGTGGGCCGGTTGTATTGCACCAGCACATTGCCACCCCCTTCCACATAGGCGAACAGACCGGCCAGGTTCGGGGCCAGATCATCGCGTTCATTGAACGCCCGCACCCCGATGACCACGGCATCCAGGTCGTGCAGCTTCTCCGGCGTCAGGTCCGCCCCGGTCAACCGGGTCACCTTATAGCCCAATTGTTCCAGCGCCTCGGTCGTGTCGTCCCCCGCGCCGGGCAGATATCCGGCCGACTTGCCGCACGTTGAGATCTCAAATGCCGCCACTTTCAACCTCGCCGGCGGTTGCAACAGTTGGAACGGAATGTGGGGATAATTGATCTCCACACGCTGGTTGCTGTAGCGCGTCCCGCCCATATCCGCGACCGCCACCAAACCACCCACCGACGGCGTCGGGGGCGCCGTCACCACGAACGCCAGTTTCGCGGTGTCGCCGGCGCGGGCGATCGAAAAGGGCTGTTTGGTCGGGGTGACATTCCAGCCGGAGGGTGCTTCCAGGCGGAGGATTCCGGACGCATCACTGCGCGCGGCCGCAACCTCGACCTCAATGGATTTGCCGGTTCCCGGACCAAAGATGGCCACACCGGATTTGAATCGCAGGGCCACGGGGGAAATCACATCCAGTCTCCGCGACGGTTTGCCGGCATCACCCGCACCCATCACCTCGTCCGTCACCACCAACTTCTGTCCCGCAACCTGGAACTCATACTCGACCGGGAACGCGGACGGACTCTCGGGTTGCCCGATCCACCCCGATTCGGACACCCGGAACATTCCGGTGGTCGGTTCCTGGCGCAACCAATAGGGCTGGCTCAACGGGGTGGACTTCGAAACCTTGAACGTCATTTCACCGGCAGCCACGGCACCCCGCTTCAGTTCCGCACCGGACTTCATCTCTCCCAAACCCGGAATCCTTGTCCTCATCAGGCGCACCGGCACCGCTGAGCCAACCGAGGTCCGGCTCTGGATCTTCAGCTTTTGCCCGGGCACGACATCCGTGACCGACGCCGTGCTCTGGACCGTCAACCCGAGACAGCCTTGAAGGAGGTGATCCAATTGCCGCCGTTTGTCCGCCACCACCGGATCCGAGGGTAATCCGGCGACCCGCTTCTTTAGATCCAACAATGCCGGAACGCTGGCGGCCGGGTCGTTCAGGTCGAACTTGGCCAGGGCTTCTCCTGAGAGTCGCGCAATCTCGGCGCCGCCCGGGACCCGCACCCAAGTCGTTTCGATTCCGTCCACGATGTCATTTGTCGCCGGGGCGCCTGCCAGCAAGCGGAAGTTCTCCCGCCACGGACCGTCACCGGCGGGTCGCATCCCGAATCCCTGTGTCCGATGCTGCGCGCGGCTGCGCATGGCGATGGCCTGGAAGCTTTCCCCGGTCACGGCGTCCTTCCCTCCGGCCTGCAGGGCCACGATCCCCGGATCCCCATCCCGCCCGCCATTCTGCAGGATGCGGGTCGGCTGCCATGGGGTGAGGCCCTCCCGGAGTTGTTCGGGAAACGCCTTGGGATCGCCGGCCTGTTTGAAAGCCTCCAACGCCAGCACCGCCGACGCCGTATGATGTCCGTGGGTACCGCTGGGTTCGGGGGAAAACCGCGTGATGATCAGGTCGGGTCGGAATCCGCGGATGACCCGGACGACATCGGCGACCACCTGCTGGCGATCCCAGATGGCGAGGGTCTCGTCCACGCTTTTGGAGAAGCCGAAATCCAATGCCCGGCTGAAGAACTGCCGACCGCCGTCAATACGCCGGGCGGCCAGCAGTTCCTGGGTGCGGGCCACGCCGAGGCGTTCACTGAATTCCGGCCCGATTTCGTTCTGGCCGCCATCGCCGCGCGTGAGGGAAAGGTATCCCATCCGATAGCCGCGCCCCCGGGCCAGATAGGTGATGAGTTGGGTGTTCTCGTCGTCGGGATGAGCCGCGACGTGGAGCACCGTCACATAAGTACCGAAGCTCCGCAGTTCCTCCCGCAGGGTGGCCGGCGACGGTTCCGGAGCGGCGGCACACGGTTCCCCCCACGCGAGCGCGGTCAACAGGGCAAGGGAAATCCCCAACCACCACGGTCTGCGAAAGGCGCGCATCACCTCATTTTTTCACGGAGAACGGCACCGAGAACACGGTCTTTTCCCACATCAGCTTGATGATGCCGCCACCGGAGGGGTTCTTCTCGATGGCCACCGTGAACTGGTCGGCCTCCTTGTCCGCGGATTCCTTTTTGGCCTCGACCCGCGCCAGGTCGTTCTTCTCATTCACCGGCACTCCCCAGGCGCCCAGGCTTTTGCTGAAGGCCAGCTTCGCCGGGCCGTCCGCGCTGGGAACGAAATAAAGCGTATAGGCGCCGGCGGGGATGGTGGTGTCGCCGATCACCAGCGCCTGCTGGGTGAGGAGCGATGTCGCCTCGTCGGCCCCCATCCGCCACGCCGCCCCGTAGGGCACCAAGCCACCCCAGATCTTGCGGATCTCCGCGCTCTTCGGGTCCTTTGAATAGGGACGGCCATAGCTGATGGTGACCCGGTTGCCATCGACCACCGAGCTGATGGTTTCGTGGGGGCTGATGCGCTTCTGCTGGGCTTGGAGCGGCGCCATGCCCATCAGGCACGCCGCGGCGATAACGAGGAAGGAACTGAGCGTTTTCATGGTTTGTTGCGAAGCTATGAATGGGTCGGTCGGGACAGACCAGGATCACGGTGCCGCCGGTCGGGATAAAACAAGGAACGACCAAGCCGTTCCTGCCGGTCGGCGACCTCTGCTCCGACGGTTGCGCACCCTGAAAGTCCCACGGTGATGTCGGCGCACCCTGCCCCGAGTGTCGGCCGAATGCAAACGCGGGGTTTGCGCCGCCCCGTAGCCGACGAGGCACGAGGCGGATCCCTTCCCGTAGCCGACGAGGTACGAGGCGGATCCCCTCCCATAGCCGACGAGGCACGAGGCGGATCCCCTCCCGTAGCCGACGAGGCACGAGGCGGATCCCGGCAGGCATCCCGAATGCAGTGGCCGCAAAAAACGCAAAGAGACGCAAAAACGGACTGGGGCGCTTTCATTTCGGCCGGTTCCAACTTTTGTTTCTTGCGGCAAATCCCGTAGGCCGACGAGGTGCGAGGCGGATCCATGCCGGCCCACCAGAATCCGCCTCGTAGAATCCGCCTCGTACCTCGTCGGCTACGGGACGCCTTCCAGCTTGCCAGGGTGGACGGAATGCTGGGAAAGTCATGCTGTGACCACACCGTCTCCAGGCACATCGCTCCGCCCGCTGCGGACCCTGCTCTGGACGGCATCCCTGGCGGTTTCACTGCTCGGTGCAAGCCGGGGCTTGGCCGCTCCCGCCAATCGGACCCGCCCGGATCTTTGGTGGTCCTTGAAACCGGTCACCTCCCCCACCCTCCCTGATGCCGCGCCCGATGCGTCGAACCCAATCGACCGCTTCCTCGGCG
>JANYCC010000248.1 GCA_025360495.1 Verrucomicrobiota bacterium | reverse complement strand
AGTTCGCGGGCCAGACCGGGCCGTACGCCCTGAACCTCGCGCAGGTCCCGGCGGCCATCAGCGTCGCACCGGGCGATGAAAGCGGGCCCTTGGTGAACGGGGTGATGCAGGAAGGCCAGTTGCCGTTGGGGGATTTGGATCTCTGGAGTTTTGCCGCCAACACGGGCGATGCGATTCTGCTGCGTATGGGATCGGTGGATATCACGCCGTGGCTCCGGCTCTTCGGTCCCGATGGCGTTTTGGTGTCGGAAGCCGCGAACGGGAATGGCTTCACCCGCGACGATTTCCTCAGCGTCACCGCCACCCAGTCCGGCACGTACACCCTGGTGGTGGGCGCCAAGTTTTTGGGCCAATCGGGATCATATCAGGTGAACTTGGCCCAAGTTCCCAGGGACTTCACGGTGGACACCGATGATGAGGGGGGCGGGATCCCCAATGCCTTTTTGGAAGAGGGCGAGGTGGTCCTGGGGGACATGGACCTGTGGAAATTCACGGCGGCCGCGGGCGAATCGGTGATGGTGCGGATCGGCACCACCGACTTCACTCCATGGCTCCGTCTATATGGGCCGACCGGTGTCCTGGTGGATGACGCCCTCAATGGCAACGGCTTCGGCCGGGACGACTTCATCAACACGACCGCGACCAACGCCGGCGTCTATACCCTGGTGGTCGCCGCAAAATTCGCCGGCCAGTTGGGTCCTTATGAACTGACCGTCGAGCACGCACCCGAACCGGTCCTGGTGGCCCCGGGCGATGAGGGGGGCGCCCTCACGAACGGTGCGACCAATCTGGCCAACCTGAATCTCGGGGACTTGGACGTCTGGTCCTTCATCGGGACGACGGGCGACAGCAATGTGTTCCGGGTGACGGCGACGAATTTCACGCCTTGGATCCGGCTGTTCGGACCGGACGGCGCGCTGTTGAAGGAGACCACGACCGGGAACGCATTCGCCCGGAATGGGCTGCTGAACTTCCCCATCACCAACAGCGGATTGTATACGTTGGTGTTGTCCGCGACATTCGCCGGGCAATCCGGGGGTTATTCCCTGAAGCAGTCGCGGATTTCTCCGGATCTGGTGGTGCCGGCCCACACAGTGATCAATGAGACGGAATTGCTGTCACTCCCCCTGTCGGCGCAGGATCCCGATGATCCCGACAAAATCATGACCTTCGGTTTGTTAAAGGCGCCGATGGGGATGGTGCTGACGCCCAATGGTCCGACCAACGCGACCCTCACCTGGCAGACGACCGAGGCGGACGGACCCGGGACCAACGACGTGGTGGCCACGGTCACCGATTTCGTGGGAGGCAAGGCCTATATCCGCACCAATACCTTCCAAGTGATCGTGAACGAGGTCAACCGTCCGCCCAGCCTGACCGTGCCCGGGCCGCAGACCTTGGATGAGCAGACCCCGCTGGTTGCCCAAGCCACCGCAACGGATCCGGACCAACCCCCGAACCCGCTTTCGTTCACCTTGCTGGAACACCCGGCCGGACTGTCCATCGATGCCGCCACCGGTCAGTTCACCTGGGTGCCGGAGGAGTCGCAGGGCCCCGGTAATTATACGGTGACGGTGGTGGTCACCGACGACAATCCGCATGCGGTGAACGACGTTCATCTGAGCACCACAAACAGTTTCAGTGTCACGGTGCGCGAGGTGAACCTGCCCCCGGTCCTCGCGGCGATTCCGCCCCAGGTCACGGCTGATGATACGGTCTTTCATTATACGGCCCACGCGACGGATGCCGATGTGCCCGCCAACCTGCTGACTTACACCTTGGGGGCAGGCGCCCCCGCCGGGGCGACGATTGATGGCGTGACGGGGGTGATCTCGTGGCCCATCGGCGTCCGGTTGGCGACGGAAGTCCAGCCCTTCACGGTGCGGGTGACCGACAATGGGGTGCCGCCGATGCAGGCCGAGCAAAGCTTCCAAGTGACGGTTGTCCCGCCGATATTAAGGTTGGTGCCGGTGCCGGAACAGCACCTTGATGAGACAACCCTGCTGACCTTGCGGATGGCGGTCACGAACAGTCCGCTGGCGCAACCGCCCTTCACGTTCGCGCTGGTGGGCGCTGCGCCCGACGGCGTGTCGCTCAACGCGGTCACGGGGGTGTTGTTCTGGCGTCCCTCCGAAGCGCAGGGACCCACCAATGCCGCGATCACGGTGCGGGTGACCGACAGTGCCTCGCCCGCCAACACCACCAATGTGATCTTCAACGTGGTCGTCAGGGAAGTGAACCTGGCGCCGGTGATCGGATCGATCCCCACCCAGAACACGGTGCCCGGCGCGTTGGTGTCGCTGACCGTGTCGGCCACGGACGACGATATCCCCGTCAATCACCTGACCTATTCGCTGGATCCCGGGGCGCCGGCGGGGATGACCCTGCAGGCGTCCACCGGGGTGCTGTCATGGACCGTGCCCGGTACCGCCGCCGGCACGACCATTCCGGTCACTGTGCGGGTGAAGGATGAC
>JANYCC010000230.1 GCA_025360495.1 Verrucomicrobiota bacterium | reverse complement strand
GTGAAGCGCAAGGCGCGCGGCTTCAAGAGCAGCGCCTATATGATCCCGATGCTCTACTTCGTGGCCGGCAAGCTTAGCTTACCATCTTATCCCAGCCACAGAAAGTAGCGAAGAACCACTACTGTCAGCTTCGGAAACTATTGCACGAAACCCAGCGGGGGTCTGACCCTTGGCTTCTGGAGCAACAAGAATGGTCAGGTGCTGATTACCCAGGCGGATCTGGCTGCCCTCACCGCTCTGAATCTCAGGCAGTACAATGGAAAACCCATTGCGGACACCGCGTTCAACCCGACCACACCGGGACAGGTCGCAACATGGCTGCTCTCTGCCAACGCCACGGACATGACCTACATGCTTTCCGCCCAGTTGGCCACCATGGTTCTCAACATCCGGCACGGCTTGGTGGATGGCGCCTCGTTCGACCTTTGTTCCCATGAAACCATCAATCAGTTGGTGAGTGCCGCCAATGGTGCGTTGTCGATATACCCCACTGTGACCACCAGTGCCGCGCGCACCCAACAGGAGACGTTGAAGACCTGCCTCGATAAACTTAACAATGGCGCACCGGTGGTGCCCGCAACTCCCTGCGACTTCAGCTTTGGCCCCTGAATCGGGAATTGACCCGGGCCAACCCTTCACCAAGCGGATGGGCTCTCTTTTGAGGGCCCATCCATTTTGGCATCAAGGTGATGATGGCGCGGCCCCGACAGCGAGGATAGGCTCAGCTTGGAGGACCGGTAGTGGGAGCAAGAGCCTTTCCGGAACCGAGTTGGCCGGGCCGCGTCGGAAACGCAACCAGTGTATCCCGGCGGTCGGACAACCCCGGTCGGATGGTCATCAATTGACAACGCCAGTAAACCCTCCTTATCATTCGTTCAGGCCAACATGAACATAAAATCAAAACGCTGGACACTTTGCCGACCTATTTTGGCTTTCACCAGCCTGGCCCTTGCCTTGGGAAACGGACTCTTACCGGCCCAAGCGGCACCCGTGGCCGGTGACGCCGGGGTTCCCAAGATCGAATTCGACTCGATCACCTACAATTTTGGCAAGACCAACAGCGGCGCCTTGGTCAAACACAGTTTCGTTTTCACCAACACCGGCACCGCCACCCTCGACATCCTCGACGTCCACCCCGGTTGCGGCTGCACCACCGCCGGGGCTTGGGATAAACACGTCGAACCGGGCAAGACCGGGGTCATCCCCCTGCAGTTCAATTCGATGGGCTTCGGTGGCTCGGTTGCCAAGTCCGCCTCCATCACCTGCAATGATCCGGCCCACACGAATCTCACGCTCCAGATCACCGGCACGGTTTGGAAACCCATCGACGTCTCGCCGGCCATGGCCATGTTCACGTTCTCCGACGAGTCGCAGACCAACGAGACCCGGATCGTCCGGATTGTCAGCAACCTCGAGGAACCCCTCGTCCTGTCGGACTTGGTGAGCACCAACAAGTATTTCCAAGCCGAACTGAAGACGGTGATCCCCGGCAAGGAGTTCGCCCTCCACGTCACCGCCGTCCCGCCGTTCACCGCGCACACCACCATGGCGCCGATCCACCTGAAGACGTCCTCCTCGAACACGCCCACGATCGATGTGACGGCCTATGCCATCCTGCAACCGGCGTTGGCGGCTTCTCCGGAACAACTGTGGCTCCCCGCCGGCCCGACCCCGAATACATTGAAATCCAGCCTGATCTTCCGGAACTCGGGCACGAACCTTGTGAAAATCTCCGAACCACGGGCCAATGTTCCCGGGGTGGAAATGCAACTTCAGGAGACCCAGCCCGGACGTATGTTCACCCTCTTGGTGACCTTCCCGGCGGGATTCGTGGTCGAACCGGGGCAGAAAGTGGAGATCGCCGTGAATTCCGATCATCCGAAATACCCGGTGATCAAGGTGCCGGTCATTCAGCAGTCACCCATCCGCTCCATCGCCCGACCCCTCATCCCACCCTCCCCGGCCTCCCCGGCCTCCCCGGCGTCTCCGGACCCATCCACTTTGGGACCGACACCGAAGCGGGCTGTGCCCGCGGTGAACCCTCCCAAGTGACGCGGCGACGGCAAGGTGCACCCACGTGCACCATCGCGGGATCACTCCCGTTGGAACATTTCCGGACGCAGACACCAGCGCCGGGGCGTCGTCGTCAGCAACAGGCCCGATATCAGGATGAGGAATCCGTTCTCCAGCAGCTTGTGGCAGATGATCACTTCGCCGGCGCCGCAACCGCAATTGAACCGGATGGCGCAAAATGGGATCGCCATAGACTCGTGCAAGGCCAGGGCACGATGCAGCACGATTGCGCTGAAGGGCACCAGCATGGCGATCGACAACAAAGCCGTGCCCCGGACGGCGATGCCCCCCAGGAGCAACAACCCGCAAAAGATCTCAAACCAGGGCAGCGCTGCCGCAATCCCATTCAGCACGACGTGATTCTCCGTCATCCCGTACTGCTGCAAAATCTTCAGGAAATCCACCGGGTGCAGGGCCTTGCTCAATCCCAGAACCACCATGACCCCTCCCAACAGACAGCGGGCCACCAAAAGCGATAGTTCACGGAACACGGGCCGGGATGACGGAGGGATGGCGTCGTTCATGGTGGGTCGCACAGGGTTCGTCGTTCAGGGTTTGAACCCTTGGATCAACCCGCTCTTGCGTCCACCGCTTTCAAGGGGCCAACCGCGCGCGGACCATTCGGTGATCCCCCCGGTATAAACAAACAGGCGCTCGGGTGGCACTCCGACCTCCTTCAACGCCAGTGCCGCAAATTCGCTGTCCTCGCAATTCCCGCCGGTGCAATACACCACGACCTTCAACGCGGACAGGCAGACCGGAAGCACCGCCGGAAGATGTTTTGCCGGGTAATACCGATCAAATTGATAGGCGCCCGGCACATGCCCTTCCTGATAGTGGTGATCGTCCCGTGCATCGACGAACACGATCAATTCTTGCGCGTATTGGGGGTCGTCGAACAACTGCCGCACCTCCGTTCCCCCAATGCCCTGCAATCCCTTTTCCCTCAGACGTGCTGATAGCTCCTCCGACGCCGACGACGTGATCGTTGCGGATGCCGGGGTCGCCGGACCTTTCGCGGTTTCCGGAGCGGTCACCTCAGGTCTTCTCACGACCGTCGGCTTCGTCTTTCCAGGGAAATAATCCCGGGTCAGGGACAGGCCGCGGGGAGACACCCCATTCGCCAGCAGCGCCAACACCAACCCGATCGCGGCAATCGCCAGCGACTCAAGCAGGATTCGTTTCCAAGATCGGCTCATCGTGAACGCGTTGGGATCAGGCATCGCCAAGGCATCCACCCTGACGGCTGGGTCGCCCAAGGAAAGGGGCTTTTCCGAGGTGGATGGATGCTGGGCGCATCTGGGCATCGTGGGAAGCCGGGCCATGGGAGAAGCGGGGCGGGCAGGAAAACCCGCCCTCCCAGGGCGGTCGCGACAGCTCCGGGGGAGGCGGGTTTTCCTACCCGCCCTCCTACGATGCCCAGATGCGCTCATTGACGATGTGCGCGCCGGGATATTGAGCCAAGGATAATTGCGATGGTCCCATGGGCGCGTAGGCGACGAGGTTACGAGGCGGACCCCGGCAGGCCCCGGCAGGCCCCCGACGGAATGGCCGCCGAAGAACGGTCCCTGCTCCGCACCGGCAACCGTTCAAAACAACCGTTCAAAACAGGTTGCGAAAGACCAACCGGACAAAGAAGTTTCCGCGATCGCCATTGGTGGGCCCGCTGAGGGTGTGCATGTAGCCCAATTCGAACTTCGCGGTCACGACCGTGAGTTGCAGTCCGCCGCCGGCCGCGAGCCAGGTGGGGCTGCCGCCTCCACCCGACAAACCTCCCGCATCGAACATCAGCAACGGCTTGACGGAATACAGGTTGGCTTCGTCGATGATGAACTCGGTGGCCGGCCGGATCTCGTCGAGCGTGCGGTCCGCTTCCGCAATGGCGTCCTCACGGGACATGCCCTGGTTCTTCAGGGTTGAAATCAGAATGTTCCGACCCGACACATTGATGCCATTCTTCAGCCGGTTGCGCACCTCTTCCTCCGACGGAATCAGGGGAAAGGACCAGACCGGGATCGGGAAGGTGAGATTGGCATTCACATGCCAGAAGCCATCACCTCCGCGAGCCGCACCGGGGGCGTTGCCGACAGCTTCCCCCTGGCCAAAGCTGCGGATCATGGGACCGGCCGGCAGCTTGAGCAGACTGTCATCCGCGACGTTGTCATAGAGGAATTGACCGGGGGAGTTCCCCCCGAAGAAACGGCGGCTGTCGGGAGCATCGCCCCACAAACGTCCCCCACCCGCGATCAGTTCCAACCCGATGGTCTGATTGGGCGCGATCGCCATTTCCCGGGCATAACCGATGCGCCCGACGAGGCGTTGATGAAAACCGGCCGCCTGATCGCTCCAACCATTGTCCTCCCAGACGGCGGCACGGAGAAATCCACCGATGGGCCGGGGCAACAGCGATTCCGCGATCAGCCGGTTGCGCTGGACCTCCGTGGTCGTTCGCACCCGGTTGGAATCGTCTTCCAAGGTTTCGCTCGCATGATCGTAACCCGAGCCAAAAGTCATCCGCGTGTGGGCCGCGATCCGGAAGGTGGCGCCGGCCTGGGCCCCGCCGGAATTCTCAACATGCTTTCGCCCGGCCAAGGGTTCCTTCGTGCCGTCATAGAGCCCCCCGAATGACATTTCTTGAAGGGTCATCCCAACGCGTCGATAGGCATAGGTGATCCCGGCATTGGCACGATAATAACTCTCGAAGGATTTGGAGCCGTTGAAGGTGGCATCCAGATGATCGGGGCGGGCCCGCACCGGCAACCGGCCACCCAGGGTGTCGGGCAAGGTCAGCAGGTCGTTATGGATTCCGCCGGCGATGGCCGTGCCGAAGGCCCGATCGTAGGTGACGCCCAGGACGGGTTGGAGGGCGAGGAGCGCAGGCGGAACCCCTTCATAACGCGTGGCCGCAGCCGAGCGCGGGATGGGCAACACATTGTCACCAATCTTCGCCAGGGACACATGAACCCGGAGCGGGCGGAAAACGAGGTTGACCGTGTGGGCAACCTCATCCTTTTCCTCGATCACATCGACATAAAGGACGCCCACCTCCCCCGCATTATCCAACAGATAGGATTGCGATTGCTCGCTATCGAACGCCTCGCGAATCGCGTCAAAGACCTCGGACTGCTTACCCGGCGTCCACAGGTCCCCTTTCTTCAAGGGCACCGGGACCGCCCCGGACCACCGGCTGCGAACTTCGAACCCGGACACTTGGTAGGCGCCAGCAGCGCTCGCACCGCTCGCCCCCGGAGTGACATCAAGGTCGATGGCGCGAACTTGCGCCGCCATTTGGAGGGCCGAGGCCACCGAGACCGCCGAGACCACCAGAATGCCGAAAACGGAGCGGACGGGATTCATGGGGATGGGTTGGATGGGGAAGACCGTCAACGCAGGGTTTCGAACGGTCCGCGGGGGGAGGGCATCCACCCGGCGGACCGTTGGCATATCCGATCCGGTTCAGACATCCACGGCGGTCACCGCCTTTTGCATCGCGTTGTGGATGCGCCGGCGCTGCTCCGGGGTCGGATCCGATACGTCCACCACCTCTTTGACCGCCGGATGGACCTCGTTGATGATCACATCGGACTGTGCTTCGGTGATCCCCTCGTCAGCCATGGTTTGGACGGCTTCCTGCTCGACCGGTGTGCCCGCGGTGAAGGACACATGGACCAGTTGGACTTCCACCCCATCGGTGACTTTATAAAGGTCGAAGACAAGTTTCCATATGGCATCGGCCGCCGGGGTGCAGGTGCGCTCGACGATCACCTTGAATTTGAAACCGCTTTCGGGGCTGAAAACCATGACTTCCAGAAGAAACGGTTTGCAGACTTTCTTCCCGATCGGAACGATTTTGGTGGATGATTGTGACATGGGCTTGGGGGGGTGGGGTTTGTGTG
>JANYCC010000207.1 GCA_025360495.1 Verrucomicrobiota bacterium | reverse complement strand
CCGCGGCCAACGGTGATGGATCCGGCCTTGATGCGACGTTACGGGTTGCTGCCCAAACCGGGCGGCGCGCCGGGAGAAACGGTGAGCGCCTCCGAGATGACGAGCACGGAGGGGGCGGCCAAGCCACCCAAGGGACCGGCGGCGGCGACCAACGAGATCGCCACGATCAATCTCACCATCCGGGCGGTGAACCTTTCGAAGGCCCGGACCAGCGCCAACAACGATCTGGCGTTCGATCTGCAGAAGGAAATGAAGGCGAGCCCCCTGTTCGACGCGAACGAAACGCAGTTCTCCGGACAGCTCAGCGAAGATGACAATTCGCCGACGTTCACCTTCCCGATGAAGATCAAGTTGAAGCGCCCGATGAAGCTCTGATATGGCTTGGATTAAACGCAACCTACTCTTCGTCGTCGGTCTGGCGGTGGCGGTGGCCCTCTTGGGTTCCGGGGTTTTCTACCTCCTGAACGCCCAGTCGGACGCCGCCGCGGTCAACACCGAATTGGAGTCCAAGAACCAGGAATTCGACACCTTGGTGAACCGCAAACCGGCCCCGACCGAGGATAATATCAAGCTCGCGAGGGACGCCCAGGTGAAGCTCGACCGGTTCAAGGACTCGGTCCGCGGCCAGTTTCTGCCACTTCCGCTGCCGGAAGCCCTGGATGATGCGGCGTTCAAAAACCTGTTGGAAGGGACGCTCGACAAGTTGGACAAGGCGGCCGACCGCAGCGGGGTGAAGCTTCCGAAGCCCGAAGGGGGAAAGTATGCGTTCACCTTCGACGAACAGCGCCGTCAATTGCAGATGGCCCAGCGTTCCCTGGTTCCATTGACCATCCAGTTGCTCGACATCGCCGATCTCAGCCAGATCCTTTTTGATGCCAAGATCCATTCGTTGGAATCGATCCGGCGGACTCCGGTCAACACCAACGACATCACGCCGGCCTCGAATTACCTGGCGAAAAAGCCCACCACCAACACGGTCACCGGGGCGGTGCTTTATCCCTACGAGGCGATCTTCCAGTGTTTCAGCTCCGAGTTGGCCTCGGCCTTGGCGGGGTTTGTGAATGCGAAGCAGGCCTTCGTGGTGAAATCGATCAACGTCGAGCGGGGAACCACGGAGGCCGCCCCGCTCGCAGCCGTGCCCAATGGAAC
Source organism: Verrucomicrobiota bacterium (assembly GCA_025360495.1). Classification (GTDB taxonomy): domain Bacteria; phylum Verrucomicrobiota; class Verrucomicrobiia; order Limisphaerales; family UBA9464; genus UBA6176. The sequence goes on along the minus strand of JANYCC010000207.1, from coordinate 24,273 downwards.
CATGGGGATGGACCGGGCGTTGGCCGCGCGGTACGGCATGAGCCCCTCCCTGGCGTCACGCTATGGATTGGCACCGGCGGCGGCGGCCCCCAGCGCCACCACCACGAAACCGGGGGAACCGGTCCTGGACGACAAACCATTGCGGATCACGCTGGGCATCGAGGTGGTCAAGCTGGCCCCGGTCTCCGCGGCCCCGGCCCCGGCCCCGGTGAAGCCGAAGACCCGCCCGGTGAACTGACTTGGCAACACCGACCTTTCATGGATTTCCTGAAAAAGCATTACGAGAAAATCGTGCTCAGCGTCGTGCTGCTGGCCGTGGCTGTGGCCGCGTTCCTGCTACTCGTCGACGTCAACCACGTGAAGGAAACGCTCGAGTCCCAATTGACGCAACGAACGACCAAGAAAGGCGTGTCATTGGCTCCGATTGATCTTTCGACCAATGAAATGGCGCTGAAACGGGTCGCCGAGACATTCCGGATGCAGTTGGACGGTGAGCACAACACGTTCAACCCTGGCACTTGGGACAAGACGCAGGACGGTCTTCGCCGCCGTTCCGGCAAGGGTGGGTTGGGATCCTTGGAGTTCCGTCCGAAGGCGCTCAACCTGATCATCACCTATACCGGCGTGGCCAGTGTTGCCGACAACCCTCGCTACCAGTTTTCAGTCATCCGGGAATTCGAGAAGCTCCCCGCCAAGCGCCGTCCGGTGATCAGTTCCCTGAGTGTGGGTTCCAAGAATGAGGTTCTGGTCCTGCGCGAAGTGAAAGGTCCGAAGGAGGAACCGACGGAACTGGTCTGCGAACTGGTGGAGACCGGTGAGCGTTTCACGCTTTCCAAGGAGCACGAATTCCGCAAGGCCAGCTCCTACGCCGCCGATCTCCACCACGAGACCAAGGATTTTCCCGGCCGGCGGGTGGATGATTCCTTCACCATTTCCGGGGCAAGCTACAAGATAGTTGCCATAGGAAAAGATGAGCTTGTAGTCTCGGCGCCTAATCAGGTGCGCACCACGATCCCTGCCGTCCCGGCCCCTTAAGCAGTCAGAAGCCTTTCAGTCTCAACCGTGAACACACCCATGACCAACGCGTCCCGTCTCCTCAGCGTGCTGCTCGTCGCCGCCTCCGCCCAAGGGGTGCTCGGCCAGAGCCCGGGCCAGATTGCGGAAGAAGAAGCCATCCACCGCGAGGAAAAGAAGATCCTCTTGCGCCAGACCCTCGAGGCGGCCCGGCAGGCGCAGAAGCAAAAGGATCTGCCTTCCGCCGCCAAGGTCTATGAGTCGGCATGGGAATTGGTGGAACAACTCGGCACCTCCGTGGAGGCCGAACGTTCCGCCACCGCACAAGGCTTCGTCGCGGTCCGGTTGGAACTCGCCATCGCGGCCATCAAGGAGGGCGGCTACCTCAAGTACCAGGAGGCCGACATCCATCTCAACCGCGTGCTGGCGGTCGATCCCAACAACACGTTGGCCAAGCAGATCAAGCATGACAACGATGTGCGGTTGGTGGAATTGAAGGGCCGCATCCCCGATGAACAGACGCTCAACCGGGTGAAGGAAAAGACCGAGGAGTTGGTCCAGGCCGGCATCCATGAGCACAACGGGGTGTTGTTCTATGAGATGGGCAAACTCACCGACGCCGAGGCGGAGTTCAAGGCCGCGGAAAAGATCAATCCCGACAGCCGGGCCGCCCACCATTATCTCTCGCTGATCGATGAGGCGCATTACAACCGTTCCGCCCGCCGTCGCGAATTGGCCGGCAAGGACAAACTGGTCGTCGTGGAGAGCGCTTGGGACACCCAGTTGCCCAAGCTCCCGGACGCCAACCCCAATGCCCGCACCAATCGCGTCTATACCAGCCGGGGTCGTCAGGCGATCTTCAACAAGCTCGATCGCATCACGCTGAACGAGCTGAAGTTCGAGGGACTCCCGCTCAGCGAAGTGGTCAAGACGTTGGAAGAACAGGCCCGCCTGCGGGATCCCGATCACCGGGGGATCAATTTCATCATCAGCTCGTCGATCGACATCCCCCAGCAATCCAACATTCCGCAGATTGACCCGACCACGGGTCAACCGGTCCCGGCAGCCAATGCCGAGCCGTTGGACCTGAACACGGTCAACATCAAGCTCATGCCGGGCCTCCGCAATGTGCGGTTGGCCGATGCGCTGGATGCGATCACCAAGGTGGCGGACCGACCGCTCCGGGTGACCGTGGAAGACTACGCGGTGATCTTCACCCAGCGTCTGCCCGAACCGATCCAATTGTTCACGCGCCGTTTCCGGGTGAACCCGGAGACCTTCCTCCAAGGCTTGGAAAGTGTGACCGGTCTGGCGCTGCCGATTGAAAGCCAGAACAGTGGCGCGGGCGGTGGTGGGGCCGGCGGCGGCGGCGGCGGCGGCGCGGGCGGCGGTGCGGGCGGCGCCGGCGGCCAGAATGGCAGCCTGTTCACAATTCCCCATGTCGAAGTCACCCTCGGGGGCGGCCAGGGCGGTGGCGGCGGTCTCGGAGGCGGTGGTGGCGGCGGCTTCGGTGGCGGTGGTGGTGGCGGCGGCTTGGGTGGCGGCCAACAAGGCGGCGCGGGAGGACAGGGCGGTGGCTTCGGTGGCCCCGGCATTTCCGGTGTCACCCGTCTGCGGTTTGCCGTGAGCATCCAGGATGTCGTCCGACAGTTCTTCACGGCCTCGGGTGTCCAGTTCCCGATCCTTGCGGCGGGCGTGGGCGGACAGGCCGCACTCCAAGGCAACCAAGGCCTCGGTGGCTTCGGCGGATTGCCCGGTCAACCTGGAGCGCAACCCCAGGATCAGAAGGCCCTGTTCTTCAACGATCGCACCGGCATCCTGTTTGTTCGGGCGACCCTCTCCGACCTCGATATCATCGAGCAGGCGATCCAAGTCCTCAACGTGGCCCCGCCCCAGGTCATGATTGAGGCCAAGTTTGCCGAGATCACCCAGACCGACAGCCGGGCCGTGGGTTTTGATTGGTATCTGGGCAATCTGACCATGCGCGGTGGCGGTCTCGCTGCGAGCGGCGGCACCCAGCCTTCGTTCACGGGGGTTCCCACCCTCGCCAATCCTGAGGCGACTTTCCCGGGCAGCGTTGCTGCCGGGACCGCGATCGCCCCGGCCGCGAGCGATGGCAAGCTGACCAGCGGCCTGCGCAACGTGGACTCGGCCCAGTCGGCGATCCCGACGGTGGCGTCCCTTACGGGCATCCTCACGGATCCGCAGTTCAAGTTGGTGATCAAGGCGATGGAACAACGCGATGGGGTGGACCTTCTCTCCGCCCCGAAGGTCACCACGCTCAGCGGACGACAGGCCCAGGTGTCTGTGGTCGATGCCCGCCGGATCGTGATCGACGTCAGCCAGAACCAGGGGCAGCAGGGGGGCAGCGGCCAGATCACGCCCACCGGCAACGGACAAGTTATCCAACAAACGCCCATCGGATTCGGCTATATCACCGCGAGTCTGCCCTTCGGACCGACCCTCGACGTGATTCCCTATGTGGGTTCGGATGACGTCTCGATCCAGATGTCGCTCATCCCATCGTATACCGAATTCATCGGTTATGATGATCCCGGTGATTTCGTCCCGGTGCAGACCGGTCCGAATGTGCCGCCGGTCCGGGCGGTCCTGCCGTTGCCGCGCATCCGTCTGCGTCAGGTCACCACTTCGGCGATCGTCTGGGACGGCCAGACAGTGGTCCTTGGCGGCCTGATTGCGGAAGACGTCAAGAAAACGCGCGACAAGGTTCCGGTCTTGGGTGATCTGCCGTTGGTGGGTCGCCTGTTCCGGAGCGAGGCCGCCTTCAACAGCAAGAAGAACCTCGTGATCTTCATCACCCCGACGATCATTGATCCGGCGGGCAAACGAGTGAACGCGGCGGACGCCTTGCCGTTTGATCCCAACACCCTTCCGCCCCAAGTCACCAAGTGATGGGGCCAATTCTCTGGCGTGACCTTTGCTATGCCAGATTGTCATCCCACAAGTCCGTTAACCGATACTTTGAGCAACATGACTGACCGCCTGAATTCAGGGGTGCGTCGCCTGACCGGACAGCTGTTGCTGTCGGCGGTGGTTTGCGCCGGTGTGGGGTCGGCCCGAGCCGAGGTGGGGCTGGACGGGGCGGAATATGCCTTGGCCGGCCGCCCCCCGGGCGACCAAACCCATCCATCCGCTGCCTTTGGCCCGACCCGGGGCTATCTCGTGTGGCAGGACAATGCCACCGACGGCGACGGGTTGGGTGTCAGCGCCCGTCGTCTGGACCTCAGCGGTTCCGCCGTCGGAGGCGCCTTCCGCGTCAACGAGGGCGGGGCGGGCGATCAGGAGGCGGCCACAGTGGCCATCCTGGCCGATGGCTCAACCGTCTTTGCCTGGCAATCCGGACTGCGTGGCAGCCGGGCGGTGCTCGCCCGTGTCCTCGGACCCAACGGGGTTTTTGTGACCGGCGACGTGGTGCTGAGCCCGGCCGGGACCGACAATCGAAACCCGACGGTTGCCGCGCTCTCGGATGGTTCCGCCGTGGTGACCTGGGCTTCCACCGGTGCCGATGGCGATCTGCTGGGAGTCTTGGCCCAACGGGTCGGGTCACCCGGCGACAAACTGGGCGATCCCATTGTCGTCAATCAATTCACCCGTTTCAACCAGCGCAATCCCGTGGTGGCGCCGCTTCCTGCGGGCGGATTCGCCGTGGCTTGGATCTCGGAACAGCAGACCGGTGAAAACCGGACCGATGTCTACCTGCGACGCTTTGGCGCCAACGGGAGCGCCCAAGGTGACGAGGCCCGGGTGAATCCGGGGATTCAGCCCTGTGCGAATCCCAGTTTGGTGGCGGTGGGAAGTGGCGGACTGGCGGTCGCTTGGAGTCAGTTGGACACGAGTCAGGGGGGTGTCACCGGGGACATCTTCTGGTCGATCCAAGCCCGGTGGCTCGATGCCGCCGGAACCGGCGGCCCGCTGATCACGGTTTCCGACACCTTGTTGGGTTCGCAGATGCAACCCCGTCTGGCCGTGTCCGGCGACCAGGTTCTGGCCGTCTGGATGGGGACGGGCCTGGACCAACAGGGCACCGGTGTAGGAGGTCGGTTGCTCTCGCTGACGGGCGTGCCCGCCGGAGGCGTCCTGACCTTGGACTCGGCCGGGAACGGGGATCAGATCAGTCCGACCGTGGCGGCACTGGGGGCTGGCCGCTTCCTGTCCGTGTGGTCCACTTGGAATGGGGTGGATACCGGAATGGATCTTGCCGCCCAGCGTCTGGCCCCGCAGGCCGCCGTGTTGACGGCCTTGGATGCCCCGGTGGTGGAAGGTCTTTCGTCCTGGCAGGTGAAGGCCTCCTGGGCTCCCCTCTCCGGGCTGAACGTCAAACAATATGAGGTCTATCTCGATGGGGCCACCACCCCGGAAATCACCACGGACAGCTTTTGGTCCTCTCCCGATGTGCTTCCGGGAACGACCCATTCCGTCCAGATCGACTACCTGCTTACCGACGGTCGCCGATCGCCGTTGTCGGCGGCTGGGCAGGGCCGTTCGTGGGGCAAGGACACCAACGGCGACGGGCTTCCCGACGATTGGCAGGCCCAGTATTTCGGTCCCGATCCCGCATCATGGCCGGGACCCGGGGCGGACTCCGATGGCGATGGGGTCAGCAACCGGGATGAATTCCTGAGCGGGACCAACCCGGCCGATTCCAACGACGTGCTGAAGGTGGTGATGGAGCCGACCGGACAGGGGTTGCAACTCAGTTGGTCGAGTCATCCGGGGGGCATTTATCAGTTGCAGACTTCCAATGATCTCAAGTCGTGGACCAATTCTGGTGGTTACCGGTTCGCCGCCTCCACCCGTGATTCCGTCATCCTGCGCGACGCCCCGGCGAGCGCCTATTTCCGCGTCAATCGTATCCGCTGAGTTATGTTGAAGCTTCTTTCCAAAGGGACGTTGGTGGTGGCGGCCTTGGGTGGTGCCGCCGCGGTGCAGGCGTTTTCCCTGATCGGTCCATTCGAGACCTGGCAGATCCCTGGCATCGGGTACAACCCGGGGGGGAGTTCCGCTACCTATGACCCGCAGCAGGATATCGGCGCACCGAAGAACATCTCCCAGGAGTTCCGGATCACCGCCCCCATCGTCACGTACGGTTTCGATGAGTCGTTTCTGGAATACTTTGGTCCGGAGGGGGTCAAGGCCGTCGATAACGCCTTCAAGGTGTTCAATGACCTCAAACCGGTGTCGGAATTCTCGCCTGATCTGAGTGAATTCCCCCTGGCCACTTCGCGGATCAACTACACGGCTCAGCGCCTCGGCTTGTTGGATATCAAGTCGGTCACGATGGGATGGATCATGGAGACCTTGGGGTTGACCTCCCCGGAGAGATACGTCTGGACGCTCCGTCAGAACAACCCCGATGCGGCCGGCAACCCCCAATTCCTCAACATCCGCCGTAGTTTTGACCCGCTGACGCAACTGGCCAGTTCCTTCGTCAACAACACGCTTTACACCTATTACGACCGGCCGTTTTTCAATCCCGACGGGTCCGTTCTCTATTACGACGCCAATGAGATTTCCTTGGACGCCTCGGAGCCGAACGTGAGTCTGGCCTCCTATCTGGGGATTCAGGTGAGCACGGTGGATGGGCGGGTCTCCCGGCAGATCAGTCAGACGTCGTTCGGAACCTTTTTTACGGGTCCCACCCGGGATGACGCGGGTGGTATCCGGTATATTTACCATCCGAACAACGAGAATTACGAGATTCTGCCTGCTGGGGCCACGCTGCGGACGAGTCAGGATCTCACGGTCATCGGTACCGGGACCGGCGGCGGATTCGGTGGATACGCACCCGCCGTTGGATTCGGATCTGCGGGACTGACCAATGCGGTGGCGCCCATCGGTGTCGGGGTGCGGCCCGGGGTCAACAAGATCACCTTCATCCGGGTGGACACCGACCCGCTGTTGGGTCGCTTTGTCAAACCCTTGGTGATGCGCTGGTCCGACACGGTCACCACGAACGGGGTGACCAAGCAACAGACCTTGGAGCGCATCATGACCATCCCCGACATGGTGATCGCCGCGGCTGATCTCGGGACGTCGCCGGCACCGACGCTCCCATTTCCCTGGGTGTACCTGCGGGGTGGGGGAGCACAGTTGTTCCAGACCCCACCGGCCAACTTCAGCCGGCCCAAGGATCCCGGCGAAGGCCCCGGCATCAAGGATTTTTCGGCTCTCAGCCCGGTGTTGAATTTCAACACCATCGGACCGGCCTTGCTGAACACTCCGCGCAACAACACGGAAGCAACGGCCACCGGGACTTTCATTTGGGGAAGTTACGATGGAACGACCAACGCCCCCATCCTGTATCCCCCCGGCGAATTCACGATCCACGATCTGGAGGCTGCGGCCCTCGGCGGCAATTGAAATTCCTTACCTTTCACGATCCATGAAGCGATTTACTGCCGGGTTCTGCGCACTCGGTTCCGCCGCGATGATGGCTTGGGCCGATCCGAGCGCCCAATACATCAACAACGGTCACAACGAGACCACCCCCCAGATCAATGCCCGGGTGTTCATCAACAACGGGGCCTTTGATGTCTTGGGCGGGGGCAAGCCGTATGTGACCCAGAACACCGAAGTCTTCCTGAATTCAGGGGTGATTTCCGCGAATCCTGGAATGCGGTTTGAGTTGCTGGATGACGCAGGTGTGCGTCGGCCGGCGACCCTGTTCTCCAATGCCCCGAATGCCACGATCATCGCTTTGGACGGCACTTCGGTCCTCAACTCGCTGAACACCTTCCAGACCGCTGGCGGCACCTTCACGCTCGGACAATTCCTGTCCTTCGTTTCCGTCCGCAACACGTTGAATGTTTACCGGAGCATCACCGATTCGTTCCTGACGGTGAATGCGGATGAGTTGGTCAATCGGGGCACCATCACCGGCAGCGCCGGTGGCGAGGTCCGCCTGGAAGGGGGCCGGGTCGATCTGAGCCGGTCAGCGGTCGACATTCCGCCCCTGGCGAATGCCCAGAACAATTTCGGCAATGATGTCAGCAACCTGCCCCTGCCGGGTCAGACGGACAACTACTGGCATTATGACCAGGGGCGGATGGCGTACGGCAACCTCTTCACCCTTCAAACCAAGACCAATGTTGTGCTCGGGGCAACGAACGTGGAGAGCCGGATCAACGCGGCAACCCCCCGGTTTCAGATCGAGAATGTCAACACACCGGTGGGCGGGCCGTACCGGAACAATTCCTTCACTTTCCCGCCGAACAGCCTCCTCGGCGGTCCGGTTCTGCCTTTTGTCTGGATCACGACCAACGGCCCAGTGAGTGTGGGTCCGACCAATCCTGCAACCAACCAGGTCATCACGGTGCTGTTGGTCCATCGGACCGACCCCAACGTCCTGGTGGACGCCGTCACTTCCCCCGGGTTTGACCCGATCAATGCGCCCCTGCCGACGGTCAGCCTGCGGTTCGTCGCCATGTCGACCAACCTGATCACGGGCAAGAACGACGCCACGGTGTTGCGACTCGACAACACCTACGGCTCCGATCCCAACCCGTTGGAGATGTCGAACCGGATCAGTGGCAACACCTATCAACCCACCAACGTGTTCTTCGGCCGGAGCACGGTGCAGAATGTCCCCAATCCCCTGTCGCCACTCGTGGCCGCCGACACCAACCTTTACAACGCGGCGATCAGCAATCTCTACGCCCAGTTGCAACGGTCCCCGTTCGCCTCGATGCGGGGTACCGCCACCAATTCACCGTTGCGCAAGGACATCATGACGGCGTGGTTGGGCGGCGGCATCACCAACGCGCTCACCTATACGAACAATGCGGCCACCAACCCGTACGTAGCGTATTCCGGGACGTTCGGTTTCCAGGCCACCACGGTGCCCAGCCCGGCGAATGTTCCGGATGCCTCCAACACCAATCTCAGTGGACGGATCGTGATCAATGCCAAGAATCTGGACCTGACCCGGGTCCGGATGCGGGCCCAGGGTCCGGTGATCATCAAGACGGACAATCTGATTGGCAACGGCGGCGCCAGCATCGATGCCCCTTATGTCGATGCCGATTTCGGTGCGGACAACGGGTTGCTCAATCTCACCGGGCTGTTCCGGTCCGAAGTGGAGAGGTTCGCCGGCACCGTGCAGATCTATTCGTCGATCTGGACCAACACCGTGGATTACGCCTTCACGGTGACCAATGCCCCGGCCAATCCGACGGATCCCCCGACCACGACCGACACCACCATCACACTCACGTCGATCTTCAACATTGTGTATGTGGATGCCGATCTGATCCCGAAATTGCAGACACCCTTCGTGGATCTGAAACTGCATGCGACCAACATTGTGCTCGGTGATCAGTTCATCGTGTCCGGTCTCACCGCTGTGGACGCCGAGACCTTCACTCTGAACGGCACGCTCGAGATCAACGGCACCGACAATGGCACCTTTGACTGGAATGCGGCGACCTTTGCCAATTTGCGCCGCTTCACCAACAACGGGGCCCTGAGTGTCGCCAACGACCTGATTTTTGGGACTGACCGCGCCCTTGGGTACGAAGTTGTGGTGAACAACGGTTCCCTGCTGGCGGCTGACATCAGCGTCAGGTCGGATCTGATCCTGACGGCGCCCGGTTCCAGCGTTTCCACCCTCAGCGGTCCGGTGACTTTTGGTGGGACCCGTGCGGTGTTGGGTGGGGGAAAGATTGTCCCGGCGACCGTCTTCCAACTTGCGGTTGACGAGGCTCGTTTTGCCGATGCGGCTCCGGCGGGCGTCACCGCGGTGTTTGTCGACTTGGACGTGAAGAACCGGATCGAGGCCGGTGCCAATGTCATGTCTTTCGCCAGCCAATACGGCCTGTCGCTGGCTTCGATGCCTCCCATCGTGACCCTGACCAACGTTTCAATCAGCATGACCCCTCCGGATTTCCAAGAGGCGGTCATCACTTGGCCTGGTGCTGATAACGGTCCGACCCCGGCGGCGTTTGATGGTCACCAAATCGGTCAACTGCTGTTGGACGGCGGGGTCTCCAGCACGATCACCTTCGCCCCGGTGGGTGCCAAGGCGGCCCTTTATGTCGGATTCCTCTCCTTGAGCACCAATCTGGTCTCAACCAATTCGGTCACCGGCAATCTGGTGCTCAGCGCCGACCTGAATGTCCTTCCGGGAATGACGGTGTATTTTGCCGCGGCCAATGTCCCCGGCGCCCAACTGGAGTTGCTCACCGGCGGCAAGTTTGTCCAAGTGTCCGGATTGGGCGGCTTCGCAGCCGATGTTCCGACCTTGGTGAACGGTCGCAAGGTCGGCGTCGCCCGTGCCTTGCGGTACTCGATGAGCATCGACTCGGACGGGGATGGCATCGTGAATGCACTCGACGACAGCCCGTTTGACGGGGTGGTGGTCAAGAACGCGCAGGTGTTGACCGATGGCAGCCCGGGTTTCCGGATCACCTGGGAAGGTGCCCCGGGACAGGGCTATGAGGTTCAATACACCAGCGGCCAGTCCTTTGGTGAATGGAAGCCCTTGGAACGGGTGACCAACGATTCCCCACAGAATCAGACACTATGGGTTCGGGATCCCATACCGGCGGGTGACGCCGCCCGGGCCTATCGGGTGGTCTACCAACAGTGATTCCAACGCCGCCGCCTTCGGGCGGCGGTTCTGTTTATGGGTGCGCGGGTCATCGGACTCACCGGTGGCATCGGGATGGGTAAATCCACCGCCGCAGGAATTCTGTCCTCCCTGGGCATCCCGACCCTCGACACCGACGACCTTGCCCGCGAGGAAGTGGCTCCGGGCAGTCCCGGGTTGGCCCAGGTGGCGGCTCATTTCGGTCCCTCCATTCTCGATGAGAACGGCGCCCTTAGGCGGGCCGATTTGGGCGAGCGGGTGTTCCGGACCCCCGCGGACCGCCTTGCTTTGGAAGCGATTCTCCATCCCCGAATACAAAGGCGCTGGCAGCGGCAAGTCACGGAATGGCGGGAACACGGTGTGCCGTTGGGTTGTGTGGTGATCCCCCTGTTGTTTGAGAAGGATTACGCCTCTAGGTTCGACGCGGTGGTGACGGTCGCCTGCAGCGTCGCAACCCAATCGGAAAGGGTCACCGCACGCGGTTGGACCGTGGGGCAGTTGAGGCTGCGGCAGGAGGCCCAATGGTCTGTCGAACGCAAATTGGCCGGGGCTGACTTTGTGGTGTGGAGCGAGGGGACCCTGGAGGTTCACCGTCGCCAATGGGGGCGTATTCTGGCGGGTATCGGTGAACGGGAGTCGGTCACCGGGACCTGACATAACCCCCGGCGCGAAACCAGTCGACGGCGTCGGAGAGTGCCTGCTGGGGTGGGGATTGGGGGAGTCCCAGTTCCCGGATGGCCTTGGCGGGATTGAACCACATCTTGTGCCGGGCCATGCGGACACCCGCGAGCGGCGCCCTCGGGGGACGTTGGGTGAAGCGGGACACCCACTCCCCCACGTGTGCGGCAGCCAGCGCCACCTGGTACGGGACCTTTCGATTCACCGGGGGCATTCCGGTGATTTCAGCCAGCACCGACAATGCATGGTGCATCGTCCAATTTCCCTCGGAATGGCCGAGGATATAGCGTTCCCCGATGCGGCCTTTTTCCGCCGCCAGGATGTGACCCACGGCCACGTCCCGCACGTGCACCCAATTCAGGCCGGTGTCGAGATACCCCGGCATCGCCGAGTTCAGGAAATCCACGATCAATTGTCCGGTGGGGGTCGGCTTGACGTCCCGGGGACCGACCGGCGCAGCCGGGTTCACAATGACCACCGGCAAGCCCGCCATCGCGGCTTCCCGTGCGGCCACTTCCGCCTGCCATTTGGAACGTTTGTAGTGGTTGGTCATCTGCACTTCCGAAACCGGCGCCGTTTCATCGGTGGGTATGACCCGCTGGCCGGGGACCTCCTTGGGCAGGCCGATGCAACCGACGGTGCTGGTATATATGATGCGGGACACACCGGCGTTGCCGGCGGCCTTCAGGATCTTTTGGGTCCCGACCACATTGGTCCGGTACATGGGCTCATAGTCAGGTAGCCAGAGTGCATAACTCGCCGCCACGTGGAAGACCCAGTCACAACCCCGCATGGCCGTGGCGAGGGTGTCCGACTTGTCGGTGATGTCCCCTTGCACGGCCTCGTACCGGACGTTTTCCAAGCCCCGGGTGTCGGCCCCCGGACGGAGCAATGCGCGCACTTCATGGCCCCGGGAAACCAGTTCGTGGACCAGATTGCCTCCGATGAAGCCGCTGGCACCGGTGACAAAGCATTTCATGGAAGGGAGGCTACCGGCACATCAGGACCGTTGGAAAGCGGGCTCGGATCCGATTCGCCGTCATCAGGGTGCCCCGGTCATGCCGATCAGTTGCGCTTCATCCACTATCGGGATCCCGAGTGACTGCGCCTTGGTCAGCTTGGAACCGGCCTCGGTTCCGGCCACCACGAAGTGAGTCTTCTTGCTGACCGTGGAACTCACTTTGCCACCCGCTTTCTCAATCAGGGCGGTCGCCTCCTCTCTCGAAAGCCCCGGCAATGTCCCGGTCAGCACCAAGGTCTTTCCCGCCAGCGGCCCGGCTGCCGCACCCGTCGGCGGCTGATAGGTGGAAGAAGTGAAACGGAGGCCGGCTTGGCGCAATCGCTCCAAGAGTGCCTGGTGATCCGGGTCCTGAAACCAACCCACGACGGATCGGGCAATCACCTCGCCAATGTCGCCGATCTGTAGCAAACGTTCCTCGGACGCATGGGCCAGGTCGTCCAACGAAGGAAATGCGCGGGCGAGTGCCTTGGCCACACCGGCACCGACATGAAGGATGCCGAGGCCGAAAATCAGCCGCCATAGGTCGCGGTCGCGGCTGGCTTGGATGCCGTCGAGAATGTTCCGGGCGGATTTCTCCCCCCGACGTTCCAATCCGGCCAGGTCTTCCAGCTTGAGCCGGTAAATGTCCGCCACGTCGCGTACATGCCCGCCACCCACCAGTTGCGTCACAAGCACCTCGCCGCCCCCGTCGATATCCATCGCCCCACGGCTGCACCAATGCCCGATCCGACCGCGCACGCGTGCCGGGCAGTCGGGGTTGCCGCACCGCCACACCACTCCGTCGCCGTCGGCCGTCGGTTCCTTGGAGGCCGCGGTGCCACATTCGGGACATTGCCGGGGGAAATGGAACTCCCGCTCCGTCCCGTCCCGTGCGTCGGTGTCAACCCGGACCACCGCCGGGATCACTTCGCCGGCTTTCTCGATGAAAACGACGTCGCCCAATCGGATGTCTTTGCGTCGGATTTCATCCTCATTATGGAGGGTGGCGCGGCTGACCGTACTGCCCGAAAGAAGGACCGGTTCGAGCTCTGCGACCGGGGTGAGAGCGCCGGTTCGCCCGACTTGCACCGTGATCGCGTGCAGCCGGGTCCGGGCCTGTTCCGGAGCGTACTTATAAGCGATTGCCCACCGCGGAGCCTTGGCGGTTGAACCCAGTCCTTCCCGGAGTGCGATCGCATCCAGTTTCACCACGGCACCGTCGGTCTCATACCCGAAGTCCCGGCGGACCGTGTCCAGCTCTTGGATCGCGGCGAGGACTTCGGCCGGGGAATGGGCGGTCCAAGTGCGTTCCGGGATGGGCAATCCGAAGGATTCAAGCCATGCGAGCAAGGTGGTCTGGGTCGCGGGTTGCGGGTTGCCGATGACTTCTCCAAGCCCATACACCACGACGGCCAACGGACGTTGGGCCGCGACCCGTGGATCCAGTTGCTTGAGCGAGCCGCCGGTGGCATTGCGGGGATTCATGAACGCCTCCTCTCCGGCGGCGATGCGTTCCTCGTTGATTTTCTTGAACCCGGCGTCCGGCAGGTAGACTTCCCCGCGCAATTCCAAGACCTCGGGCGGGGGAACCGGGGTCCCGGACCGACCCGACCCTTCCCCCGAAGGCGCCCGGAGCCGCAAGGGCAGGTTGCGGATCGTGCGCAGGTTCGCCGTGATGTCGTCGCCCTTCGTGCCGTCGCCGCGGGTGACTCCCTGCACAAAGACTCCGTGCTCATAGCGGAGCGAGACCGCGATCCCATCGATCTTGGGTTCGACCGTCCAAGCCAGTTTGGATTCCGGTGCCGCCTTCTGGACACGGGCGATGAAGGCCTCGACGTCGGCGGACGAAAAGGCGTTGTCGAGGCTCATCATGGGCACCCGGTGGCGCACCGGGTTGAACCCCTCCACCGGCGCCCCTCCCACGCGCTGGGTCGGTGAATCCGGGGTCACCAACTCCGGGAAATCACGTTCGATCCCGACCAGTTCCTGATACCGGCGATCGTATTCCGCGTCGCTGAGCGTGGGCTGCGCGAGGACGTAGTAGGCGTGGTCGTGATGGCGGATTTCATCGGCCAACACGACATGGCGCTTGCGGGCTTCGGCCAACGTCATGGAAACGTTCAACCGACGAGTTCCCGGATCGGTTGGACCCCGTTGTCGACCAGGAATTGCGGGCGTCCCGTAAGGTCGGGCACCGTCACTTTGTTCACGTCGATCCCGAGGCAGTGGTAAAGGGTGGCGTGAACCTCACCGAACAAGACGGGCCGGGAAGCGGCCTCGCCTCCAAGCCGGTCGGTCGAACCAATGACCTGCCCATGTCGCATCCCGCCGCCCGCAAGGAGTGCACAACTGACGCGCGGCCAATGGTCACGCCCACCGTCCTTGTTGATTGTCGGGGTCCGGCCAAATTCGCCCCAGACGACCACGCTGACATCCTTGTCGAGACCGCGTTGGTGCAGGTCTTGTATGAGCGCGCTGAGACCTTGGTCGAGCAGGGGAAGATCCTGGCGCAAGGCACCGAAATTGTCGCCGTGATGATCCCAACGGCTGAAGGCGAGGGTGACACACCGGGCACCGGCCTCCACCAATCGACGGGCGACCAGGAAATGCTCCATCAGCTTGGGTCCACCGTCATCCCGATTGCGCGGGTCGCCCTTGCCGAACCGTTCGATGGTGCGGGGATCCTCCTTCTTGATATCCAAGGCCTCGACCAATTCGCTGGAGGTCAGGATTCCGAACGCCTGCCGGGTGTAGGCATCCAAACCCGCCATTTGGCCGGACGAATCGACTTCGCGACGAAATCGGTCCAAGGCGTCCAGCAATCCGCGGCGATCCCCGAGGCGGTCGAGGGTGACACCGTTGAGGATCATGTCTTCCTTGCCCCCGCCTTTGTTGACCTCGAAGGGTGCGGAAGCGGAGCCAAGAAAACCGGCCACGCCGTTGTCGGACCATTCGGCGTGGCCCATTTTTGGGGCCAATCCCAAGAACGGGGGGATGGCCGGGTTGGCGGCGCCCTCAATCCGGGCCAGAAACGAGCCCAACGAGGGCCAGCCACCGGGGGGTTGATTGCGATTCAGGCGGCCGGTCTGGCATTGGAAGGCTTCGTGCCGGTCTTCGGCGCCCACCATCGAACGGATCACCGTGTACTTGTCGGCAATGCGGGCGAGGCGGGGAAGATGTTCGCAGATCTGCAGCCCGGCAACGTTGGTGTTGATCGGACGAAACTCCCCGCGGACCTCGGCCGGCGCATCGGCCTTGAGATCGAACATGTCCTGATGGGACGGTCCGCCCGGGAGGAACACCATGATGACCGCCTTGTGACGGTTGCCCTTGCTGCGGATGCCCGCGGATTCCTCCGCTCGCAGCAGGTCCGACAGGGCGAATCCGCCGAGCCCCAGCGTACCGATCCGCAGAAAGTTTCGGCGCGAAACACCGTCGCAAAAACCCGAACGTGCAGGGCTGGGACCGAGAATTTTAAGCATGGGCCGATCCGGATAAACCTCCGGCGGGGATTGACGGAGATCTTGTTGCCTAAAATGGGCGGCGAAGCAAGTCGCAGAATGGGGGACCCTTGGGTCACGCCAGCAGTTGCGTCACCACCCGGCCGGCCACGTCGGTCAGTCGGAAATCACGGCCCTGATGCCGGTGGGTGAGACGTTCGTGATCCAGTCCGAACCGGTTCAACATCGTCGCATGAAGATCGTTCACGTGCACCGGGTCGCGCGTCACGTTCCATCCCAATTCGTCGGTTTCCCCAATGACCTGCCCGCCCCGGATCCCGCCGCCCGCCATCCAGATGGAAAACGCGAACGGATGATGGTCCCGCCCGGTCACACTGGCGAACCCCGGTCGGTTTTCCCCCAGTGGCGTGCGTCCGAATTCACTGGCCCAGACCACGAGGGTCTCATCGAGCAGTCCGCGTTGCTTGAGGTCTCGCAGCAACGCCCCGACGGGTTGGTCCACCACCTGGCAATTGAAGCCGAGATCAGAATCGAGGTCGTTATGATGGTCCCAGGAAGCGTGATGGATCGCGACGAACCGCACCCCGCGCTCGACCATGCGCCGGGCCAAAAGACAATTTCGGGCGAAGGTGGGAAACGCGTCCGGACCGCCACCCCGATAGGTCTTCAAGCCGCCGGCAGTGCGGTCAATCCCGTAGGCCTCCCGCACCGTGGCGGGTTCGTTGCCGAGATCCATGAGGTCCGGCGTGGCGAGTTGCATGCGGGCGGCCAGTTCATAATTCGCGATGCGGGCCGAGATCTCCGGGTCGCCCACCGCCGTCTGCCGGAGTCGGTTCAGGTCGAGCAAGGCATCGAGCCCCAGATGACGGAGACGGGCATCGACGCCGGGCGGGTTGGGCAGGTCGAGCACGGGCTGGCCCTGGGTGCGGAACAGGACGCCGGCATAATTGGACGGCAGGAAGCCGCTCGAGAACATCGTGTTGCCCCCACTTGCGGCGCGTCCGGCAGAGAGGACGATATAGCCGGGCAGGTTTTGCGATTCGCTGCCGAGGGCGTAAGTCACCCAGGAACCGATGCTCGGACGACCCAGCGTCGGGCTGCCGCAATACATCAGCAGTTCCCCCGGATGATGGTTGAAAGCCTCGGTGTGCATCGAACGCACCACGGCGAGGTCGTCGGCGCAGGATCCGATGTGGGGTAGCAGTCCGCTGAGTTCCAGCCCGCTGCGCCCATACCGGCGGAAGGGATGCGGAGACCCCCACAGCACCGCCGATTCCTTCTGGATGAAGGCGAACCGGATGTTCTTGGTCAGCGATTCCGGCATCTTCTGGCCGTGCAGTTCATTCAGGCGCGGCTTCCGGTCGAACAGGTCGATCTGGCTGACCCCGCCCTCCATATAGAGGAAGATGCAGTTCTTTGCCCGGGGCGGGAAATGGGACGGATGGAGTGAACCGGGCGCGCGTGCGGTTGGGGGTGCCGTGGATGCGGCCCGCAGACGGTCCCGCGCCAACAGCGATGCGAGCGCCACCCCACCGACGCCACGGGCGGTGCTCACGAGGAAATCGCGACGCGCGATCCGGATGACTTCCTGGGGATCCATTATCCGGGATACATTTCGGGACAAGTCTTGGGACGGATGTTGGGAGGGGTATTGGGAAGGATCTTGGGACCGATCTTGGGACTCGTATAACTCGTCCCTCCGGGGGGTGGTGGAGTGGCGTGTCCCGACGGATTCAATTCTGGTTCGACAACCTTGCCTGGGGACGGTTGCCCTGAACCCGGCCCTCCAGTTGGGCACGGGCGTGGGCCTGCCGTCCGGTGACCCAATCTTTCAAGGGCATATTGTCGATTTCGACGGCATCCGGGAATCCCCAAGGACGATAGTTCTGGGGCCCGGCTTCGCGATCGTGCCGTGGTTGGCTGGTGTCCCCCTCATCGGGTTTCAAGGTGGCCAGAACCGTCCGCTCAAAATCGGCCCGGGCCCGTTTCGACTCCGCGAAGACCACCGGCTTGGTCACACTGGCGATCCGGTCGATGTCCGTCCCCAAACGGGCGGGCACGAACACATTGGTCAGGAGCCACGCACATTGGGAGCGGTACAGTTTGCCCAGGGACGGATCATTGACGAAACGCTCCACCAACCGGTTCGGATCCGCGTTGGGCCGCAGGATGCTGGTCTGCATCTGGTCGTGCGAGGCCCCGGACACGGGGTGCATCCCGAAGGACTCATTGAGATCCCAGGGAATGAAGGTTGCCAGGTGCGAGGTCGGGTGCACGTGGAGGAAATAATTATGTCCATTGCCGATGAAGGAATCGACATTGGCCAGGAAGGCGTTCAGGGCCACAAACCGCGCGAACTGTTCCGGGTCTAGATATTCCTTGAGCCGGGCCGAAAATTCCGCCGGATTCGCCTCCTGGATGAACCGGACGAACTCGATGAACCGGCGGGCGTCGGCGGGATCGACCTCGCGCTTGGGGTTATAACGGTCGGCGTAGGGGGCCCAGTCTTCCCCCATGTATTGCAACCCGCGCATCATTTCGGGTTTCAGCAGCACCCCTTTCTTGGTGCCGAAAGTCCGTTTGAGGAAATCGCCCTCGACCACCTCGACCAGGGTGTAGAGCCCGAGGTGCTGGTGCTCCAGAACCCCGGGAATGGTCAGGTACACCCGGGCGAAAGCCGTCCGCGGTGCCGGCAATCCCGCCCGGTGGAACAGTTCATACGCCAGTGCCTCGCGCATCTGGGTGGCGTCATTGACATTGTTGTCGAGGTTGAATTCCTTCACCCCCCGGAACCGCCGGTCGGGGGCGTCGCGGTCGAAATCGAGTTTGAACGGACGCTTATATCCATTGGGGGCGCGGACAAAGGAGCTCACCCCTTTGAAGCGGACCCCCACATTGGTCACGATCTGCCCTCCGCATTCGAAGGTGCACTTGGCCCACGGATAACGCGACTTCTCATTCCCAAAGCTGACGACCCGTTGGTTGCCCGGTTGGTTGCCCGGCTGGTTCCCGGGGCGTGAGGGCCCGGCATCGCCCAACAGGCCGCGCACAATCCCCTCGAACAGTCCGCCATTGCCCCCGTTCCCCTGGTTCCCGCCATTGCCGAAATTGCCGTAATTCCGGGTTTGCGGACCCCCCCGGGCCCCGAGCGCCCGCCAATCCGATGGCGTGATGGTGAGGTTGATGGTCCAGAGATTGGTGAGACCGAAAAGGGTGGGTTCCTCAGCCGGGGTCTCGACCGCCAGGCTTCGCCCGGGCCGGCCAAAGGTCAGCAGCAGTCCGACGAGCAGTATTAGGCAACGGTTCACGGGCGACAAACCGGGTGATCCGGGTGATCCAAGTGGACCGGGGATCGTTCCCAGCGTTGGACCGGCGCAGATTTGGCAATGGATTCCGCGACTGCCCGACCGCATTCACGGGGGGAAGCCACTGGGGAAACCGGTTGCGTTCGGTCGGCGCCAGCCATGTCACGAAGCGTCCGCCACCCCGCGGATATTGTCCATGGCGTTCCGCATTTCCCTCCAATCCTTTGGCTGCGGGTCGCCGCGGTGAAGGTCCGGGGCCGAAGGCAACCGCCTGATCCCCGCCCGGTGATTGCGACGGGCGATGCGAACCCCGGCCGGGCCGCCGACCATTCCCAGGGGAACGAGCAGGATTGTCCGCCTCCGGATCGTCCGGCGTCCCCTGGGGAATCGGTGCCATAAACCGGACCGGTTGGCTTGGCCCGGACGCTCATCCCATCAATCCCCAAAAACATAATTATTCTTGCCATGATATTATGTAAAGAATACATATGTACAACCCCACGCCACCAACCGGTGAAGACGTCACCCTGTCGCCGCTCAAGCTGGATTGAACCACTGTCTGGACCCTGGCCTTCCAAGCCGCCCTGGCGACGGGGAGCCCGGTTGATGGCAATATTGTTGATACATTATAGTCTGGCGGCGGCCGCCCAGACCCTGAATTGGGTGACCCCGACCAATCAAACCGTGCTGCAGTTGGGGCAGTCCCACCCCTTGGTGGCGACGGCGAGCAGCGGGCTTCCAGTGACGTTCCGGGTGGTGGGTGGTCCTGCGGTCATCGCGGGCGGGACGGTCCAGGCGACGAACGTGGGCACTGTGAGGATGGTCGCCGAACAGGTGGGAAACGGAACCACGCCGCCAGTGAGCGAGACGCGGACGTTCAATCAAAGCACTGTCTCCGTGAGTCCCGTGGGGGCGTGGCCCGGGGTGCCCCGCGGCGACGCCTTCGGTGTTTATATCGATGGTTCCCGCGCCTACGTGGCGATCGGATATGGCGGCCTGGTGATTTTTGACGTGAGCAACCTCTCGGATCCGGTCCGCCTCGGCGGGTTTGACACCCCGGGCTATGCCATGGGTGTCCAAGTGGAGGGGGGTCATGCCTATGTGGCGGATGGCATGGGCGGCCTGTTGGTGCTGGACGTGGGAAATCCGGGCAATCCCGTGCGTATCGGCGGCTATGACACCCTGGGCCAGACCCGGTCCGTGCAAGTGGTGGGCCACATCGCCTATCTGGCGGATTATGACGGGGGATTGCAGGTGATCGACATTGGCAACCCGGCCAACCCGGTCCGGTTGGGTGCCTATCACACCCTCGGTTTTGCCTATGCAGTGCAGGTGGTGGGCCAACTTGCATTTTTGGCGGACTTCGATGCCGGCCTGGAGATTGTGGATGTCAGCAACCCGGCGCATCCGGTCCCCGTCAGCCACTTCAGCACGGCTGGCGCCGCCTATGGCGTGCAGGTGCTGGGTGGTCTCGCCTTCGTGGCTGAACTCAACGCGGGTCTTGAAGTCGTGGATGTGAGCCACCCGGCCAACCCGGTGCACCGCGGGGGCCAGAATGTCCCGGGCACGGCCTTGGCCGTGCAGGTGGTGGGGAATCTCGCCTATACGGCGGACTATCCCGGCGGCTTGCAGATCCTGGATGTGAGCGACCCGGCCAAGCCCATACGACTCGGCGGTGTGGACACCGGCGGCCAGCCGCAGGGTATAATGGTGGTGGGAAATGTCGCCTATGTGGCGGATGCCACCGGCGGCTTGCAGGTGCTGGATGTCGCCAATCCCACGAAACCGGCACCCCTCGGAGGTGTTGTCACCAGTGGTTATGCCTACGGAATCCAGGTGGTCGGGAAGGTGGCTTACCTGGCGGATTATACCGCCGGCTTGCAGGTGCTGGATGTGGCCAACCCGGCCATTCCGGTGCGTCTGGGAGGCTTTGACACCCCCGGCGTTGCCTATTCGGTACAGGTGGTGGGCGATCGCGCCTATGTGGCGGACGGGGCGGCCGGCTTGCAGGTGTTGGATGTCGGAAATCCCGCCCGGCCCACCCGGTTGGGCGGCTTGACGACCGGCGGCCAGGCCCGTGCGTTACAAGCGGCTGGAAACCTGGTCTACGTGACCCAAATCAGCGGAAGCCTCCAGGTGTTGGATGTCAGCAACCCGGTCAATCCCGTCCGTCTCGGTGACTTGGGCAACCGGAATCTGGGTTATGGCATCCAGGTGGTGGGCAACTTTGCCTATGTGGCCGAACTCGACGCGGGTTTCCAAATGGTGGACGTGGGGAATCCGAGCCAGCCCATCCGCGTGGGCGGCATGGAGGTGAGCACCGGGGCGTACGGCGTGCATGTCGCGGGTGACCGTGCCTATGTGGCCGGCCTGACCGGCGGCCTTCAGGTCTTCGATGTGACCCACCCGGCCCAACCCGTGCACCTTGGCGGATTGGTCACGGACGGCCTGGCCCGTGGCGTCCAAGTGGTGGGAAATTTTGCCTATGTGGCGGATGACGCTTCCGGTTTGCAGGTGCTGGACGTCGGGGATCCGACCCATCCCCTGCGCGTGGGCGGCATGGCCACCCCGAGTGCGGCTTATGCCGTCCAAGTGCTCGGCGATCTTGCCTACCTGGCGGATCGCGAATCCGGGCTGCAGATCCTGAGGTTGCGCGAAGGCATCCCACAGGACATCAGTTTTGATCCTCCCGTAGTGGTGCCGCCCAATTCACCGCCGATCACCTTGACCGCCACGGCCACCAGTGGTGGGTCGGTGACCTTCACGTTGGTCTCCGGTCCGGGAACCCTCTCCGGGAGTCACCTGACGGTGACGAACACGGGCCCCCTCACGCTTCGGGCCGGGCAATCGGGAAGTATCCAATTTCTTCCGGCGGTCGTAACCCGCACGATCAATTCTTTGGGACCACCAGTATTGACCGTCGAGATCGTGCCATTGGGAATCCGATTGAGTTGGCCTTCCACGGCCGCCGATTACGTCCTGGAGTTCGCCGGGAAGCTGGGTGCAGGGGTCATTTGGCAGGCCGTCCCGTCAACGGTGCAGGAAGCACAGGGTGTCCGCAGCGTGGTGGTGCAATCTGAAACGACCGGGCGGTTCTATCGGTTGCGCCAATAGGGTGGATTTCGCAAGGGAGCCGCCCAAGGGTCGCGATTGGAACCGGATTGCCTCCCGGACGGTGGACCCCTTGAGGGGCGGGAAGAGCGCCGCCGCCTTGGCCCGGATTCTGCAGAATCACATTTGCCAGCCCGGTCCTGGCGAAAACAGGACAGGACATGAGCCTCGGTGCGAACCGGCGGTGATGGAATACCGGCTTTCGACACGGATCGGGACTGGCGATCCACTGGTGATCAGGAAGGGCAACCTTCCCGAAAAAAGAGAAAGAGGCCACCGATGACGACCACACTTCCAGATGTCAAACGGGCTGAGGAGTATTTCCAAGCCAAGATGAGTTTCACCACCGGCCCCGTCGAACTCGACCGATGGCTCCGCGAGGGTGAGGACCTGGTCGTGGTGGATGTCCGGGCGGTGGAGGATTATTCCAGCGGTCACGTGCCCGGTGCGATCAACCTGCCCCGGGAAGAATGGGTGACCGGAGAGGGTCTCCGCAAAGATGCCCTCAACGTGCTCTACTGCTATTCCCAAGTCTGTCACCTGGCCGCCGCCGCCGCCGTGGTGTTGGCAGGGCAGGGTTATCCGGTGATGGAAATGGAGGGCGGTTTTGATGAGTGGAAAGGCCATAAGTTGGAGGTCGAGAACTAGGTGGGAACGGGTCCGCTGACGGTCCTGTCCCGCCGGTACGAACGGAAGGAGTCTGCTGCCATGAACTCCCTGACCATCGCCACGTTCAACACCGAGGAGGCGGCCATAGTCATCCGGAACCGATTGCGGGAGTCGGGGATTCCGGCCGAACTGCACGACCAGAAAATGCTCCAGCGCGTCTGGTTTCTGGCCAAACCTTATGCCGCCTATCATATCGAGGTTCCTCAAGAGCACTTGGAACCGGCACAAAGGTTGATGTCCGACTGGCAGGCGGACGAGGCGGCGCTGAGCGAAGCCCTTCGGTGTCCGGAATGCGGATCTCTCAAGGTCGAATACCCCCAGATGTCGCGGAAGTTCATCACGCCCACCCTCGTGGCCCATGGGTTGGCCCTCCTGGGCATTCTCCACCACCGCTTCTATTGCGTGGAGTGCCACCACACCTGGCCCTGGCCCACCAAGAACGGACCCCGCCCGCTGATCAAGGCCTGACTGGGGGGCCGGGTCATTCCAGTCCGATCACCCGATAAAAGCGGCCCACGTCGGCGGCTCCCACCGGGTCGGTCACGGGAAAGAACTCCCCCTCGGGCGTGAGGGTTGCCATCAACGTCCAAGTGTGGAGGTCGGTGGAACGTTCGACCTTATAAGTCTCACCCGGCAGCCCCTGCACCTGAAACCGCAGTGTGCCGTCCGCCGTCAGCGTCGTGGTGCCGGGGAGGATCAATGGCGGCCGGTCCAGCCTCAGGTTGAGCGTATAGGTTCCCGAATGGCCGCCATAGACATTGCCGTCCACCTCGATCTGATAAGCCGTGCCCGCCGTGGCCGGGAACTGCAACAGGCTGGAATAATCGCCCGGCGCACCCTCCCGGTTGTCATTGGCCGCGACCGGTTGCAGTTGCTGCAGTCCCGTTCCGGTGAACACACCCAGACGGGTGTCAAAGGTGACGTCCGAGGTGGACAGGGTCACCCGCCCGTTGGTGGGGGCCGTCCAGGTCCACCACACCGTGTATCCCGCGCTGTTGCCATCCAGATTGCCCGCGGCGTTGGTGAGCGTGAGGGCCTTCTCCCCCGCCGCCATCTCCAGGGTGGCGTTCACGTTGGAGGCCGTGACCTTGGCGAAGAATCCGGAAAGAACCGTCCGGTCCGCGAAATCATCATTGGCCGGCGGATCACCGGGAAAGATGCCCAGGCGGATGGGGCCCGTCGCGGAATAATACCCGTCCACCGCGATGAAATAAGGGGTTCCGGCCGTCGCGGGAAAGGTGACCTGGCTCGTTCGGTCCGCGCCCGCCTGGTCGGAATGGTTGTTGTTGCTTCTCACCTCCGTGAGGTTGTCCGGCGAGGGACCGGTATAGACACCGAGCGTGGTGTCAAAGCCGCTGCCGGTGGTGCTGATCGCGACGATGCCGTTGGTCGGCGATGTCCATTCCCACCACACCCGCTGGCCGCCGG
>JANYCC010000205.1 GCA_025360495.1 Verrucomicrobiota bacterium | reverse complement strand
GGTCGGCGTGTCCAGCAGCGATACGAGGCTGCGCAGTTTGGCGAGCCGTGACGGATTCCTCCAACCGCTCCCGCAACGGCGGGACATTGACGACCACCTCGGCGATCCGGAAATACAGGTCGGCCCGGAACCGACCGGTCCGGATCTCGGTCTGCAGGTCGCGATTGGTGGCCGAGATGACCCGGAGTCTGACCGCATATTCCTTTTCGCCACCGACCCGTCGGGCCCGGCGGGTCTCCAGGAACCGCAGCAGTTTCGGCTGCAGCCCGAGATCCAGTTCCCCGACCTCGTCGAGGAACAGGGTCCCGCCCGCCGCCTGTTCCACGAGGCCGAGCCGCGTCTTGATCGCCCCGGTGAACGCCCCTTTTTCCGCACCGAACAATTCGGCCTCCAACAGGTCCTTCGGCATCGCGGCGCAATTGAGGCTCACCAACGGCCCTCCCGATCCCGCCTCGTGCAGGGCCGCCGTCACCCGCTCCTTGCCCGAGCCGGATTCCCCCAACAGCAGCACCGACACGTCCGTCGGGCCGAGCCGTTCCAGATCGCGCCGCAGTTCCTGCATCAACCGGGATCGCCCCACCAACCGGACGTTCTCCGGGTCGAACTTGCCCGCATAAAGACGGACCCATAATGCCTGGCTCCCCACCACGTGCTCCAGGGCGCTCTTCCAACGTTCCACGCTGTCCGTGGTCGACAGAACCTCAAAGGCGCCGTCCCGCATCGCCGCCACCACGTCCACCGTGGTCGGCCGTCCCAGTTCCACCACGTAGAACCGGCCCGAACGCCCCAGACGGGTCCGCAATTGGGGCCAGGCGGGACTGCGGAAGGCCGCCTCCGGGATCAGGCAGAAATCGTCCTCGGTCCCCGCGGTCAGGCGCGGGACCCGCTCGGTGTCAAAGGCGCGCGATCGGAAGCCCAGTGCCTGAAGCCGGTCGGGCACCGTCGAAGGACTGCCTTGGGGATGCAATGCGGTCATGTTGCACGGACCCATGGGAACCGGCCCGGGCCTCGGAAATCCACGACGTCATGCAGTTGGGACGCGGGCGCCTCAGATCGGGTTCCACGGGGTTGATGCCGGCACCGTGCCACGGTTCGGTTCGCGACGCCAGCCTCGCCTGCGCCTGCGCCCACGGACCGACGGTTGCATCACGCAGCGCACGAACAGTGTTTCATCGCCAATTCCGTCAAAACCAAGGTGACGGTGCACGGGGCCGGGCCGGCCATTTGAATCGGGCGCATCTGGGCATCGTGGGAAGGCGGGTGGCAAAACCCGCCGCCCCGGAGCTGTCGCGATCGCCCTGGGAGGGCGGGTTTTCCTACCCGCCCCGCGATCCCATGGCCCGGCTTCCCTCGATGCCCGGATGCGCCATTTGAATCCGGCCGTGGAATTCCCACTGGCGGCGGGACGACAGTTTCAGTAGTTCCTTTGGGGTCCCGCAGCCGAATCAATCCGGGGGGATCCCGGGAATCTGCGGATTGCAGAACCTCACGGGGGAATCCAGCGCCTGCCGCCCACCAAGCCAGCACCATCTATGTACGCCTTCCTCATCGCCTTCGGAGTGGTTGTGGTCCTCCTGTTTGTCGCCGGGTTCATCATGCTCAGCATCCGCAAGATCCACCCCGGCCGGGCCGGCATCGGCGTGGGTTTCGGCGGCATGCGGATCGGGTTCGACTACATGATCCGCCTGCCGCTGGTCCAGCACTTCGAGGTGATGGACATCTCGGTGAAAAAGCTGGAGATCCACCGCAAAGGCAAGGACGGCCTGGTCTGCAAGGACAACATCCGCGCCGACATTTCCGTGGCCTTCTACATCCGGGTGGACGCCACCGAGGAGAGCGTCCGGCGGGTGGCCCAGATGCTCGGGACGGAGCGCGTCTCCGACGTGAACCAGTTGCGCGAGTTGTTCGAGGCCAAGTTCTCCGAGGCACTCAAGACCGCCGGCAAACAGATGGATTTCCACGAACTGTTCACCGAGCGCATCAAGTTCCGCGACCAGATCCAGATCACCATCGGCAAGGATCTCGATGGATTCATCCTCCAGGACGTCGCCATCGATTACCTCGAACAGACGCCGCTCGACCAGCATGACCCCAACAACATTCTCGACGCCGAAGGCATCCGGAAGATCACCGAGATCACCCAGCGCGAACGGGTGTTGTCGAATGAGTATTCACAACGGGCGCAGGTGCAGGTCGAGAAGGAGAACGCCGACGCCGACATCGCCAAGCGCGAACAGAAACGCCGGAATGACAACGACACCGCCAAGCAGCAGCGGGTCATGACCGAGGTGCGGGCCAATGAGGAGGCGGAATCTCGCAAGGTCATCGAGGCCCGCCGCATGGAGGTCGAGGGCCGGCGGATCGAGACCGACGAATCGATCCGGCTCCGTTCCGAAGACATGAACCGCGCTGTGCAGGAACGCGAATACACGGTCCGGAAAGAAAAGGAACGGCTCGAACAGGAGGCCGTGCAGGAAGGCGAGGAGGCCCGCGTACGACGCACGCGCACGGTCTCCCTCGCGGAGATGGACAAGGACGTGAAGGTCGCCGAGGCCGCCGTCGAGGTGGAACGGAAGCGCGCCGCCGTCATCGCGGAACAGAAGGGCGTCGTCCAACAGCAGGAGGAAAAACATAACATCGAGGCCCGCATGACGGCCGAACGGGTCCGGGAGGTCACGCTCATCGAGGCGGAGATGAACGCCAAGAAGGACCAGGTCGAAAAGGTGGTCGCCTCCGAGGCGCACCGGGATTCCGAGCGCAACCTCGCCGAGGCCGGCAAGATCAAGATGGTCGTCGCCGCGGAGGCGGGTCGCGAGGCCGCCATGCGGGATGCCGAGCGCATCCTGACGGTCGCCGATGCCGAATCCAAGGCGTCGGACAAACGCCGCCACACCGCGGAGCAGGAAGCGGAGGGGATCGCCGCCCGGGAGGCCGCGAAAGGGCTGGCGGAGGCCAAGGTCACCATCGCCAAGGCCAGCGCCAAGAAGGCCGACGCGTCCGCCAACCAGGAACTGGGTTTCGCGGAGGCCGAGGTCGCCAAGGCAATGGGTGCGGTGCATTCGACCAACACCCAGACCCAGGCCGAGGCGGAAGCCGAGGGCACCAAGGAGAAGGAACTCGCGGCCGCCGTCGGGATCGAGGCCCGCGGATTGGCCGAGGCCAAGGCCATGGAACAGAAAGCCGCGGCCATGAAACTCCTGCACGACGCCGGGCAACAGCACGAGGAGTTCCGTCTGCGCCTGGCCAAGGAACGGGACGTGGAACTCGCCGCCATCCATGTCCAGAAGGACGTCGCCCAAGCGCACTCCAACATTGTGGCCGAAGCGCTCAAGAGTGCGCACATCGACATCGTCGGCGGCGAAAATGACTTCTTCGAGAAGGTCGTGCGCGCGGTCGGCACCGGCAAGGCGGTGGACCGCATGATGAAGAGCAGCGGCACGCTCACCGACATCAAGACGACCTTCTTCAACGGCGATCCGGAACACTTCAAGACCCAGATCCGGCAGTGGGTCTCCGACTTCGGCCTCAAGAGTGAGGATATCAGGAACCTCACGGTGTCGGCCCTCCTGATCCGGTTGATGGGATCCACCCAGGATCCGTCAGTCCGTTCCCTGATGAACCTGGCCCTGGGTCTGGCGCAGGCCCGCGGTGTCGGGGAGGCGCCCGTCGCGGAAATGATGCCGGCCCCGGGCTCCGGCCGTAGTTAGGCGGCGAACGCTGAAACATATGGGGCTTACCGGTCTTTGAACCATGGCCGACTCCCAGTCCACCGTCCCGCCCGTCCCCTCTTCAGAGGCGGTCCCGCCCGTCGTGCCCGCCGTGCCCGCTGCGCCTGCCGGGGCACCGTCGGCCGCGGCGGCGCTCGGCGGGGCGACCTATGAGATCATCCGACAACGGTTGCAGGGTCACGCCGGCATCCTGCGCGAGCGCATGGCCCAACTGGATGCCCGCCGGCGCGCGGTGTTTGGCAGCATCGAGGCCAGACTGCTCCAGGCCGACCGCATCACCACCGCGCACAACTGCATCGCCCAGGACATGGTGCAGTTGGACCTGGGCCGGTTCCTGTTCGGATTCAACGTGCGGTTC
Source organism: Verrucomicrobiota bacterium (assembly GCA_025360495.1). Taxonomy (GTDB): domain Bacteria; phylum Verrucomicrobiota; class Verrucomicrobiia; order Limisphaerales; family UBA9464; genus UBA6176. The sequence goes on along the minus strand of JANYCC010000205.1, from coordinate 16,686 downwards.
GGTCTCAAAAAAGAGGTCGAACTGGGCGACGTCTTTGCGGTTTATGCGCGCGACGAGGCGGCGGGGACGTTCCGGGAATCAGGGTTGGAAGTGCTCAACGACCGGGCGTTCCTGACCGATTTCCAACGGCTCTACCATGTCTATGAACGGACCGCCTTCTCCAAGTTTTCGCTGATCGAGGGCAACCTCCACATGGTGTTCCGCACCGGGGCCGGAGCGGGCGACATCGCGGTCTTCAAGTGGGCCTATGAAGGGGGCGGCCTTCGATACCTCGATGGCCGGGCGGAGGCCGAATACCGCAAGTCCGGATTCCCGCCGGCCCAGGAGTTCCGTTGGCGGACGCCGGACCGGGAATCCTTCCGATACGGGGATCATCCCCACATCTCCATCGCGGATCGCGTCTTCGTCGAATGCGTCGGTGGCGACCTCACGATCAAGGTCGAGGACAACACGGACACGGGTGAGGGCATCTATTCGGAACCCGTCGATGACCGCCACCAGAAGGTCGATGACGCGGAGATCGCCTATGCGGTCATCGGGCATCTGATCCTGCTGCGGATCCGGCCTTATAAGGAAACCGTCGCCCGCCATTTCATCTTCAACGCCAAGCTCCAGAGTGCGGTGCGGGTGGATTCGATCGCGCAGTCGTGCGCGTTGTTGCCGGAGGATCACGGGTTGATTTTTCCCGACGGTTATTATCTGGCCACCGGGGAGCTGAAGCAGTTCGAGACCCGGGAGAAATCCATGGTCTTGGAACGGGTCATCCACGCCGCCAATGGCGAGGATTCCTTATATGTCTTCTTCGCGCCCGAGACCGGCCTGTATGCGTTGCTGCCCTACCGGCTCATCCCCCAGAAGGTCGAGGAACGCATCACCTGTCACGGTTTCTCCCTGTTTCCCAATGGTCATCTCGTGCTTTGCCGGGAGGACGACACGCCGCAGAAACACCACACGATCCAGTTGCGGCAGACCCCCTTCTGCCAGGCCGGACATGAACCGACGGGCCAGCGCGACGCCTTTCTCTATCGCGTCGGCAACAAGGAGGTCGTCCGCTGCCTGGCGGAATGCAACGAGGTCCTGACCCTGGCCCGGAAGGACAATCCGTATGCGGAACTTTATACGGATCTGGACCGGCGGTGCGGGGCGATGCTGGACGCGTATCCGTGGCTGGCCGAGGCGGACGGATTCCAACTCGACGCGGCCTTGCGCCAGGTGCGTGAAGCAGCGGACCAGGCGGTGGATGAATTCGCCAAGGTCCGCCGGCTGCAGCACGAGGCGGTCCGGCGCGTGGACGATGTGCGGCGGCGTTGTGAGGATCGCTTCGGCCTGGTGCGGCGGGCCAATTACACGCGGTTGGAGGACTTCGTTCACAATCTCACGGCCTTGCGCCACCTGCGGGGTGAGTTGATCACGCTCCGCGAAGTCCGTTATGTCGATGCGGGGGCGATTGCGGCGTTGGAGAAGACGGTCACCGGACAGGCGGCGGAGCTGTCGGGTGCGTGCGTGAAATTCCTCCTCCGTCCGGAGGCGTTGGAGCCGTATCGGAAACAGGCCGCCGAACAGCTCGCCGCCGTGGGGCAGGTCGCGAAGGTGGCCGACGGTCGGAAGATCGAGAAGGCGGTGGCCGAGGCCGGGGCCGAGTTGGAGATGCTCATCGAGATCGTCAACGGCCTGCGGATCGAGGACGCCACGGAGACGACCCGGATCATCGACGGCATCACGGCGGTCTACGCGACGCTCAACCAGATCAAGGCGGGGCTGAAGAAACATCTCCAGGCGCTGGTGGCCGCCGAGGGGGCCGCCCAGTTCAATGCCCAGGTCAAGCTGCTCGGCCAGTCCGCCGCCAGTTATCTCGACCTGTGTGACACGCCGGCGAAGTGCGACGAATATGTCAACCGTCTCACGGTCCAGATCGAGGAGCTGGAAGGGGCCTTCGCCGGGTTCGAGGATTACACCGTCCAACTGGCGGAACGACGGACAGAATTATATGAGGCATTCGAGCAGCGCAAGGTGGCGTTGGTCGAGCAGCGCAACCGGCGGGCCAACGCGCTCCTGACCGCCGCCGAACGCATCCTCAAGGTCATCCAGAACCGTCTCTCGGGGTTCAAGAGCCTGGAGGAGATCAACACCTACATGGCTTCCGACCTGATGACCGCCAAGGTCCGGGAGACCATCGATCAACTCCTGGCCCTCGGCGACTCGGTGAAGGCCGACGATCTCCAGGGGCGGATCAAGTCCGTCCAACAGGATGCGGTGCGGCAGCTCAAGGACCGACAGGAACTCTTCGTCGAGGGGACCTCGGTCATCCAACTGGGAAAGCACCGGTTCAATGTCAACACCCAGCCCCTGGACCTGACGGTTGTCATCCGGGACGGGACACCGAACTTCCACCTGACGAGCACCAAGTATTTCGACCCGATCACCGACGTGGGATTCCTGGCGACCCGGGAGGTCTGGGACCAGGAAGTCGTCTCGGAAAACGCCACGGTTTACCGCGGGGAACAGCTCGCGTGGCAATTGCTCCGGGGGATCGAATCCGGGGTGGGCGTGCCGCCCGCCGGGGCTGCCGGGCTGGCCCATGTGCTCGCCCTGTCGGAAGACCAACGTCTCGCCCTGATCCATGAGTTCATGGCCGCCCGTTATCAGGACGGTTACACCAAGGGCCTTCATGACCTGGATGGCGTCCGGATTTTCCAGGCCCTTGCGACCACCCATGCCGCCCTTCAACTTGCACGCCATCATCCGACGGGCCGGGCCTGTGCGGTGGTGTATTGGACCCGGTTTTGCCCCCCCGCGACCCGCGCCCTCTGGACCACCAAGCTCAAGGCGTTCGGCGACCGGAACCGGCTTTTCCCGGGCGATGCGGCTCAACCCGATTATATAAGTGCGCTTCGGGAACTCATTGCGGGATTCATCCGTGAAACCCCGATTTATCCGGAGGCCCACGTGGCTGAGGCGGGGGAATACCTGTTCCATGAATTGACCGGCGGCGACACGTTCACCGTGACCCGCGAGGCGGACCAACTGGCCGCGGCTTTCCTGCAGCACTTGGAAATCAAAGGCGGGGCGGACCGGTTTCGCGCGGGTCGGGAATCGCTTGCCGCCCATCCGGCCAGCGAACTGGAGTTGGTCCGGGATTGGGTCCGGGGATTCCTCCGGGGCCAGGACGGCGGCCCATCGCATTTCGAGGAGGTGGCGGCCATCGTCTTCTGCGGTGAACTGATGCCCCGCGCACCCGTGCAGGCGATGTCCCGTCAGCAACTCGACGGCATGAAGGGCGCGCATCCCCTGATCCAGGCGAATCGGTACACCTTCGATTATCTCGATTTCACCGTCCGTCTCCGGCGTTTCGAACGGGAGGCAGTGCCCCGGTTCGAAGCGTTCCACCGGCTCAAGACGGAATTGATGGATCGCGAACGCCGCCGGCTGCGACTCGGGGAATTCCATCCACGGGTGTTGTCGTCGTTCGTCCGGAACCAACTGACCGACCGGGTCTATCTGCCGATGTTGGGCGACAATCTCGCCAAGCAGATCGGTGCGGCGGGCACGGCCAAGCGGACCGACCTGATGGGTCTGCTGTTGCTCATCTCGCCGCCCGGCTATGGCAAGACGACCCTGCTCGAATACCTGGCCAGCCGGCTTGGCATCGTTTTCATCAAGATCAACGGACCCGCCATCGGGCACGCGGTCACGTCCCTGGATCCGGAGGAGGCGCCCAACGTCTCCGCCCGCGAGGAGATCCAGAAGCTGAACCTGGCGCTGGAAATGGGCGACAACGCCATGATCTGCCTGGATGACATCCAGCATTGCAACCCGGAGTTGTTGCAGAAATTCATCTCCCTTTGCGATGCCCAGCGGAAGATCGAGGGCGTCTGGCGCGGGCAACCCCGGACCTATGACCTGCGTGGGCGCAAGGTCGTCGTGGTCATGGCCGGCAATCCCTATACGGAGAGTGGGCAGAAGTTCAAGATCCCCGACATGCTCGCCAACCGGGCCGACACTTATAACCTGGGCGACATCATCGGTGCCAATGCGGAATGGTTCCGGGCCAGTTATCTCGAGAATGCCGTGACGTCCAATCCGGTGCTGGCCCCGTTGGCCAATCGCAGCCAGCACGACATCCGCACCTTCATACGCCTGGCCGAGACCGGGACCGAGGCCGCGGAGGGACTCGAGGGCAGCTATTCCCCGCAGGAACTGGAGGAGATCCTCTCGGTCCTCCGCAAATTGGTCCGCATCCGCACGATCGTCATGCGGGTGAACGAGGAATACATCGCCTCCGCCGCGCAGGCTGACGAATTCCGCACCGAGCCTCCGTTCCGGCTTCAAGGTTCGTATCGCAACATGAACCGGCTTGCGGAAAAGGTCGTCGCCATCATGAATGACGACGAGGTCCGCGCACTCGTGATCGGGCATTATCGGAGTGAATCGCAGACGCTGACGACGGGTGCGGAGGCGAACCTGCTCCGCTTCCGCGAACTCATCGGCGTATCGACCCCGGAGGAGACGGTACGTTGGGAGGAGATTAAGAAAACCTTTCGACGGAACCAATTCACCCGCGGCACGGACCAGACCGATCCCGTGGGCCGCGTCGTGGCGCAGATGGCCCTGTTCCAAGGGGGCTTGGAATCGATCCAATCGACTTTGCACGCGCAATTGAGCGGGGCGCGGGCACCGGTCGTGCTCGATGTCTCGTCGCTCGGGCAGTGCCTGGATTCCTTGCGGACCACGCTGGAGGACCGATTGGGTCGGCTGCTGCCCGCAACGCCGGCCGGGGTGACGCAACCAACACCGCCGCCACCGCCGATTCCCGTCAACGTCACCGTCACCGCTCCGGCCGGTGCGGACCTGGCCGGGTTCGGGGTGCAATTGGGTGAGGGACTCCGGGCCTTGCGCGAAGATATAAGCCGGAGTGTCGCCGCCGCGCAGGGTCCCACGATGAACGGCCGGGTGGAGAGCCTGTCGCACGAATTGGAGATGATCCACAGCACGCTGGCGTCGCTCAAGGACCTGGCGACCCAACATCGCGACCATTTGCGCACCGCCCAGGAACTGCTCGCCACCCGCGCCAAACAGGGCGTCGTCGAGGTGGAGATCACCCAGGAAATGCTGAGCAATGAACACGCGTTTGTGGAGCGGTTCCAGCAGGTCCTCACCGAAGCCCAGAAACCGGCGGGACCGACCGCATCCCCGCCACCACCGCCACCGGTGCTGCCCCCACCGGTCAAAGGCAAGGCGAAGTCCAAGACGTGAATCTCTTAAACCACCCATTCCCATGAAACATGCCCTGGACCGTCTGCAAGGCCTCCGCCAGAAAGCCGTCCAACTCAAACACGTGGTGGATGCCGCGCCCGCCCGCGCGGCGCAATTGCGCGAGTTGGTCAACGCCACCGCCGGCCAGCTTCAGCAATTGCGCGCCGAGGTGGATGCGACCGTGCACGGACTGCGCGCCGACAGCGAGGCGCAGACGGCGGCGGCATTGGTCGAGATCGACGGAAGTCTCGGGACCTTCGCTCGCGCCGGGTGCGACCTGACCGGCGTGGATTTGGAACCCGGTCCGCCGTCACGGCTTATCGTGCGCCTGGAAAAGATCGAGAGCGTGGGGGTGGGCGCGCTGCGGATGTTGCTGGCGGAAAACGAGGGTCGCAAGCTCACTCACGCCATCCTCGCCGCGTTGATCCGTGCGGAGGAGAAGGAAGGTTGGATCCGGCTCGGGGACCTTGAATTCCGGGAAATCACCGTCCATGTGGGTCCCCAGCCGATCGTGCGTCTGGGCTGGCGTCGACATCCCGGGTCGGAAGGGCAGCACCCGGGTGCGGTCCCGGCCTCCGCGACGGCCGTGATTCCGCCACCGATCCCGGCGGCCGTGGTCGAGTCTGTTTTCGACCGTCCCAAGCCCGCCGCGGCGGTCACACCCGCGACGGTCCCGGTGCCCAAGCCGACCTCGCCGCGACCCGCGCCCACGCCCGCCTGGTCGGCCTACGGCAGCACGACGGAGGCTGCGGGACAACCTGAGGCGCCCGCCGAATCCAAGTCGGCGTCGAAGGCCGGCGGCGCGCCGCACCAGGACGCCTTGGCGCGATTCAAGAAGATGCCCGACCTGTCGAAGCCGAGCCGGTGAGCCAGTGAGCGGATTCATCGCCGCCAATCAAGGGGGTGTTTCGGACAAGAAACACGAAGACGTCTGACCCGCAGGGATGGACCGTGAATTGGGTTCACAGACGAATCGGAAGGAAGGGTGAAGTCATGTCGGTCCTGGTCGCGGGTATCCTGATGGTGGTGGTGCTGTACGCGCTGCTGCTGGTGGTTTTCTTTGCCATCGCGATGTTGCTGCCCAAATCGTTTCTGGGCCCTCCCGCCCGGGCGGTCCTCACGTGGATGCCCCCTTTCCAAGCCGGCGAAGCCTTGCGCAACTGGGCGGCCGCCGGGGCCGAGCGGTTGGCTCGAAAGCGTCTGGCCGACGGGCGGAGCGGCGAGACGGCAACCCTCTTGGCGGCCGAGGTGGAGCAGGGGGCGATGCAGGCGATGCTGCCAACGGCCGGTCCGGCGGAACTGGAACGGATTGTGGCGTGTCCCGAGGCCGGCCAGGGAAGGGTCGGAGTCAGCGCCCCCGAGGCGCTGGCACTCGCCGCCCATCTTCGTAAGAACCGGTCCCGCGCCGAACAACAACGGATTCTCGGGTTGGCCCGTGAGAACGCGAAAAAAATCGCGGCCCGCGGGAAGGACGCAGGTGAGTTGTCCACGCTCCCCTGTCCATTGCATGGCCAGGATCACGTGTGTTGTGCCTATGGCGCCCGGCCCTTGCACTGCCGCCCCCTTCACGCCATCGCCATCGCAAAGGGTCTGGGTGACACCCGGCCCGATTCCTCCGTCTCGCCGGTTGCGGCGTCCGACGGGAAAGGGGATGGGCACGAGCAAACCGTTGCCCAAGGGATGGGGATCGGACTGGCTCGGGCCCTGAAGTCCGCCGGCGTGGACGCGGAAATCTACGAACTCAATAGTGCCTTGGTCACGGCGATGGAGATGCCCGACGCTGCGGAACGCTGGGCCCGGGGTGAGAAGGTGTTTCGCGCCGCTTTGCCCTGAGTCCTCATCGATCTTCGGAGATGACTGGGAGTACGGACTCACCGGTCCGATGTGGCGTCAGGCATCCTTGCCTGACAGCGCGGCGGCTTCCAGCCGCCCCGGAATCGCCGCAAGGCTTGTCGACCTATTGGGAAGGTAAATGGGACTCCCGGAGTTCGTCCCTCCGAAGGATGGATGGCATGCTGATCGGCTCGGGCAGAGCCTCGCCCTACCGCTACGAGGGGAGCTTCAGGAGGAACTCCCGGCCTATATGTTCCTGGGCCAGCCGGCGGTTCGATCGGAACAGCGCCCGCACTTTCTCGCCGAATCCACCGAGCCATTCGAGATCCGTTTCGTCGACTCCGGAACCTTCCTCGGCCGATTCGGCAGCCGCAGCACACGTCAGCAGCGCCTCATAACACCAGGTGGCCGGCTGGATGGCGGGCAGGCCGAGCCGGATGGCCCGCTCGTGCGCACGTCTCGGAATGCGCAGACCCGCGGGATCCAGGTCACCGAAATATAATATCGGTCCCGCGCCGCCGAGTTCGGTGAAGAGATCCGGCAATAGGCTGACGCTGTCGATGAAGGCGTTGCCCCGCCCATAGACCACGGCGCGGTATCGGGCGGCGGATTCGTTCCAGCGGACGAAGGAGTGCCAGGTAGCGCAGTTTTCCACGACCAACACCGGCGCATCGGGTGCGACGGAGGCAGGTCCACGGCGCCAACCCAGCGGTTCGGCGACCGTCTCGCAGCGGAGGTGATCCAAGGTCAGTCGTCCGGCTCGGAACAGCGTCGAGTCCGCCACGAGATCCAGCCGCTTCTCATCCCCGAATATCTCCAGCGACCGCTCCTTGATCGGCACAACAATGCAGTCCCGTCCGTCGCTCTTGAGGAAGGCGTCGATCTGCTGCAGTTCGGCGAACCCCAGGTTCACGCGCGCTTCCCGGAGGAAGGCGAGTTCCGGCTGCCAGGGATGTTCCCGGATCCGGCGCTCCTCCTCGTCGGTCGGCGCCACGAAACCGAACGCCTCCTTCCAACGCGCCTCCTGCACCAACGGCAGGATGATGCGATATAATAAATGTGGCTTATACCGGACTGGGATCAGCTTGATCCAACCGTCCGCCGCGAGGGCCCGGACATCCCGTTCCGCATCATTGCGCTCGGTGGCGGAAAGAATTCCGGCATCCTCCAACAATTCCTCCCAGCCCCGCGTATAGTTCCTTGTCGCCGCTTCCCCACGGTCTCCCCGCGCCCGCCGCCATTGGATGAACAGCTCACGCGCGATGGGCAGGTGCGCCGGATTCATGGGATCACGCCAGCGCTTCCATCGCCTCGGCCATCGTCGTCAGGAGCGGCACGTTGTCGATGCGGGTCACATAACCCTGGTCGTCGCGTTCGACCTCCTTCTGGCACATGACCACCGTTTGCGCGTGCGGCACCATCACGCCCAGACGTTCCGGGGGGAAGGCCATGATGAGTTGGAGCTGAAAGGTCCGCGCCAACGCCAGGCAATCCTCGATGCCGTCGCCCGAGAGCTTGGAAAACGCTTCGTCCATCAGCACCAACCCCAGTTGTTGCGAACGGGTGGAACTGCGGTCGCCCCGGTCATAAACGCGCCGGAACGCCGCCAGCATGGAGATGAAGAACGGCGCCTGGTTTTCGCCGCCGGACAGGTTGCGGCCGGACCGACCCAGCGAGATCGGGGGCGCATCCGGTTTGTCGGCAGGCACCATTTCGAGGTCATAATGGTGATAATGCCGATAATCCAGCAGGCGCCGGGCGCGATCGTCACCCTGATCCGGAGCGTCCACGGCCCGCATCAGTTCCTCCTTGGCCCGCTGGACTTCGTCTCCCGGGATGGCGCCCACCAGTGGATCCGTCGGTTCCAGGCCGGAATCCAAGAGGCGCCAGAGGGTGCCGAAACCCGCGGTGTCACGGCGTTGGGTGATGCGGTAACGGAACTTGCCGATCGGGTGACTGAGATAGCGATCCAACAGACGGATGGTGTTCTGCGCCTCGGTGAGACGCCGGTTCAATTCGTTGAGGACATTCTCCTCCAAACGCCGTTCCCAATCTCGTTTGCGGTCGGCGGCCAGTTGGCGCGACTTCTCCAACTCCACCGTGTCCAGCAACCGCAGGCGGTTCGTCCAAGCCTCGTTGCTTTCGTCGTCCGCTGGGAACTCATGCTGATATTCCGGATGACGCAACTGGCCTTGGGTGTCGCGGGTGGTCGCGAGCAGGATCCGCTCCTGGTTGCGACGTTCGCGGGCGAGATCGGCGACGCGTTTTGCCTCCGCGGTCCGGCGAAGGACCTCGGCGTGGCATTCGGACCATTTGGGAAACCGGGTGCGGAATTCGTCACGGCGCTGATCCAATTCCGCGTTGAGAATCCCGCTGAAACGCCGGCTCAATTCCACCCGCCAGGCCTCCACATCGAGCCTTGCGCCCACGATCTCGCCCTCCGCCAGATTCACCGCTTCCAAATGAGGTTGGGTGCGAAGGCTGAATTCCTCCTGGGATTTCAGCAGGCTGCCCACCTTGCGATCGAGCGCGGCTTTCTGTTCGTCGAGTTCGCGCAGGCGTTTCTGGCGCGCCTCGCGTTCCGGGGTCAGCAACAGGTTGATCGTCTCGCGGACGCGGCCGAGATCGGTTTCCCATTGCGGCAATTGAGGCAGTTCCGCGGCACGGTCGGGCAACACGCTGTCCGCCAGCCCACCCTTGCGACCGGTGTCGAGCCAGCCGTTCACGTCAGTGAGACGCTGCCGGAGCGCATCGTGGGTGGCCCGCGTCTCGCCCTGGTCCCGGAGCTTGGCCGCGCGCATCCGTTCCAACCCTTCACGACCCAGCGTCAATTCCACCGTGCCCGCAGGCTTGATCCGGCGTCGGAGTGGTGCCTGTTTGAGCACGCCTTCCGGGGTGATGGCACGGTGCGCGGGACTGTTCTCCATTTCCTCCACCGTCTCGACGCACAACACGTCGCCCAGCAGATGCCCGACATAAGTGCGCGCGACCGGATGGGTCACGTCGACCTTGCTGAAGAGCGATCCTTCCCGCGTGGCATTGTGAAGATCGCGTGCCTCGGTTGGGTTCAGCAACGATTCCGATTCCCGTCCGGGCGGCGTGCGACGAAGGATTTCCAAGGCCTCGCGATAGGTTGCGGCGTCGTCCACCACGAGGACCCAACGGCTGCGCCCGAGGAACAGTTCCAACGCCGGCCACCAACGCTCCGCCTCGGGCTTCACCTCGATCAGGCGGCCAAGTTGTTCCACGCGATTTCCCAGTTTCTGTCGCAGAGCTTGGAACAGTGGGAAGGCCCCGGGCGCCTGTCCCTTCGAAAGGTTCTCCAAGTCGGCAGCCAACTGCTGGAGGCGTTTTTCAGCGGACGCAATCTCCTGTTTCAACGGCTGCAACAATTGCTCGATCGCCATCCACAGTTCATTGAATCGCGCGGCCAGTTTCTGCATGGATTCCAAACGTTCCGAATCCGTGCCGGACCGGAGGGCGGCGAGCGGCGCGTCATCGACGACCAGGACGTCTTTCAAGCCGTCGAGCGACAGCGCGGCACCGTGCTTGAGCCAGCCCATCCAGCGATAATGCCGGTCATCGAGGCGCTTCTGGATCGATTGTCGGGCTTCGCGCAGGGCGGTCACCCGGGCGTGGATTTCGTCGCGTTGACGATATAATTGATCGAGCTTGCCGCCCTCCGGATCGTTCTGGATTTCGAACCGGACCGCGGCCAGGAAGGCCTGGATCTCCGCCGTTTCGGCCGTCGCTTTTTCCAACGCCTTCAGGTCATCCGCGTGGGAGTCGGCCAACCGCTTCAGTTCCGCGACGTGACGATCCCGACGTTCCTCCGCCTGAAGCAGGCGGAGTGCGTGGCCGGCATGTTCCAGCACGGCTTCCTCACGCCGGGAGCCCTCGCTGAGCTTGTGTTGTTCGCTGATGCGACGGAGGAAGGCGGCCTCGTCTTCCTGTTTTTCCAATCGCTTGCGCGTGTCGTCATAAGCCCGCAGCGCGGAACGCACGTCGCGCACGTCGAGCGGGTTTTCCTCCAGGATGAATTCGCGGATGAACTTGCCGACGTTCTCCTCCGGTTCGAACGCGATCGCCTTGGGGAACGTGCGTTGGAAGGCGGCGAGATCGAAGTTCAGGTGGCGCGGGGCGGCCATCTCCTCGAGATAATCGCGTTGCCGGGCGAAGAGGCTTTCATTGCCGTACTCCCGTCGCAGCCAAGTCCGGAAGGCGTCGTCCGAAAGCAGCCGGCCTTCGGGTGCGAGGGCGGCGTATTCCAGCCGGTCGGGCAGGCAGAAATAGGTGTGCTTGGGGGCGGCATCGGGACTGGAGTACTCGAGGCGGATGCCCCACGTCTCTCGCTTGGCCTCCTTGCGACCGCGCTCGGCCGGACGGGTGAATTCCAAGGCCACAAGGGTGGCGCCGTTCGGCCGCAGGAAATGGCGTTGGCCGTCCCGGATCTGGTTGGTGTCACCGAGGCAATACCCGACGAGATCGCGCCCGCGGGCATTGCCGGCGGCGGCGCGGTTGGCCCGCCATTGTTCGCCGAGCAGGACGTATTGCATCAGGTCGAGCAGCGCGGATTTGCCGGTGCCGAACGCGCCCGAGATGAGCACGTTGTCCTCGACGTCAAAGATCTGGCGGAACCCGTACCAATTCAGGGCGAGGATCCGGGTCAGGGAAATGCGCTGGCTCACAGAACCACCTCCTTCGTCCCGGAATCCTCCACCAACACGGTTTGTTTATATAATTCCGCCTGCTGTTCCCAAGCCGCGGTGTCCGCGAACGGGATCACCCGGGGAAGGGTCGGCAGGATTTCAATCTGCGATTCGCCGAACCGGATGGGATCGTCGTGCCATTGGACCCGGACCAGATGCCGGCCCCGAAGACGCCCGAGCATCTCCCGCAGCTGCGATTCGGTCGGCAGCGTGAGGGTTTCAAAATACAGTTGTAGCCGCTGCCACACGTCATTGGCCGTCACCACGACCGTCTCCCGCACGGTCTCCATCCGCGCATCGTGATAGAGGCGCCAGAGGGTGAGGACGAGCAGGGTTTCGGCCTTGTTGAACCGGGCCATCAGGCCGCAGTCGCCGGGCACGGGACGCAGTTGGAGGATGGGACGGTCCGGATCGGGCAGGAGTTCCAGGTGCAGGGGTGCAAAGTATTCACCGATCTCCCGACGATATTCCCCGGCCAGCAGATATAATTCCCGGTCGCGTCCGGTGTCTCCCAACAAGGCGCCGTGAGCCAGGAGTTCCGTGAGGATTTCGGAAACCGCCGGTCGGTCGTCAGTCGGAATGTGCTGCCAGAAGGAGGGCCAGGGGAGGGACATGGTCAGGCGAGGCGTTCGAGGGTGAATCGTTCCATCAGGCGTCCGGATTCCGGGTCGCGTGGGATGCGGTCGGGTTCCATGCCGAAATCGGCACGGACCGGTTGCACCCGCCAGCGGACGGGCCTTCGCGCACCGATCGCGGAAGTGCCGCGATCGAACGAGAGCACCGCCAGCAGGTCGAGAAGGTCATCCTCCCGGAAGAGGCGGAGCGTCTCGGTGGAAATCCGTGCACCCTTTTCGGGCAGGTGATGCTCGATGAACCGTGCGGCCCGTTGCGGGGTGAGGACGTTCAGATTGCGGGCGCGGATCTCATCCTTGGCAGCTTCCGGATCCGGTCTCGCCTCGGTCACGGGCACGGAAAGGTCCACGGGCGGGCGTTGAACGCGCGGTCGGGAAAGGGATTCCCGGCCGAAGATCACCTCCACAAAAGGGGACAGCAGTTGCATCCCGGGTTCACCCGCCAGATCGGCGAAGGACTGTCCGGAATGGAGCGAGGCGGCGGTGTCGAGATAGGCTTTGACCTGTTCGGGGCGGCGGCCGCGCAACTCGGTCTGATAATGATAGCGCGCGGCGGACAAACGGCTGAAGTCGGCCATGCGTCCGTCGATGAGCCGTTGCTTGATGGGGATTGCCGCCAACTGCCGTTCCAAGCGCACCAGCCAACGTTCGGCTTCGGCATAGGCATCGACCGGGTCCAGTTCGAGGTGCGCGGCCAATCCCTCGGCGAGGCGCTGCTTGGTATAGGGATCGTGCAACGCCTCGTGCGCGATGTTGCGGGCCCGCGCCAGGTTGGACAGCAGGCCCGCCTCTTGCAGGGCGTCGTAGCAGACCATGTGCTGGCCCGAATGGAACTCGACGAGAAAACGTTCCAGCGTCTCCTGCGCCGAACCGCTGGTCCGCTGGGCGCTCTCGTGCTGGAGGACCAGCGATTCCACGGCGTGCATCTGGTCGTCGGCCCGACCGGCGCGATCGAGGAGATCCTTCACCGTCTGCCGCATTTCCTCCGGTCCGACGCGGCCGGGGTCGAGGGCGCCGTCAGCGAGCAGATCCCGGCACAGCGAGCGCAGGGTGGCGGCGAAGTCCTTCAATTCGGCGGGACGATCCTCGGCGAGTTCCCGCAGCATCCGCAGCAATCGGCGCAGGGCCGGGGCGATGAGGACGAAATGTTCATCCAGGCTGACCCGGCGTTGTTCCAGCCAATGAACCTGCAGCAGTTGGTTGAAGAACTGCCCGGCGCGCTGGTTCAGGTCGCGGAATTGTCCGCCCTCGTCCTCGTCGAGTTGGGCGTCGGGATGCCGGGCCAACACCTCGCGGATCAGGAGCCGGGCCTCATCGTGGGGGACCTGCCCGCCGTCATCGGCCGCGTCGACCAACCGATCGGCGCAGTCCACATAGATCGCCGCCGTGGGCCGGCTCAGCGGGCGGAAAAACCCGGCATTGAACAGGGGCGCGAGACGTTGCCCGAGGCTGGGGGTCTGGGGTGTCATGGTTCCTCGACAATCCGGGGCCACGCGCCCTTCACGCATCCATAATGTCGGGTGAGTTGTGCGAAGCCGGGCGCGGAAGGGTCGGGGCAGACGGGTTTGCCGGCGGCATTGAGATAAAAGCATCCCAGCTCCGAAGCCGGTAGCCGGGTCACCAGGTCACGCGCGTCGTGCACTGCGGCGATCCACGCCTGCTTCGTCGCCACCAGGTCGATGGGTTTACCCAACCGAACATCCGCCAGATCCTCGGGATAAAACCGGTTTCCCCGGAGTGCCCAGTCGAGGATGTATTCCGGGGTCAGTCCGGGGTCCTTGCCACCCGCAGCCCAGACCAAGGCCCCCAGATGGAGGTGGCGTTCGTGGAGGTAGAGGCAGTCGAGAAAATCACGGATCTTTTGCCGGCCCGCCATCGCCAGCACCTTGTTCGTGGCCGCGTCCCAGAAATCCAGACGCCAGCCAAGCTCGAGGTCCGGCACGATGGGGAAAAAGCGGAATGCGGCATCCTGAACCCACTCGACCTTGGTTTGGTTTCCCCCGCGTCGGATCAACGCCCGCCGGAACTCAGGCTGCACACGTCCCACCGGTTCAACCTCGAACCCCGCCCGAACCAAGGCGGCCGTGTCGGCTTCGTAAGCTGACACGAGCGCTTCGGGCAGGTCATGAAACACATCCACATCCTCGGAGCGCCGGGGAGTATCGTCGGCCTGATGCAACACGGTGGCCCCCGCGATGAAGCTGTCCGGGTTGCGGTTGGCCGCCAGCACCCGGAGCACTTCCCGCTCGAAATCGCCTAGCGGCATAACTCGGAAACGATGCGGTATCCACGGTGTCCGCCGTTTTCCCGCAGGTTGCGCATGATCCAGGGCAGGTCCTGTTCCTCGACCACGTGATCCGGGTCGGAAGACCAGAAGCATTGGGCAAAGAATTCCCGGAACGCCCGCTGCGCCAGTTCGACCCGGCGTCGTCGGACCTCATCACTCACGGGGATCCCGGTCTCCGGATTCATGGATTCAGAGTAACGGACGGACGGGGAATTTGAAGCACGGTTGTTCATGCCACCGCGACGGGGTGGTGATGGTGGCGAAGGGTGCGCACCGCGAGCGCCAGGGCGAGGGCCATGAGGGTCGCACCCACGAAAAAGGAAATCCCGGGAATGGGGACCGGCCGATCCGGGCGGACGAAATGGCCGAAGAGCGCGGTCGCGAGGAGCGGGGCGATGAATCCGGCCATGCTGCCGAGACTCGTGAGCGCGCCTTGGATCGAACCCTGTTCGGACGGACCGACAGACCGGGAAACCAGCGCCTGGGTGGATTGGCTGCCGATGCCCCCAAAAGCCCCGATGGGCAGGATGGCATAGATCATCCATCCCTGCGTCGCCGCACCATAGGCGACCATGCTGAGCGTGCTGACGGCGAACCCGACCACGAGTGACCGCACGTCTCCCAGAAGTGGAATGATCCGCCGGGACAACCCGCCTTGGACGATGGCCGTGGTGAGGCCGACGACGGCGAGGGAAAACCCGACCTGGCGCGGTCCCCATCCATAGCGATAGCCGGTATAAAGAACCCAGGTGCTGTGAATGCAGAATTGGCCGAGATTGAGAAGGAACAGGCTCAGGGCGAGTCCGAAGGCGAGGCGATTCCGGCTCAGGGAACGGAGGGATCCGACCGGATTGGCGCGACTCCACGAGAACGGACGGCGATGTTGGAGATCGAGCGATTCGGGGATGACAAAATACCCGTACAGCCAGTTGGCAAGGGTCAATCCGGAGGCGACCAGAAAGGGCAGGCGGAGATTTTGGTTTCCGAGCAATCCGCCCAGCAACGGTCCGGCGATGAACCCGAGACCGAACGCGGCTCCGATGATCCCGAAATTCGCGGCCCGTTTTTCCGGAGGCGAAATGTCGGCGATATAAGCCGTGGCCGCCGTGATGTTGGCACCCGAAAGTCCGCTGATCGCACGGCCAAGGAAGAACCAGGGCAGGCTCGGTGCGAAGGCGAGCAGCAGGTAATCAAGCCCCGAGCCGAACAGGGACACCAGGATGACTGGCCGGCGCCCGTACTGGTCCGAAAGGCTGCCCAGCACCGGCGCGAAAACGAACTGCATCAGCGCGTAGATGGCCCCCAACGCACCGACCACGTGGGAGGCTGCCGAGATGTCACCCCCCTGCATCTGCTCCACCAGTTTGGGCAGGATGGGAATGATCAGGCCGATCCCGAGGATGTCGAGAAACAGCGTGACGAAGATGAATCCGAGGGCAGGGGGTCGGGATCGCATGGAGGCCTGTGGCGGTGAGCGAGCCCACCTTGTGCGGTCATCGGGCGCAAGCTTTTGTCCTCGGGCCGGCGGACCGCTCTCAGGGCAGCTTGGCCGGGGCGGGGGCGTTGCGCCATTCATCCACCACGGCCCAGAGATTCACGGGCCGGATCGCCTGACCGTACTTGAGGAAACGGACGCTCCCGTCGGCAAAGGCGAAATTGGACCCGCCATCCGTGCTCGTCTTGCCGCCGGCGCGATGCCGGTTCTGCTCGATTTCCTCCACGTCATTGCCGGTGTCGCCTTGGACGAAATCCATGTGCATGTGACGCGAACCCTCCCTTTTTTCACCGAAAACAATGGTCTCGGATGGGTTCGGGATGAGGTTTTCCCTGATGCCGTGCGGCCACTGCCAGAGGTCGAACTTCTTGTAGTCCTTGTCGGAAAGCGCGCCGCGGAAGTAGTCATCGAACCCGTTGATGATGTAACTGCGCCGGATGACGATGCGGTTGGTGATGTTGTTGCCCACCAGGAATT
>JANYCC010000167.1 GCA_025360495.1 Verrucomicrobiota bacterium | reverse complement strand
GGCCGAGGTCTTTGGGAACGAGGTGATCGTCCCGCGGGAAAACCCATTGGCCTCCGAGGGCGGCCTGGCGGTGTTGTACGGAAACCTCGCGCCCGATGGTTGCGTCATCAAACACACCGCGATGGAACAGCGGTTTCTGCGGCACACGGGTCCGGCGCTCGTCTTCAAGAATTATCCCGACCTCAAGGCGCGCATCGATGCCGACGATCTGGACGTCACCGCGGACTCGGTGATCGTCCTCCAGCATGCCGGACCCGTGGGCGCGCCCGGGATGCCCGAGTGGGGGATGCTGCCCATCCCCAGGAAACTTCTGCAGGCCGGCGTCCGCGACATGATCCGCATCTCCGACGCGCGCATGAGCGGCACCGGATACGGTGCGTGCGCCCTGCACATCGCCCCGGAATCCGCCATTGGCGGCCCGCTGGCGCTGGTCCAGGACGGTGATCTCATTGAATTGGACGTGCCGGCCCGACGCCTCCATTGGCATGTTAGCGACGGCGAGATCGCGCGTCGCCGAGCCGGTTGGAAGCCAACGGAACCCCGTTTCGCCCGCGGCTATGGCAAGCTTTTCACCGAGCAGATCACCCAGGCGAATGAAGGGTGCGATTTCAAGTTCCTCCACCACGGCCCACCCACCCCCGAGCCCGACATCTTCTAATCCTTTCAATTCCCATGGACACCCGCCCGATCACCCCGGCCCGTCTTGCCGCGTCCGTCATCGCCGTCCCACCCCTCGCGCGCGACCGCCACGAATCGGTCCTAAAGGAGGAGAACATCCGGTTGATCCGTCATCTGGAGGCGGGCGGAGTCGACATCCTCTTATATGGCGGCAATGCGAACTTCTACCACCTCCGCCCGAGTGAATATGAATCGGTCCTGCGGATGCTGGCCGAAAGCGCCGGACCGGGCACCCTGATGATCCCGTCGGCCGGACCCTCGTACGGGGTCTCGATGGATCAGGCGGTCATTGCGCGGGATTTCCCCTTCCCCACCGTGATGGTCCTTCCGCACCAGGGATTGAACACCGTGTCGGGTGTCGCGACAGGTTTGCGGCACTTCGCCGACAAGTATGGCAAACCGATCGTCGTCTATGTGAAACAGGAAGGTTACCTGACGCCCCCGGATATCGCACGACTGGTGCAGGATGGCTGCGTGTCCTGGATCAAGTATGCCTTGGTGCGTCCGGATCCTTCCGAGGATCCCTTTCTCAAGGACCTGCTCGCACGGGTCCCGGCGTCGCTCATCGTGAGTGGCATCGGTGAACAGCCCGCGCTCACGCATCTGCGCGATTTCAAAGTCAACGGTTTCACCAGTGGTTGCGTCTGTGTGGCACCGCGGCTGTCGGCCCGGTTCCTGGCTGCTGCGACCGCCGGGGACTGGATCGAGGCGGGGCGCATCCGGGGGCTGTTCAAACCCTTGGAAGACCTGCGCAATGCGATCAATCCCGTCCGGGTCCTGCATGAGGCGGTACGGCTGGCCGGGATCGCCGACACGGGTCCGATCCTCCCCTTGCTCAGCGGTCTCACGGAGGAACAGGCCGCCACCGTGGGCCGCACCGCCCGGGAACTGTTGGCGATGAATTCCTCCGCCTCCTGAACTGCTGATCACTCCCTCTCTTCCTGAGGAACGAAGGAGGAGAGGGTTGGGGAGAGGAGGCGGGTTCGCGTCTCATGTCTCGTCCTCAGCTTGTACCCGGTAGCGAAACTGGCCCTGCAGGACTCGGCGGGATTTGAACAGGAGAAAGCGGAGGTAGCAGAGAAACGAACCTCTGCGCTCTCTGCTGCCTCCTGTTCAGGTTCTGACTTCGCCGACCCCGGCCTCACTCGCCGACCAACCGCTCGATGTCCTCCCGGGAGACGGTGAAGACATCCATGTCGAGCTTCACCGCACCCAGGCTCACCAGGCATTCGGTGAACAATTCCCGGGTCCGTAATTCCAGCGCCTTGGAATCCAAGCCGGTCATGCACTTGAGGATGTGCTGACCCTTGCGCACATGCGTCCGCTCGTCCGCCCGGATATAATCCGCGACGTGATGCAGCAAGGCGTCGTTCCGTTCGCGGGCGGCATCAATCAACTGATTGATGGTTTTCAGGACCCCGACCTCCCCGAACAGGTTGATCTCCGCCATCGCATAGGCCGGTTCCATCGGACCCCGACAGGTGGAACCGGTCAGCCGGTTGCGCAATTCAAAGGGATCGTATCCGGCCGCCTGAAGGGCCCGGTGACCGATCTCGGTGTGACGGGCCTCGTCCCATGTGATGCGCGCCAGATCATACTCGGCTTGGAAATCGACAAACCGGATATCCCAGATGAACGTCCCGAACGCCTCGATGGCATCCACCTCGTCGCGTTGGGTCCGGATGAACCGCAGCCGCAAGGACTCATAGGAATCTTTTTCGAACCGCGCCCCGCCGTCCGCCTCATCGTAATCGCCGGTGTTCTTGAAGGTCTCGAACCGGATGTCGCGAAACGGGACGGTCCCGCGGACGAACGGTTGGTGAAAGGACCGCATCCCTCCCGGGGAATCGGTGCGGGGATCGGACCCGGTCACCCCGCCAATGCTCGAGAGGAGGCGTTGCAGATGCCAGCGCCAGGCCGTCAACCGACTCTCGTCCAAACCCCCTTCGACATAGGCCCCGACGGCTGCTTCCGCCCAGGCCAGCATCGGCTCGTAATCGCTGAGGATCCGGCGCAGGACCCGGATGGTGGGGGCATCCGTCACCGGGTCGGTGTCATCGATATGATGGCGGTAGGCCGTGGCCAGGGCGGTGCCCACCACCAGGTGCACCCCCACGAGCAACTCGGCGGCCGATCCGGCGCACAGGACCTCCTCGATCAACCGGTCGATATCCGGGTCCCGATACGCATCCACGTCCTTTTGGCGCACCTCCTGTTCACTGAGTCGTTCCCGTAACATCCGGGCGGCATCGGCGTGATAGAAAATGTGCCGGCCCGTCTCCAGCTTCACCTCAAATTCCGGGATCGACAGCGTCCAGGCACCGAGGGCCTGCATCAGGCGCCGTTCGATATAGAAGAACCGATGGAGCCGGCGGGAATTCTCGGCCACGGAGAACCTTCCGCCGAGCGGGCGGGCGTCGCGCGGGAACCGATAGGGGTAGAGTTGCCGACGTCGTCCGGCAGCCTCGCGGTCACGGTCGCGCGGTCCGTAGGGATGTGAAAAATCGGTGCCTGCGGCCATGCCGGTGGCCGGGGCCGATTGCGGCTGGGGCTTCTGGGTGCTCATAGACCAAAGGGGGGGGATTGACTCTGTCACTAATGCTCTTCACCGAGGCGGACGTCAAGGAATCCGCTCCCTGCCTCGCGCCCCTTTTCCCAAGGGCGACATGGGTCGAAGATCAGCCCGGAACGAGTTTATCCTTGAGTCCTGCATCAACGCGGCGAAAAGTCCCCTGCCGTGGTGTGGAGGCGATGTGGCGTCCTGCCACGGCTCCCGGGAGCTCAAAGTTGAAGAAAACTGTGAACGACGGGGTCGGAGGTGATTGGATGGCTGGATGAATTCGGTGACCCAATTTCTCAATCATTGAACCCAGGCAAATCGACAGGCCGACGGTTGAACCCGAGAAACAAGATGATGAAGCTGACTCAGAAGTATTATTCCAATTTGGCGTTTGCCATACTTTCACTCATGTCCCTGTCCCTTGCGCCGGGGGCGCAGGCCGGCTTGCAGGGTTCCTTTGTGAACAGTGCGGGATCCGGCAAGATCGTGGCCACCATTGTCTATGCGGGCGTGACCAATGTGACGACCAGTCCCTCCGGGACCTTTCCGTGCGCCGCGATCAACCCGACGCCGACCTTCACCTGTACCACGATCGGCAAACTCCCACCCGGAACGCCCACCTCGGTCTACCTCCAAGCCTCGGGGAAGCTCAGTTTTGTCATCAGCCACCAGGAATACACCACGGACGGCGCCACAGCCGACAACCCCAAGCTGGAAGCCCGGCTCGGGTTCCCCGTCGATCCCGCGGACTGCGCGAGCCTGAGCCTGGACACCTCCGCCACCCTGGCCGGGGATGGCAAGTCGGGCATCATCACCGCCAACATTGTCTCCACGGCGGGCACCGCAGTCTGGGTGCGCGGTTTTGAGGCCCCGGACAATCAACTCCCGGCGGACGTGACCGACCTGGAGGCGAACGGCCGGTTGCTGTTCGACATGCTTTTGCTCGGCCCGTTGAACATGCAGGTCGCCGATTGCACCGCCTTGAACATCCCCTTCACCACCAAGAACGGGACCGACAAACTCTTCCTGGTGGTGGACACCATCGCCAAGAGCACCCGGATGGAGATCACCTGTCCGCACAACCTGGCCTTCGCGTGTGACGAGGCCGTCGTGTATCCGGAAGTGACCGTCAAGGGTGGATGTGGACAGGTCACGGTGAACTACGACCCTCCCGCCGAATTGCTGCCCGCCAAGGTGAGCACCGTCACGGCCACGGCGACCGACGAGGCCGGCAACAAGGCCGTGTGCACCTTCGTGGTGGACAACTCGGCCAAGGGCATCCCGCTCACGATCGCCTGTCCGGGCAATGTTGTTTATGCCTGCGATGAGGCCGTGGTTTATCCGGTGCCGACCGTTGGCGGATCCTGCAAAGGCTTCACGGTGGGTTACAATCCACCCGCGAATGCCCTGCCCATCGGGGTGACCCAGGTGACGGTGACGGCCACCGACTCCACGGGACGGACCGCGACCTGCACCTTCATGGCCGACAACTCGGCCAAGGGCATCCCCTTCACGATCGCGTGTCCGGGCAATGTCGTTTTCGCCTGCGATGCCACCCCGGCTTACCCGGCGGCGACGGTCAGCGGTGCCTGCAAGAGCTTCACGGTGGCTTATAATCCCCCCGCGAACGCCCTTCCCGTCGGCACGACCCCGGTGACGGTCACGGCGACGGACTCGACCGGGCGGACGGCAACGTGCACTTTCACGGCGACGCGGCAATCCCTGGCCTTCAATGGATTTTACCCGCCGATCAGTGGTACGGGCGGCAGTTGTTCCGTGCCGCTGCGGACGGTCAATGGGGGCAGCATCATCCCGGTGAAGTTTGACCTGTCGTGCGGCGGTTCACCGTCCACGGGCGGGCAGCCGACGCTCAGGATCCTGAAGTATCCGAATTGCAACACCACCCCCCAACTGATCACCGGAGGAAACTTCCAGTTGGTGGCAAGCGTATGGCATTTCAATTGGGACACAACCGGTCTGCACCAGGGCGTGTATCAGATCATTGCCCATCTGCCCGATGGAAGCGAACCGAGCGCGTTCATCACCCTGAAGGCCAAGTAGCATTCGGACGATGAATGGATGAACCAATAATAAAACCCATGGGCCGCGAATTGCGTGCCCATGGACCGGCCGATGACCGAAGCTTCACCCGCATGATCCCATCCCCTGTCCGGGTAAGGCGTCCGTCGGCCGGCGGATGGGCGGTCGTCTTTCTGGCGGCCGACTTTCTGGCGGCCGACATGGAACGGGGGCTGGCGCAGGTGGTCCTGGACGGGAAATTCGGCACGAGCGGACCCTTGTCCGGGCCATCGTATGACATCACGGCCGGCTTGGGCGCCACCCGTGGGAACAACCTGTTTCATAGTTTCACCCAGTTCGACCTGGTGGCCGGCGACACCGCAACCTTCTCGGGCCCGGCCAACATCCAGAGCATCCTGGCGCGCGTGACCGGGGGGAACCGTTCGTCCATTGACGGAACCGTCCGCTCCAGCATCGCCGGTGCGAACCTGTTTCTCATCAATCCCAGCGGCATCCTTTTCGGTCCCAACGCGGTGGTGGATGTGAGCGGTTCATTTGCCGCCAGCACCGCGAATTACCTCAAGCTCGCCAACGGTGCCCGGTTTGTCGCCGCGTTGGATGCGGATGATTCGGCGCTGACCACGGACCCGGTGGTCGCCTTCGGATTCCTGGACGGCTCCAATGGCAGCATCGAGGTGCGGGGTTCGCTGAAAGCAGGAACGGGCACCAGCCTGTCGGTGGTGGGCAGCACGGTGTCGGTGGCTGATGGCGCCCAACTCGAGGCGATCAATGGACCCATGCGACTGACCGGTGTCGGCGCCGGGTTCGTCGGAGAAGTGCCCTTCACCAAGCCTTCGGGCGCGGTCGGATCGGGCGCCCCCGGCGCGGACCCCGCTCCTTCCGGTGGGAATGGCGGGAACGTCCAGATCCGGGGTGGTCGTCTGGTGGTGGATAATGCGGTCATCAATGTCGCAACGACCGGCGGGGATATCCGCATCGACCTGACCGAAGGTTTGGAGGTCTTGAACGGGGGCCTGATCACCACCGCCAATGCCGGAGATATCAAAGGGGGCAATGTGATCATCAATGCCCCCTCGATCCTCGTTGACGGCAAAGATGGACCCGCACCAACGCGCATCGCAGCGGAGACTTTCGGGGATGACGCCCGGGGGACCGGCGGCAACATTGTCATCCAATCCGACTCGGTGGAATTGCATCGCGGAGCCGAGATTTCCGTTTCGACTTTTGGAGCGGCCAATGCGGGCCGGGTGGATATCACGGCCACGTCCCTGAAGGTGGAGGGTTCGGATGCGCCGCAATTCCCCACGCAGATCGCGGCCAATGCCGCCCCGGTTTTCGGCACGGCCAGCGGGGCGGGCGGACAGATCGTGATCCACGCCAATTCGGTGGAGGTCGGAAACGGCGCCGGAATCCTCGCGACGACCATCGGGGACTCCAATGCCGGTTCCATCGATCTCACCGCCGGTTCGCTCACCGTGAAAAACGGGGGACTCTCCACCTATACGGGCGGGGCCGGCGCGGGAGGCGAGATCCGGATTCACACCGACCAACTCACCCTGGATGGGCCGTTTTCGTCGATCTCAGTGCTGAGCTTCGGCTTGAACGGCGAGTTGCCGGCAGGCAATGGCGGGGTCATCAACATCACCACCGGATCCTTCCGATTGCTCAACGACGCCGCCGTCTCGGGCATCACTTTCGGGGACGGCAAGGGCGGCAACATCAGGATCACGGCCGACTCGGTACTGCTCGACACGGCGACGTTTGAAACCAATCCCAGTCCCGGGATATCCTCCGCCAGCAACCTGCCTTTCTTTGGTGAGAGCCTCGGTGGCCGGGGCGGCGACATTGAGATCGTGGCGGGTTCGATGACCCTGCGGGGCGGCATGCCTATTTCCGCCACCACCTTCACGCCGGGGGCCGGCGGAAACATCGACATCAAGACGGGAACGCTGACGTTGGAAAGCCAGGCATCGATCCAATCCGCATCACTCAGCACGGGCCGGGCGGGAACCATCTCGCTCCAGGCGGCCCACGATATCATGCTTTCGGGCAAGAGCACCGTGAACACTTCGGCTCCGCTGAGCAGCGGTGGGGACATCCGGATGGGGGCCGGTGGCGAGATCCGGATTGTCGACAGCCAGGTGACCGCCCAGGCGGGACCCGCCGGCGGAGGCAACATCCAACTGACCGCCCCTTCCCTGATCTATCTGTTGAACGGCACGCTCAATGCCCAGGCCGAGGGCGACGGGGGCAACCTGACGATTGATCCGGTTTTTTTCATCCTCGACCGCAGTTCCCTGATTTCCAAATCCAGTTCGGCCAACGGGGGCAACATCACGATCCTTTCTGATTTCTTCTTCCAGTCGGCCAGCATCATCGACGCGTCGGCGCCCTTTGGTTTGCCGGGGACCGTCAGTGTCTCGGCGCCCCAGGTGGACCTCAGTGGAAGCCTCATCGCCCTGCCCGCCAACCTGCTGGGGGTTGAAACCCAGTTGCGTCCGGATTGCGGGGTGCGTTTGTCGGGGAACATCAGCAGTTTCATTGTGATTGGCCGCGGCGGCCTGCCCCTTTCGCCGGGCGGGTTCCTGCCCAGCGGGTTGATTCCGCATCCGGATGAGAACAAATAGGAACCCTTGCGCGCGCGGGTTGTTCCTGCGGCAGATGCCCAAACTGCTCGCGGCGGGCCTGGTCACGGGCACGGCCTGCGGCCAGTTCCTGCCCCCTCCCCCGGCACCGCGTCCGGGCCAGGTGAACCCACTTCCGACCGAGGTGCTGCTGTTCGTGCGCGAATACCACTTCGAAGGCAACCACGCGTTCTCCAGCACCGAACTGGCCGCGGTGACCGCCCCGTACGCCAACCGGGAAGTCACCAGCGATGACATGGAACAGGCCCGGCGTGCGGTCAGCGTCCATTACATCAATCACGGCTATGTCAATTCCGGGGCGATCCTTCCCGACCAGAATCCCACCAACGGGATCGTCACCCTCCGCATCATTGAGGGCGTGTTGTCCGGGATTGACATCCATGGCAACGGGTGGCTCCGCGATGGCTATGTCAGGTCCCGCCTCGAACGGTGGTCGAAGCCGCCGCTCAACCTGAACGAGCTGAAAGAAGGCCTCCAACTTCTCCGGCAAAATCCGAACGTCCAGCAGATCAATGCCGAGTTGAAGCCCGGGAGCCTTCCCGGCGAGAGCCTGCTGGATGTCCGGGTGGCCGACCAACAGCCATTCCGGCTGGGCCTGCAGGCCGACAACCAACGGCCACCCAGCGTCGGTTCGGAGGAGATCTGGCTGCTGGCATCCGACCTGAACCTGACGGGCCACGGCGATCCGCTGGATCTAAGATATGGCGTGGTGAGCAGCGGCCCGGATGGATTCGGATTCTCGGGAACGCGGGACATGGCGGGAAGCTATCTGCTTCCGGTGACCCGCTACGACACCACGCTCGGTTTTCACGCGAGCCGGCTCAACACCGGCCTGGCGGAGGAACAATTCCTCCCGTTGGACATCACGAGTCTGACGAGCAGCTACGGGGTCGTGCTGCGTCAACCCTTCTACCAGACCGCGAACCATGAGGCGGCCCTCGCGGTGGCATTCGATCGCCGCCAGAACGACACCACACTGCTCGGCGAACCCTTCAACATCTCGCCGGGAGCAGTGGGCGGGCGGATGGTGGTTTCGGTTTTGCGCGTGTCCCAGGAATGGACCCAGCGTTCGCAAAACAGTGTGCTGGCCCTGCGATCGACCTTCAATTTCGGGCTCGATGTCCTCGACGCAACGGACGACCGGATCGCGGGGAATCCCGATGGCAAGTTCGTCTCGTGGTCAGGCCAGGGCCAGTTCGTCCAACGCCTGTTCAACACCCAGAACCAACTGATCCTGCGGGCGGCCGGACAGTGGACGACGGAACCCCTGCTGGCCTTGGAGCAGATCAGCGTGGGGGGCGCCGAGAGTGTCCGGGGATACCGCGAAAACCAACTGGTGCGCGACCGCGGCCTCCTCGCGTCCGTGGAATTCCGTCTGCCGGTGCTGTTCGACAAGGCGGGCTCCGCGATGGTGCAGGTGGCGCCTTTCTTCGATTTTGGCGGGGGATGGGATGTCCACGGTTCCTCGAGCCCCACCACCCTTTACAGCACGGGATTGGGTTTGTTGATCACGCCCAACCGACATCTCAACGCGCAACTGTATTGGGGTCATCCCTGGCGGCATGTGGAGATCAGCGGGGAACGGGATGCCCAGGATCTTGGCCTCCATTTCCGGGTCAACATCGACGCCTTCTGACGAAAAGAACCACCGATGGCGCGGATACAAAACCCATCGCTGGCGGGCCCCCATGATCCGTGGAATCCGCGGTTAACCTTCTCGATCTGTCACTTGGCCCCAATGCCCTCGGAACCCGCTGCCGCCTTCAATCCCACCTGCCGCAACAGATCGGCCCGGGTCTGACGCAGGGACTTGTTCTCGGGTTGGGCGTCGATCTGGTCGGATAACGCCGCCAAGGCATCATACCAAACGCCCGCCTCGGCATAGACGGCGGCCAGGGAGTCCGGAGTGGCCTTCGCGACCCGCTCCTTCAAACCGGCGGCGGGTTCAATGCGTTTGATGACCCCGCTGGCCACCAGGTCGCTCGACCGGTTGTCCGGATCGGTCACCAACGCCACCACCCATTGGTATTCCACCCCGGGGACCAGCTTCGCGCCCGTATCGGCCAATTTCAGGCGCTGGATTCCGGCCTTGGTGGAACGTTCGACGGCGACCTGGACGATCGGTTTGGCCTTGTTCTCCTGGAGCAGGGTCAACTCGAACTTCGCGTTGGCCGGCTTGGACTGAAACCAGAAGAGGGAGGGTTGTTCCCGGGTGGTCACGCCGACGTCGTCGGGCGCGAGGACATCCAGGGTGAGGGTGGCATCACCGGACCCGCGCGATCCTCCCGTCACGCGGACCGAGGGCGCGGCGGTGGTGGGGGGCAGGAATTTCAGGCCCGAGGAGGAACTGGAGGAAGTACTCGGGGAAGTGCCGGCCACGGCCGGTTTCGGGGGCTCCGCCGCCAGGGTCGATTCAACCGCTGAAAACGATACCAAAGATAGCAACAGCGCCGCCGGAATCCTATGTAGGTGGAGGCGACGCGACGGAATGGCTTTCATAATCGGGATCATGGAACTCAAGCGATTTCCCCAGTAACCAGATAAATTGTGACGGGCTCGTTCTTGTTTTTCAAGTTCATTGTCCCCACCCGCTTGGTCACAAAGCCCGGACTTAGAAGTTGAAAGGTTGCCTCGCTTATCAATATGCGGCAACCCCCCGGCGGCGCCTCCGCGTCCACCCACGCCTTGTCGAAACTTTCCAGGCGCGACGCCGTGTTCACCGAATCCCCGATGACGGTGTATTCCTGCCGCTCCGCACTGCCCAGGCTGCCGGCGATCAGCGGCCCGGTGTGGATCCCGATCCGCATGCCCGACACCGGCAGATCGCGGCTTTTCCATCCGGCATTCAATCCGTCCATCTTGGCCCCCATGGCCAGGGCGCAGCGGACCGCATTGCACGCATCCCGCCGGATCTCGTCCTGCGTGGTGCGCGCCAGGGGCACCCCGAACACCGCCATGATCGCATCCCCGATGTATTTTTCGACCACCCCTTGGTGCGCCATGATGGCCGTGGCCATCGTGTCCATGTATTCGTTGAGCCAGTCCATCAGGAATTCCGCATCCAGCTTTTCCGAAGTGGTGGAGAATCCCTCCATGTCCGTGAACAACACCGTCGCGGTCAGCTTTTGTGAACGGGGACGCTTGCCCGCCAGGAACTCGTCCCGTTGTTCCCACAGCGCCTGCGCGATGTCCGGCGAAACCTGTTTCGAGAACAACTGCATGAGCTGTCCGCGCTGTTTCTTCTCCTGATACGAGACATAAGAGGTCACCAGTCCCGCCGCCGCCATATAGGCAACGGCTGGAGCCACCAGCGGGATCCACCATCCGGCGATGAACGCCAGCCAGACCAGGCCGCCCAACCCGACCAGGGAAAAAACGATGGTGCCCGCCGATCTCCAGGGGGAGTGAACAAGGTAGCCCATGGCGCCCCCCGCCGCACAGAGGAAGAGCATCCAGGCGTCCTCCATCCAGTCATCCCAGAATCGAAGGGGACGTTCCCCCTTCAGCGCGAACCGCAGCAACTGATGGACCGCCTGTGCCTGGACATCGATGCCGCGGTGGTCGTGATGGAGCGGTGTGACCCGTTCGTCGGAAACGCTCGGGGTGTTGATGCCCACCATCACTATCTTGTCGCGGAACGCACCGGGCCGGATTTGCCCGGACAGGACTTCACTGAATGAATATCGGGTGAAACGCTCCGGCCCCTTGAAATCCAGCAGCATCTGAAACCCCCCGTCCGCCGCCCCGACATAGGCGCCATCATTGGCTTTGAAAGGCCGCAGTCGCGCCTTGCCCAGGCTGAAGCCCAGGGGATCGTCCGGATTCGGTTCCGTTTCGATGCCTTTCCGCCCCAGATAGAAGGTTGCCAACCGGAACGGGAACGAAATGGCGGTCCCGACGGAGGGCGTGTTGGTGAACAACAAAACCCGGCGCACCTTCGGGACCGTCAGGTCGACCTCGAGGTCGGGATGGAAATTATCGTTGAAGGCAATGCGTTCGGGGCTGGACTTCAATATGGCGGGCGGGGCGATTCCCCCGTTGCCCCCCTTGTCCTCCAGGGTGAAGATCACCGCGATGTTGGTGTTCGACAGCAACACCTGGTTGAACTCGGCGAGGTGAATGCCGCTCTTGGGGACCGGGATGTCCTCCCAGATGTCCAGGCCGATCACCGCCGGTTGATCGGCTTCGAGATCCCGCAGCAATTCCGCCATCTTGTCGTTGGGGACCGGATAATCGAGCGTGGGGCTGTGGATGTCCGATTCAGTCAATTCCACCAGCACGATGGGTTCGCCGTCCGGTGCCTTGTCCCGGTGCCGGACGAAGAAGTCATAGGCATGGAATTCCAGGAATTGGAGCCAGCCCATCCGTTGCAAACCCAGGGTGGAAAGGAAAACAAGGAAGACGATCACCCAGCTCACATCGCGGGGCTTGAGCTTCCGTTTCAACCACCGTTGCAGGAGCGGTGCGCCAACTCTCATGGGCTCACAGCCAATTCCCGATGATCAGGTAAGGCGACCAATAGCACGGATGGCGGTAACGGCGGTCACTAAGGAGTTTGATCTGGGCCGACTGCACGGCCTGCGCCTTGGAAACCGAAGGCGACCGTGACAGTTGGGTGTAAACTTCGGAAACCAGCGCCGAGGTGGATTCGTCATTCACGAACCACAGGGTGGCCAGGGCACTGCGCGCGCCGGATTTCACCGCCACCCCCGCCAATCCCAGCGCGGCCCGGTCGTCACCCGCCGCGGTCTGGCAGGCGCTCAACACCAGCAGTTCCACCGGCCGCCCCCGGTATTGGCTGGGACGGATCAGGGACTCCAGGTCGTTCAGGGTCAGCTTGGCGTCGTAAGTGAGGACAAAAGTCTTGCGCACGTCCCGGTCGAATTGCCCGTGCGAGGCGACATGCACGATCGAGTACTGTTCCTCCGTCAGTTTGTGCCGGAGTTGCGCCAGGGTGAAATTCTCGTCCAAGAGTGTCTCACTCCGGTAGAGCGGCCCGATGCGTTTCAATTCGCCCGCCACGAAGTCCAGCGGTGGGAAACCCTGTACGGGCTTGGAGATTCCGCCCAGCAGCAGACGGGCCCGTTCGCGTTCGATGGGATGGGGTTCGACCAGGGACAACCCGGGCGCGACGGCGATGGCGAAATCCTGGATGAGGAACCTTTCACCGTCGTGAAGGGCGGAGAAAGGAATCGTCCGGAGCGCACCGTCGGGAACAAAAACCAGCGTCTTGATCTGCTTCGCGTCCAGTTGTTCCCGGATCGGACGGATGAGCCAGTCATAGAGTTGATGCGCCTGCGTGAGGTAACCATAGGTGGTCCGTGTCTCGAGATTGCGGCGGAACAACCGGACCTGTTCTGTCAGCGCGTCGGAACCCACATCCAGCGTGACCCGCTTCAGGCCCGAAACCAAACCGACCAGCAGTTCGGTGCGGGTGGCCAGCGGTATCAGGTAAACCACCGCCGTATGTTCATCCACCGCCTCGATCGACCGCGTCTTGCCCTTCTGGACGTTGACACAATCATCATGGAAATAGTCTTCGAGCTCGACGGCTTTGAGTTGTTCCACCGTGTCCCGCGCCTCCAGGAGAAGGTCCTGCGTCTCCTTCGGGTCGGTGGCGGCGGTGGCTTGCTGCAACAACAGGTCGGCAAGTTCAAAAAAGAGCGGCCCCTCCGCGTCCCGGAACGGCCGGTGGACGCTGGCGTTTCCGTAGCCGAGGGAGACATCCGTGCGGATGGGTTGGAGCGTCTGGACGGCGCGACGATAGGCCGCTATGGCCGGCGCCGCCTCGCCCCGGGCCTTCAGCAACCGGCCGGTCTGCCATTCCCATCGATACAGCGCCTCCGGCATCTGCGCCTGTTGTGCGGCAAAGGTGGCGCGACGGGTGAGGGCCAAGGCGGCGGCAGACTGGCCATCCTGCTCATAGAGTTGTCCCAAGTACCCCAGTGCATAGGTCTCGATCGGGCGATCCCCGAGCGTCTCGGCCGTGGCCAGGGCTTGCTCGAAAGCATGATGGGCCCGGCGGGTGAGCCGCTGCGCGTTTTCGGTGTCGGCCGGTTTGATCTGGCGATCGGTTTGTCCGGCCGTCAGCAGCAGGAACGCCTGGTCGTGCGACGGGCCGAGTCGCGCGGTTTCGGCCAGGGCTTGGGTGTTCAGGTCATCGGCCTTCAGGGATTCCCCGCCCCGTGCAGCCAACGCGGCGGCATTGACCAAACCGCGGGCCGCGAGCGCCCCGTTTCCGGTCTGGCGGGCCAGGGCGACGCTCTCCGCGAACGCCTTGGCGGCATCTTCGGGCTTCTGCAGGGTCGCGAACAGATTACCTTGATCGTTGAGAATGGCCGCCGCCGTTTTCAGGTCACCGTCGGTCCGGGCCTCCTCCAAGGCTTCCTGCAACACGACGCCGGCCCGTTCGTTTTGGGAGATCAGGATCAAGGCCGCGCCCACCTTGCTTTTGGCCAGGGTCACCCAGGATCGGTTGCCGGCGGACTCGGCGCGATGGAGTGCCTCCTGCAGGGTCTGCACCCCGTTGCCCTGCTGCCCGATGGACTGGTAGGCGCCGGCTAGGGAAAGCAGGGTCAGGATTTCGGCGTTGGTGTCGCCCTGGGTGTGGAAAGATTCCGCGGCCTTTTTCCAATCGATGGCGGCCTGGCCAAACTCGCCCTTCTGGAAAGCGCGATCCCCGTCATCCCGGAGCGAGCGGCCATCGGCCAACACGGCATTGGTCGCGCCCAACCAAGCCAGAAAAAACACCAGGCTCCACCCGGATGCCGGATGCGTCGGGAACGCAACAATCACAAGTTCCTTGATATGGGCTGGGCTGGGTGAAGTAAAGAACTGCCCATGGGATCGGGCGGGCCCGGGCGCAACTTCGGGTCGGTGGGTGGGAAGGCCGCTGGAAGAATGGTGCCAGAGGGGAGAATCGAACTCCCGACCAAGGGCTTATGAGTCCCCTGCTCTACCGCTGAGCTACCCTGGCATCCGCCACCCGCCCGAAATGGCCCGGGGGCGGGCGCAGAAATAGGGATGCAACGGCCACCTCGCAAGTTCTTTTCTGGCCCCATCACCCGTTCACGTGCTCCCATGCCCGTCCCCATTATGGCAGCGATCAAATTTGGAACCGACGGCTGGCGGGCCGTCATCGCCGAGGATTTCACCTTCGCCAACCTCGACCGCGTGGCCCAGGCCACCGCCGATCATTGGCTCGCAAACCCCGTCGCCGGCACCACCCCCAAGGCCGTCGTCGGCTATGATCGCCGGTTCCTGTCCGATCAATTCGCCCGTCGGGTCGCCGAAATCTTCGCGGGCAACGGCTTCACCGTGACCCTCACGCCGGAACCCACCCCCACGCCGTCGGTGTCCTTCGAGGTCAAACGCCAGGACGCGGTCGGCGGGGTGATGATCACCGCCAGCCATAATCCCCCGGCTTTCAATGGATTCAAACTGAAGGCGTGGTACGGCGGTTCGGCCGAACCGTCGCTCTGCCAGGCGGTCGAGGCGCTCTTGGATCGCAACCCGGTCCGCGCCACCCCGTTCGCCGAGGCCGTGAAACAGAAGCGGATCGGGATCCGTGACGTCAAAAAGGCCCATTTCACCGCCCTCAAGCGCCTCGTGGATTTCGACCTCATCGCCGCTTCGAAGATCCGGTTCGCCCATGAGGCCCTTTATGGCGTCGGGGCCGGTTGTTTCGACACCCTGCTCGCCGG
Organism: Verrucomicrobiota bacterium; assembly: GCA_025360495.1. Taxonomy (GTDB): domain Bacteria; phylum Verrucomicrobiota; class Verrucomicrobiia; order Limisphaerales; family UBA9464; genus UBA6176. The sequence goes on along the minus strand of JANYCC010000167.1, from coordinate 1,732 downwards.
CACCACCTGCCAGGTCACCACGCTCCACGGGGAACACGACCCCAATTTCGGCGGCATCAATCCCGAACCGATCCCGAAGAATTACGTCCAGTCCGCGGCCTGGCTCTCCAAGCATCCCCACGACTTCTGCCTGGTCACCGACGGCGATGCCGACCGCGTGGGAGGCATGGACGGACGCGGCAACGCCCTGTCCACCCACCAGATCATCTGCCTGTTGTTGCGCCATTATTTCGTCAACCGCCGGCAGACGGGCCGCGTGGTCAAGGCGCTCACGACGACCTCGATGGTCGATCGCATGTGCGAAAAGTACGGGCTCCAACTGGTGGAGACCGGGGTCGGGTTCAAATACATCGCCGCAGAGATGATCCAGGGCGGGGTGCTGCTCGGGTTTGAGGAGAGCGGCGGGATTGGCTTCCCGGGGCACATCCCGGAACGCGACGGCATCCTGGCGGGGTTGGTCCTCTTGGAATTGCTGGCCACCGAGCGGAAGCCCCTGCCCCGGTTGCTGGCCGGGCTGGAGAAAGAGTTCGGGCCCCATCGCTATGCACGGATCGACACCCATTTCCCCTTGGAGAAACGGGCCGCACTGATGGAGTACTGCAAGACCCATCCGCCCGACCGCCTCCTGCGTTCACCGGTCGCGGAGGTGAAGTCGTTCGACGGCGTGAAGTTCATCTCCCAAGACGGGTGCTGGCTCATGTTGCGGGGTTCGGGCACGGAACCAATCCTGCGGATTTACGCGGAAGCGCGGTCGGATGCGGATGCGCAGGCGCTGCTGCGGATGGGGGTGCGCCTCACGACCCGGGTCTGAGCCGGGTCTGCGCATCTGCGCATCTGGGCATCGTGGGAGGGCGGGTAGGAAAACCCGCCCCCCCGGGAGCAGACGATTTTGCCCGTGATCTGGGCCGGGACGGTGGCACGGTGGGGGCATGCCGTACGAATTCAGGGTCACCCGCCGGGTCGAGTTCAATGAGACCGATCTCGCAGGCATCGTCCATTTCTCGAATTTCTACCGTTACATGGAAACCGTGGAACAGGCGTTCCTGCGCTCGCTCGGGCATTCGGTCGTCATGCGCCAGTATGATCCCCCGCTGGGTTTCCCGCGGGTGCATGCCTCCTGCGATTTCCGGCGGCCGCTCCATTTCGAGGACCTGGTGGAACTGCACCTGTTGGTGAAGGAGAAACGTCCCCGTTCGCTGTCCTACCAGATCCGATTCCACCGGGTTGAACCCGATCCCCTGAGCGACCTTGCCGTGGGGATCCTGACGGTGGTCTGTGTCAGGAAACATGCGGACGGAACCTTTGAGGCGACGCCCCTGCCGGCCGGGTTGGCAGACCAGATCGAGACGGCCCCGGCGGGCCTGTTGGCGGTCCCCCGCTGAAATTGCGGCTTTCCATCAGGCTTGCTGACGGGCTTAAGTAGAAGTCATTCCGAGCACGTGCGAGGGGGGCGGACAACTCTTTGGGCTGGATGGCCGTCCGCCAAACCCGGTGGATGTGCTCGGACTCCGCATGTCCACTAAATTGTCGATTCCCGTCTTCAGCGAACGCGAGACCTACATCTCGTGTCGCAACAGCCAGGGCGGCGAAATCCGCGCGACCCCGGTCCGGCTGACCCGGTTCGCGGTCGTCTTCGAGGTCTATAACCCCTACAGCATCCTGCAGTTGTCCGAGGTGCTGTCGGAGTTCCGGATCACGATGGGTGACCGGGCCGTCTTCGCGGGCCGCGCCG
>JANYCC010000142.1 GCA_025360495.1 Verrucomicrobiota bacterium | reverse complement strand
CCCGATTCGAGGTGCCCACCGAAGTGGTCTGTTTTGGTAGGGCGAGGTTCCACCCGAGCCGCCCTGATGGCCTGCATGGGGGTGGTGCCAGGTTGAGCCGCAGCCGACCGGGATGGAGTTGCGGAAGATTGATGATTGTGGATGGGGGATTGATGATTGATGAGTCGGCGTCGGGTGGGTGCAGGCCGCATCCCCTCAATTGGCAATCAACAATCTTCGATCCCCAATCATCAATGCCCCCTCGCTGGCGTGGTGCGCACCTGCCAGGCCGAGCGCGCGCCCGAGAGCACTTCGCGCAAGGGCAGCCGAAGCTTGCCTTGGGCCCACACCAGGATGATCGGCGGGATGAGCAGCCCGATGCAGCAGGCGTAGTTCAGCACCGATGGCAGCAATGCCCCGAAGACCAGCGTCTTGGCGAACGCAATCAGTGGTCGCCGTTCGGTCATCGACAGCCAGCTTCCGGCGGACGTCATCGCCGAGCATTGGAGGAAGGTCCCCAGGTAGCCGATGACGGCATAGATTCCGAACCCCGGATCGCCGGCGCAGAACGCCGTGAGGGCATCCGCCAAAACCAACACACAAAGCGGGACGATCATCGTGCCGTTCAGGTGCCGGCGGTGGGCGGCGAGGATTTCGGGGTCGGAGATGGGGGCCGTCAGCGCGAGGTCGAGCGCACCCGTCCGGCGGGCCTCCCCGAAGAACGCCGTCGCCTCCCAGGCAAACAGGGCTTTGAACAACACGAAAAGCGGCCCGAACAAACCCATATAAGAGCCGGTCAGGGTGACCGTGGTACCACCGCCAGCCGGCGACATATACAGGCGCATGACCCACATCGCGGCACCCCCGACCATCCCGATGGATGCGAGCAGCCAGGCGAGGGGCTCGGTCCGGCTTTCCCGGGCAAACAGGGCGGCCAACGGATTCCGGTCCACCCGTTGGGGCGTCCAGCGTTTCCGGACGGCCCGGTCCCAACGGTTCGTCAACCAGCCCAGTCCGGGGGTGCTGCCGCCGCGCACGGTTCCGTTGTCCCGCCAACCGCGGGCGACGATGACCCCGGCGGCGAACAGGAAAAGCCACCCCAAGCCATGACTGACGGCGAGGGCGGTCCAGAACTGCCGTGGAGATCGCAGGTAAGGGGCGTCCTGGGCCAGGTTGGTGGCGCCGGCCGGGGTGAAACAGTTGACCCATTCCCAGTCGACGGTTTTCAGGAAATGGCCGGCGCCGGCGACGAGTCCCGGAACGCCGAGTTGAAGGAACACCTGGAGGCCCGCGCTGACGGCGACCGCCCGGCTTTGGCGCCGGGCGCACGACGAGACGCAGAGGCCCAGCGTGAGGGACACGAACAGCGTGTTTAGGGACACGAGCAATGCCCGCCAGAACTCGCCATCGGTGATTCCGCCCAGGAACCAGGCGGTCGCCATCACGGGGAACACGGCGGCCATCCCGTAGGCCGCGTTCAAGGCCGCCCCGATGAACTTCCCGGCGACGACCTCGAACCCGTTCAGGTCGGTCAGGAACATCAGGCCCAGGGTCCCATCGCGGCGTTCCTCGCTGATGGAATCGGCCGTGAGGAAGGAACCGGCCAGGACGGCAAACCAGATCACCCCGAACCACAACACCCCGAAGAGGAACTGTCCGCCCTGGCGACCGGCCCTGTTAACCGTGATGAAGACGAGTACGAGGAGGGCGATGCCGGCGGCGAGGAGGGCGGTGCCGACGCGAATACGGTAAGTCGCCGGTCGGCGGGCGGCGGCGAGCAATTCGCGTTGGGCGACCGGAAACAACATCATGCGGACGCGGGACGCTGCCAGAGGGGAGGGGAGATCACCACCTCTGTTCTCGCCGGCCCCGGCCCCCCGGGTTACCCTCCCCGCATGCAGATCCAGGTCGGTATCATCACGGTTTCCGATCGCGCGTCGCGCGGGCTTTATGACGATCTCGGCGGGCCGGCATTGAAGGCGGCGGCGACCGGGCAAGGATGGTCCGTGGTCGCGGAGGCGTTGGTGCCGGACGAGAAATCGGACATCCAACGGGCGGTGCGGGAGCTGATCCACCGGGGGGCGCACGTGGTGTTGACGACGGGGGGCACGGGGGTGGCCCGACGGGATGTGACCCCGGAGGCGATGCGGGAGATTTCAGACCGCGAACTGCCGGGATTCGGGGAGGTGATGCGGATGCGGAGCCTGGAATTGACGCCGAACGCCATCCTTTCGCGCAGCCTGGCGGTGGTGGTGGGGCAGGCGTTGGTGATCAGTCTGCCGGGCAAGCCGCAAGGGGCGGTGGACTGCCTCGGGTTTGTGTCCGGGGCGATCCCGCATTGTGTGAAGGTGCTCCAGGAAATCCCGACCAGTTGCTGAATCACGGGGGATCCGGTCCGACACTTTGACTTTGTCCCCCCAAGTGCCGTAGCGTGGTGACGATGAATGTCACGCGTCACACCGACGCCAATTTCACGGCGCAGTTGGACCGGGCGGCGGGTGGTTCGAGCCTCTTCGACCCCTTGGTCGACGAACGCACCCGAACCATCGTGGATGCCGTCCGCAAGCGTGGGGACGCCGCTTTGACCGAGTTCACCGCGAAATTTGACGGTGCCAAACTGGCCCCTTCCGAATTCGCCGTGTCGACCGCGGAGTTCATGAATGCCTCCCTCGTGGCCGATGGACCGCTTCGGGCGGCGGTGGAGGAGGCGCATGAAAACATCGCGACCTTCGCCCGCAAATCCGTGCGCAAGCCCTGGCAATGCAAGAATTCGCACGGCGCGGCGGTCGGTGAGAAATTCGACCCCTTCCAACGGGTGGGCATCTACATCCCCGGGGGGACGGCGCCGCTGGTGTCAACGGCCCTGATGACGGTGACGCTGGCGCAGGTGGCGGGCTGTCCGGAGATCGTGGTGTGCACGCCGCCGGGCGCGGATGGCACGGTCAACCCGGCGCTGTTGTTCGCGGCGCGGTTGGCGGGTGCGACCGAGATTTACAAGGTGGGCGGGGCCCAGGCGGTGGCGGCGCTGGCGTTGGGAACCAAGACCATCCGGGCGGTCCAGAAGGTGTTCGGCCCGGGCAACGCCTATGTGGTGGCGGCCAAGCGGCAATTGTTCGGGCGCCTGGCCGTGGACCTCCTGCCGGGTCCGTCCGAGGTCCTGGTGCTGGCGGACGATTCGGCGAACCCGAAGTTCGTGGCGGCGGACCTGCTGGCGCAGGCCGAACACGGCTCGGGCCATGAACGGGTGTGGCTGGTGACCACATCGGGCAAGTTGCTCAAGGCGGTGGAGAAGGAGATTGTCCGGCAGTTGGCCAAGTTGTCGCGCAAGGCGTATGTCGAAAAGGCACTCGACGCGAATGGATGGCTGATCCACGCGGAGGACCTGGATTCGGCGCTGGCCTTGGTGAACCGGTTCGCACCGGAACATTGCGAGGTGATGACGGCCCACGCCCGCGATGTGGCCCAGCGGATTGTGACTTCGGGGGCGATCTTCCTCGGGGATTATTCGCCGACGGTGCTCGGGGATTATGTGGCGGGACCGAGCCATGAATTGCCGACGGGCGGGGGCGGATTGAGTTTTGCGGGCCTGACGGTGGACCAGTTCCAGCGTCGCACCAGTGTGGTGGAGTACGGCAAGGGCGCGTTGAAACAGGCGCTGGCGGCCGTGCAGAAGTTCGCCCAGACGGAGGGATTGGATGCGCATGGGCGCTCGGCGACCATCCGGGTCGACAAGTGACCGGTCCCATGAAAACCGTTCCCAAGTCCCCGGCCGGACTGCTGCGCCCCGGGGTGCGCGCCCTCCACGGCTACACCCCGGGCGAACAACCGCGCGTCCGGGGGTTGATCAAGCTCAACACCAATGAGAACCCGTATCCGCCGGCGCCGGCGGTCTTGCGTGCGATCCGCAAGGCGACCGACGGCGGCCTGAGGCGGTATCCGAACCCCACGGCGCAGCCCTTGCGGGAAAAACTCGCCGTGGAACATGGGTGCGCGCCGGAGAACGTCTTCGTCGGCAACGGTTCGGACGAAGTGCTGGCGTACCTGATCCGGGCGTTTGTGGAACCGGTGGCGGCGGTGGGGCCACGTTCACGGTCCCGGGCCACCGTCCAATATCTGTGGCCCTGCTATTCCCTTTATCCGGTCCTGTCGCAGATCCATGGCGCCCACGCGAATCCCGTGGCGTTGCTGCCCGACTTCGGACTGCCCACGACCGCGGCCTTGCGGAGCGGAAAGAAGTGGGATTTCAAGGCGGCCCTGACGTTCGTGACGACGCCCAATGCCCCGAGCGGTCGCGGCTATGACACGGCCGAATTGGAACGGTTGTGCCAGGCGCAACAGGGGGCGGTGGTGTTGGACGAGGCGTATGCGGAATTTGCCGATGCGGATGCGCGGGAATTGGCATTCCGATTGCCGCACGTGATCGTCACGCGCACCTTCTCCAAGGCTTATTCGCTCTGCGCCCAGCGGGTGGGATACTGCCTGGCGCATCCCGAGGTGGTCGTGGCGCTGGACAAGTTGCGCGACAGTTACAATGTCAACGGGTTGGGACAGGTCGCGGCCTTGGCGACGTTGGAACATCTGGCGTATTACCGTCGCAATTTCCTTCGCATCCGGTCCACGCGGGAACGGTTGCGGCGCGAATTGACGGGACTTGGCTGGAGGGTGTTGCCGAGCCAGGCCAATTTCCTGCTGGCGCAACCGCCGGGCGCACCCGCGCAGGAATGGCTGGGCCACCTGCGGGATCGCAAGCTGCTGGTCCGGTGGTTTCCGGCCGCCGAGGTCAGCCGTTATCTGCGTTTCACCGTCGGGACCGACGCCGAGGCGGATGCGCTCTTGAAGGCGGCCCGTCGGGGACCCCGGGCATAAGACGGGGTGGGTCATGGATGAGCCTTGGTATCACCTCGATTCCGGACCGGGCGACCCGGCTTGGAACATGGCGGTGGATGAAGCCCTGTTGGAGCACGCCGCCGGACTGGGTTGCCCCGTATTGCGTTCTTACCAATGGACCGTGCCTGCGGCGACGTTCGGCTATTTCCAACACCATGCGGAGATCGCCGCCTTCACGGCGTTGCGACCCCTGTTGAGGCGGCCGACCGGGGGCGGGTTGGTGACCCACGGATCCGATTGGACCTATTCCGTGATCGTGCCGCCGGGCCACCCGTGGCATGGGCTGCGGGCGGGAGCAAGTTATGAACGGATGCACGCCTGGCTGCGGGACGCCTGGTGCGGGCTGGGCGTGGCGACGCATCTGGCGCCCGATGGCAATGGGGCGGGGCCGGGCCGGTGTTTTGTCGGATGGGAGAAATCCGACCTGCTGTGGGGCGACGCGAAAATGGGGGGTGCCGCCCAACGTCGGAACCGCCATGGACTCCTGATCCAAGGCAGCCTTCAGCCCGTGCCCGAGGGGGTGGGGCGGGCCGATTTCTTCCGGGCGCTCCAAGCGGTGGCGCGGCGGGATTGGGGGGCGGCATGGAGAGGGTTGCCGGCGGGGGATTGGATGGCCCGGGCGGCGGCGCTGGATTCGGAGAAGTACGGACGCGGGGAATATCATCTCCGACGGTGACTTTGCCCTTCTTCCGGAAGGTTGCGCGGCGCCGGGAGGTTGACCATTCTCAGGCACCACACATTCCGCCGGCCTGCCATGGGTCGGCCTATGTTTTCACTATGAAACACTTCCCGAAACGCCTCCGACCCCTTCTTACAATCCCGTTGGCCGCGGCCGTTCTGATGATATCCGGCGCACGGGGTGCCGACCCCGATCCCCAACCCGGCCTCCAATTGCTGGCGGAGGGGTTCGCCGCGCCGATTGCGGCGGCGTCGCTGGATGACGGCTCCGGACGCCTGTTGGTGGCCGATCAGGCGGGGGTGGTCCACCTGTTGGACCGCGAGGGTCACCGGGTGGAGACGCCGTTCCTGGATCTCCGGGACCGGTTGGTCAAATTGAACCCCGGCATGGACGAGCGCGGCATCACCGGCCTGGCGTTGCACCCGAAGTTCAAGGCCAACCACCGGTTTTATGTCGCGTATAACACGGCGAAACGACCCGGTGCGCCCGCCGATTGGGACAACACCCAGCGGGTTTCGGAATTCCGGGTCTCCGAGCAGGATGCGGCGGTCGTCGTGCCCGCCTCGGAGCGGGTGATCCTGGAGATCGACAAGCCGGACTGGAACCATAACAGCGGCCGGATCGCGTTCGGGCCGGAGGGTTATCTTTATGTGACCGAGGGCGATGGCGGGGCGCCCAATGATGTCGGTTCCCGCGGGCACGCACCCGAGGGCAACGGGCAGAACCTGGACACGCTGCTCGGCAAGATCCTGCGCATCGACGTGGACGGCACCGGGCCGGGGACCGCGTACGGGATTCCCCGGGACAATCCCTATGCCGATGGCAAGAAGGGGCGCCCGGAGATCTATGCCTATGGGCTGCGCAATCCGTGGGGCATTTCCTTCGACCGCGGCGGTTCCCATGACCTGATTGTGACCGACGTCGGGCAGGAGCGCTGGGAGGAGATCAATGTGATTGTGAAGGGCGGCAATTACGGTTGGCGGATGCGCGAAGGCCATGACGGTTTCGATCCGAAGAATCCGAAGACCTCCCCCACGAACGCCCCGGCCGTCGGTGCGGATGGCCGGCCGTTCATCGACCCGGTCTTTGTCTACCCGACTTTCCGCGGCCTGAAGGGCGACCCGCAATCATTCGGGGTCTCGATCACGGGCGGCCATGTCTATCGCGGCCGTGCCCTGCCGCAGTTGGTGGGCAAATATGTGTTTGCGGACTGGTCGCGGAACATGGGGTTCGGGGATGGCATCCTGCTGGTGGCCACCCGCCCTGCGGCGGGTGGGACCCCGGGCAAATGGACGGTGGAACCCCTGTCGTTGAAGGATCATCCGGACGGGCGGGTCAAGGCCTTCATCTGGGCCCTGGCCGAGGACGGGGCGGGCGAACTTTATGTCCTGACCAACGGTGCCAACCTGGTCTCGGGAACCCGCGGCAAGATCCACCGGCTGGCACCGATGTGAGGTTCGCGGGACCCCGCCGCGACCGGCGGCCGGCCGGGCGCGCGCGCCCGTGGGAGGCTTCCTTTCAATCAAATGATTATGTACGGATTCGGACTACACCCGTACCGGGAAGTGACTGACGGACCTTTGGAAATCCGGGGGTGAGACACCCCCGTCCAAAGGTCCCCGGGGCCGGCTGGCCGGCGTGGTGAACGGTCTTATATCTTTCATAACCGGCCCATAATGCGGCCTGAAATCGCAAAACGTGCCGGAGGTGTGACATTTTGTTGGATCTTAGATTAGTCCTTCCCTAATCTTAGTCCGCAAGAAACAAGGTGGGTTGCAATCTTTGGTAATAATGAAAACAAATCCGTTACAGCAGTTGACCGCCCTGCGGCGTTCATTGGTGGCCGAGCGCGACGAATTGACCGCCCGCCTCCGGGAGTTGAATGCGGCGTTGGGTGATGAGTCCGCTCCGGCCGCCGGCGCCCCCGTGGCTGCCGCCCGTCGGGGACGCAAGCCCAAGGCCCTGGTCGCAGCCGTGGCATCGGTCGCGGCTCCGGCCGCGAAGGCTGGCGCGCGGCGCGGGCGCCGGGCGAAGAACGGCCTCTCGCTGAAGGAAGCCGTCATCCAGGTGACGGGCAAGTCGGGCCTCACCAAGGCGGAGATCCTTTCGGCGGTGGCGAAGATCGGTTACAAGTTCACCTCGAAGAACCCCGCCAATTCCCTGGGGACCCTGCTCTACGGCAAGAATCCCAAGTTCAAGAACAAGGACGGAAAGTTCTCCCCGGCCTGAGGCGGCGCCGTCCGACGGCACCGATCAAACCAGGATCCCGGACGCGAGGAGCGTCCGGGATCCTTTTTTTTGGGGAGGGCGGGATCGCCATCAGGTCCGGTCGATCCCGCCCAGATACCGGCGTGGAAGGCGGGCCCGCCAGCCGACGAGGACATCATAGGTGACGCTGCGTTTGAGCGTGGCCAGTTCCTGCACGGTGATCTCCATGTCCCCCTGCCGGCCCAGGAGCACCGCCTCGTCCCCCGGTCGGACTTCGGGCAGTTCCGTGATGTCCACCATCAGGGCGTCCATCGTCACCCCGCCGACGATCGGCACGCGACGGCCCCGCAACAGCACCTGGCCCTCGTTGCGGACCCGGGGGAAGCCATCGCCATAACCCAGCGGGAGGACGGCGATCCGGCTGGGACGATCGGCGCGCCAACGCATCCCGTAGCCCACCGTGTCGCCCGGTGGAAGGGTTTGCACGGCCGTCACCAGCGCTTTGACGGACATCACCGGCGCCAATCCGGGGATCCGGCGGCAGACGGACGATGGGTAAACACCGAGCGGAAGGATTCCCAGGCGCACCAGGTCCAGATGCGATTCGGGCAGGTCGAGGAACCCGCCGCTGTTGGCATGGTGCCGACGACAGGCCGGGATTCCCGCGGCGAGGAGGGCCGCCACCGTGGCGTCGAAATGGGCCAGTTGCTCGCGGGCGAAGCTTTTGTCGGTCTCGTCGCTCTGGGCAAAATGCCCGAAGACGCCCGTGACCTGGAGCGAAGGGAGTGATGCCAAAGCCGGGGCCCAGTGGGCGACTTCCCGCCACGGGAACCCAAAGCGGTTCATGCCGGTGTTCACCTTCACCTGGATGGGGGCACGACGACCCGCCCGACCCGCCAACCGGTCGAAGGTCGAGGCGATTTCCAAGGACCCGATGCCGGGCACCAGATTGTGTTCAAGGCACGCCGGCAATTCCGGTGGCACCCGTTCACCGAGCAACAGGATCGGTGCCTGGATTCCGGTGCGTCGGAGCGCGAGTGCCTCATCGAGGGTGTAAACGGCCAGTTCGTCGGCACCGTGGCCGAGGGCGACCCGTGCGGCTTCGGGGGCGCCCTGACCATAGGCTTCGTCCTTGAGCACGTAGAGCAACCGGACGGGTCGCGGGAGGTCCGCACGGATCCGGCGGAAGTTTTCGGCGAGGCGGTCGAGGTCGATTTCGACCCAGGCGGGACGCAGGGGAACACTCATGCTTGTCCCGGCGGCCAGAGGCTTTGGCCGACGTCGGTGCGGTGATAGCTGCCGAGGCTGCGCAGGCGTCGGATGTTGGAGTAGGCTTCGGTGATGGCGCCGTCCAAGGTGTCGGCGATGGCGGCGACATCGGCGATCCGGTGGCCGGTCGCCTCGAGTTGTCCGTCGGCGCGGGCGGCCACTTCCTGCCACCAGATGTCACAGGTGGGCTGGCCCTCGACAAACAAAGGGACCCGCGGCCCGGTGAGTTGGGTATAGGGATACCCATAGCCCGCGAGCGTGAGATTGCACCCGAAGCGCCGACCTTCCTGCCAGCGCGGCGCCAGCGGCGCATTCCGGGCGCACGCGGCGAAGGTCGCAAACGGGTTGGACAACATCCGCGCGATCATCGGCCCGCTCGTGACCCCGAGCCGGACATTATATTCCAGGACGTGCCAGCGGCCCTCGTGAAGGATGCCGGTCACCTGCACCGGCCCATGGTACCCCACCTCGCGGAACCACGGTTGCAACGGCAGCAACAGCGCACGGGCCAGTCCGTGCCGATCCTCGGGATCGCGTTCGACCAATCCTCCCAAGGGCGCCCCGGCGACGATCCCGAGGTTGCCGTCGAAGGCGCGCTTATATTCCTGGTTGGTCACCAGCGAATGGACTTCACCGTCGCTGACCAGGGCGATGTGCCCGGCCTCGCGTCGACCCAGGTATTCCTGCAGGAAGATGCCTTCGGAATCGTCCACCTGCGGCAGCCAGGCCAGGGTGTCACCGGGCGTTTCGCAGACGATGGTGTGGATCGGGCTGGTGGGGGAGCAGAGGGGGTTCTTGAGGACGAAGGCGCAACCCTCGCGCCGGACGATGGCCTCAGCCTCGGCACGGTTGGCGGCGAACCACGAACGCGGGAACGGCACCCCGTATTGGCCGCACAATTGCCGGGCGAAATCCCGTTCCCGCTCCAACCGAAGCGCCTCGCCCGTCGGACATAACAAGGGCGGTTTCAGCGCGAGGAATTCCTCCGTCCACGGTTTCAGCGCCCATTCAATCGACATGGGGATGATCACGTCGGGCCGTTCGCGCCGGATGAGGTCGCACGGGTTGGGCAGGTCGCGGTGGTCGTGACAGGGGCCCTCCAGGCGGGGACCGTGGTGGGCGTAGTCGCGGGTGAGGTAGGCGCTGGTCCGGGCCCCATCGTCGCGCAGCGTGCGCAACAAGGCCTGCGTGAAGGCGCCCACGCCGAGAATCAGGGCTGAGCCGGCGGGTGCGGGTCCCGAAATGGAGGACATCAAAGGTGAGGCATGGTTCGCAACCCACCCGGGCGGGTCAACGCAGAACCGGCGCAGTTGCCCGTTCGGGCGCATCTCCGGGTTGTGGGTGGGAAGACCGCCGGGATTTTGAACAGCGAAGGGCGCAAAGGGCGGGCCAACGTCTCCTCAATAAAAAGAACATCCTCCCCCACGACGTCGTGCACACGGTGCATTTCCACGGCTCCAATCGTTCAAGGGCTTCGTGGACTTGGCACCCTTGGCACCCTTTGTTGTTCAATTTCCGGGCCCGTTTAACCCACGTCTCAAAGATGCGCCCCGCCTGTTCCCTCTTGCCGTGACGCACCAAGGCCGTATCCACGCGTTTGAGATCGAAGGGAGGACTCACGCGAACCCGCAAAGCCGCGAAGAAAGTTGAAAATGATCACACCCCGGACCGTTCACTTTTTGGTGAGTCACGCCGCTGCCGCCCATTCCGAAAACCCTCTTGTCTCTTCGCGGCTTTGCGCCTTCGCGTGAGCCTCCCACTGCATGGATACGGCTAAGGCGAGAGGGATTGAGGTCCGCTGCGGGGTCGCCAATCCGAATCACGGGGTGGGGATGGCGCGGTAAAAACGCCGGACATAACCGCCGGCCAGGGGATCGTTGAAGGGCAGCGAGCCGTCGAGGGACAGGACATTGGTGCCCAGCGGAGTCCAGAGGTTCAGGTCGGCGGATGATTCCACGATGAACCCCTGGCGGAATCGGGCCGCAACCTGGAACCCGGCCTGGCCATGATCCACCTGGATCACCGGATTCCCCGTGATGCCGAGAGTTCCGGCCAATCCGGGGGTAAGCGCCAATTCGGCGGCTTCGAAGCCGGGCAGCACGCGGGTCCGCTCGATCACGACGGCTTGGAGCGCGAACGGGTTCAGGCCGAGCAACTGCAGGATGGTGGGTGCGATCTGGGTCGTCTGCACCGGCGTCCGGAGCGTCTGGGCGGGCAGGCGGGGGTTGGAGATCACCAGGGGAACGTGGAGATCCTGGTCCGTGAAACCCCCGTGCTCGCCGATCTTGCTGCTGGTCGTATAGATCGTGCCGGGTTGGCCCAGAACGATGATGTCCGGGGTGCGCGGATCGGTTTCCGGCCCGGGAAAACGCAGCTTCAGACTCTCCCCGAACCAGACTTCCTGGATCGATGCATCCACCTGGTTGGCCAACAGCACTTCCACCGCCGCGCCGGCCAGGGTCGGGTCCTCGACCCAGATCAGGGCTGCGTCATCCAGCGTGGCTTGGAGGACATGGGTGATCGGTTCGACCAGACCGGGGATGATGCCGGGACTGACGATGCTGAGCTTGGACGGATCCACCGGGGCCTGACCGTGCTTGGCGGTGACGATGACATAGGTGGAGTCGGTCAACCCGTGGGCCTGCAACGCATCGAGGATCCGGCCGATCGAGGCGTCGGTGTGGTCCAGTGCGTCGCTCACCAGGAAGCTCGGGGTCCCCTTGCCGTCCAGGTAACCGCCCGGGCCGGCGGCAAGACCGGTGGGTTTTCCGCCGGTGACCGTTTTGTTGCTCTTGATCTTCTGCGCCACGCTCAGGGCTTGGAAGTTCATCCCGAGGATCGCGGGCACGCCGACGTTGGCCGTGCCGGAATGATCCAACCCGCCGATCTCATTGACCACCGCCTGGACCTTCAGGTCGTCATAAGCCTTGGTGGCATCCACGCTCTTGTTATAGGCCACCCCCGATTCATTCCGGGCCGCGATCTCCAGCAGGTAGAGGTCGTCCACGCCCTGCCCGGAGGGCCCCAGGAGGATTTCATCGGTCAGGTGTTTGTCGCACCAGGCCGTGCGTCGGCCGGCGGCCCGGATCACCTCGAAGACCGTGTTCACGCGGAGATAATTGTGGGGATAAACCACCGCGCCGTCCCGGGCCGGGTCGCGGGGCAGAAGGTCGGGATTGAGCCCGCCGCCGCCGTCCAGGACGTTGAAATTGAGATCCGCCGTCTCGTCAAAGATCACCGGCGTGCCGGTCGGGCCCGAGGTGGTGTCCGGCGGCCAGAGGGAGCGGTCATAACTCCGGTCGAAATAGACGCCGGTGGAGACGGGGGTGCCGCCGGTGAAAACCGCCAGGTTGCCGGGGAACGAATCGGCCGGGGTCACCGCTGTGGCGCCCGTGTAATTGAACCCGTGACCCGACAGTTTCGCCAGTGCCGAGGCGGGATGCCCCTTCACATAATCCGCCAGGTCAAACGCGTGCATCCCGTCGATGCTGAGGACCAGCACGTGGGACGGGGTGGCGGCACCGACGGTTCCGGCGGTCCCGCAGGCCCCGGCCAGCAGCGCGCCGGCGAGCACCAGACCGGTGCGGGTGAAAGGGAGGCGGTTCCGGGCGGACCGGGGGGACGAACAGAGGCGAGACATGTGCTGGGAGGATGAGTATGACGACAGTCGAAAAGGAATTTAACCACGGATGACACGGATGACGCGGATCAGCCCGAAGCACTGCCATTTTGTATCCGTGTCATCCGTGTCATCCGCGGTTAAGCTTCTGGAAGCCTCTCTGGAGTGTTAGCCGGAATGGTGCCAGAAGTCACCGGATTGTGACCTGCCCTGACCGGCGGATCGCATCCTGGCCCGCCCCCATGGATGCCATCAGGTCGGCCCGGCGGAGCCTTCGGACTGAATCGTGAGCACCTGTCACTCAACAGCGTGAAAAGGGGTCATCCCGACTCTCGAAAACTTCGGGAGAGTCACCTGAAAAAAAACACGGGGATGTTCCTGCCGGGCACGGACTTGGCCGGTTAAACACACCGGCCGGCCAGGCCGACGAGCAGGCGTTTTTCGAGGTGTGATTTCGCGAACGGATGCTGAATTCGTTAGCGCTGGTGATGCCGACCGCGCGTCAGCGGGCGATGGCCCATCGCAGTGGCGGTGGAGGCGGAGAGCTTGCGCTCGTTGATCAGGTGGAGTAACCACGAGCCGATCCCCGGATTCCCGAGTTGGTCGGGAGAGCGGTGATGGAATTTGGCCAGCAGGACGATCCAGTCGGTAAGGGACCGGACCGTGCGCTTGGAGAGTTGGCGGAGGGTGGGGTGGTCGTTAGGCGGCATAACCAATGGAACAATGAGATCGTTTACTTTCATGACGCTTGCGCTTCTCAGCACCGCTGACTTTCTCCATGCGGCCGACAAAAACATCAATTCAGACTCCCCTGAACCTCGACTTGCCATGAAATCCGAAGGCGCCCAGCTGGACGAGGGTCGGAGGGCTTACGACGCCGGCAATTACGCCGCCGCATGGGCAGCCCTCGAGCCCCTGGCAACGAACGGAAACCCGACCGCCCAACGGTATGTGGCGTACCTGTATCTGGGCGGAGATAGCGTCAAGAAAGACCCCGTCAAAGCCTTCGGGCTGTTCCGTTCTGCCGCTGAGCAGGGCGACCTCCTTTCGGTATACTCGCTCGGGGGACTTTATGCGGAGGGTCTGGGCGTCGAGAAGGACGAAAAGAAGGCGGTCCAACTTTACGCTCGCGCCGCTGATGGAGGACTGGCCAATGCGCAATTGAATCTGGGTTCGATGTACCGATTTGGTCGTGGCGTGGCGCAGAATCTCCCGGAGGCGGTCAGGTGGTTCCGGGCTGCCGCGGAACAGGGCCACGCCCGTGCGCAGACCATCCTCGGTTCTTGCTATGGCGAAGGGCTGGGGGTCGATCGGAATGATGCGGAAGCCATCCGGTGGTTCCGGCGTGCATCGGACAAGGACTATCCGGAAGCTCAGTATTTGCTCGCCGTGAAGTACCAGCAAGGAGTGGGCGTCCCTCAGGATCTGCCGGCGATGGTGAAGTGGCTTGGGCGGGCCGCTGAGTGGGGCGAAGCCCGCGCCCAATACAACCTCGGCGTATCATTCGCGACCGGACAGGGCGCCCCGCGCGATGTGGTGCAAGCCCACACTTGGTTCAGTCTGGCCGCTTCGCAACGCCTTCCCAATTCTCAAGCGGCTGTCAGGCAATTGGAGCAAGCCATGTCGCAGGAACAAATCATGCAGGCTCGTAAACTCTGTGAGCAATGGAAGCCAAGAAAGAGATTACGCCCGGAAGGCATGGCGGATTGGGAGTGGCTCTCGGTAAGTCCCGGTCCCCTGAACGACACACCGCGCCAATGAAGCCACGGAGCACACCAAAGGCACGGAGATGAGCACGTTAGGGATTGTTGCCCGCGTTGGTCGGTTGGACACTGGCGAGGTTCAGCTTGGAACTGGTTGCTCCGGTCAGCTCTTCACCGTTGAATCGCCACTGGTATGAAAGCCGCCACCGTTAGGGTCGTCCGCTCACCGACAACGGCGTTTTGATCGGTTGGTTGAGTGGTGATCACCGGCTGCCCGAACGCCAATCCGACGGCCCAGAGCAGGGGTGCTGCGCCGAACGAACGGCGCAAGGCCTTGACAGAGCGCGAGTGCATCATGACGGATGGGGAAACGGGTTGAGAACCATCAGCGCGGCTGCGTCCCGTCATGGGCGGATGTGACCCCATTGCTTTCATTGTTCAACGCAATTTGCATTCATGGTTTGTCCTTGGTTGCATTAATCACTGTCGTGTCCGATAAGCAGTCATGAAATCCATCCCTTGTGAACAGGTAAGAGACATTGTCAAATGGAAGTAGTCGGCAAAATGTTCTCCTCACGATGTCGCCAAGTTCCGCCCTGTGCCCGTCGTTTCTCACGACCTTTGTTTTGGTTATCAATTTTCCAAGGGTCTTTTGGAAGTTATGTTCCATAAAAATGTAGTAGGTGAAAAAGGAGGCAGAAAATATAGCGCAAACACCAAATGCCAATATTGCCTGATTGTCCGTTTTGAAAAAAAGATCCGCCACGAAACTCAAAATCCTCGCAAGTACAATGAATGCGATGGTGTCAATTGCAAAATGTAAAAGTCGCGCCCACGAACTGGCTTTGCTTTCATCAAATGCCTTTTGGTCTTCACGTTTTGTGGTAAGCACGGCTTTCACCTCTTCAACTTTGGAAGTGTCGATACCCCGCCTTTTGATTTCCGCTCCGGCAGCATCGACGGCCGCCGGTTGATGACCGTCTCTGTCAACAGTCACGATTGTGATCAGTTCCTC
Organism: Verrucomicrobiota bacterium; assembly: GCA_025360495.1. Lineage (GTDB taxonomy): Bacteria > Verrucomicrobiota > Verrucomicrobiia > Limisphaerales > UBA9464 > UBA6176. Next base: position 200 of record JANYCC010000142.1, on the reverse strand, counting down.
GTCAGTCCGCCCGGACATTGTTTCGGAAAAGTCGTTGCTCATCGTTTTGCTTGTTTAAGGTAACCGTCCGGCGGACCCGTCGTGCGGGGGCGGTGTGAATGCGGCAGGGTGGGTATGTGAAAGCAAATTCCACGGTGATGCGCCCGGTCGGGCGGCATCGCACGCCGGTTGAGATCCGATCCATTCTCCAACTGCACCGC
>JANYCC010000136.1 GCA_025360495.1 Verrucomicrobiota bacterium | reverse complement strand
CGCCCCTGGTGGTGCTCGCCATCTTCCTCATGGTGGGGCTGGGATTGGCCGCGCCCTTCGTGTTGCTCTGCTGGCAACCCGCATGGCTGAAGCTGCTGCCCAAACCCGGCGTGTGGATGGAACGTTTCAAGGTCGCCATGGGTTTCCCGATGCTGGGTACGGCCATCTGGATCTTCTGGTTCACCGCCGCCCGCCTCGGTCCGTCCGGCGTCCTCTGGCTCGGCTTGTTCCTCGTCGTGCTGGCCGCGGCCGCCTGGGTCTGGGGCGAATTCGGCCAACGCGGAGGTCGCACCCGCCTCGCGATGGGCATTGCCGGATCGCTCCTTGCGCTGGGTTATATCGGGCTGCTGGAAGGCGAACTGGAATGGCGCACACCCGCGGCCCAGCGCAAACCCAAGGTCGATTGGCAGGTCTGGAGCCCTGCCGCCGTCGCCCAAGCCCGGAAATCCGGCCAACCCGTCCTCGTGGACTTCACCGCCGACAATTGTGCCAACTGCAAATTCAACAAGGCCACGTCCATTGAGATCGCGTCCACCATCGCCAAGATGCGGGAAGGCCGCGTGGCCACGTTCGCCGGGGATTTCACGGACGCCGACCCGGCCATCGCTGCGGAATTGCAGAAGTATGGCCGGCGCGGCGTCCCATTGGTGCTGGTCTATCCCCGGGACCCGTCCAAGCCGCCGCGCGCCCTGCCCACCGTACTGACGCCGTCCATCCTGCATGAGGCCCTCGACTGGGCGACACAGTGAGCTGAACGCTAGAAATTGATCGTGGCCTGGGCATAGATATAATCCGCACCGGCGCTCCCGAAGCCCGGTGCGGACAGGGATTGCCTCACGTATTCGCCGGGAAAGAAATGCCCGTAACCCGCCTGCCCCGTGAGATACGAGGTGACGGTCCAGGTGGCGATCAGATCCACTTCCTGCCCGACAAAGCTGTCGAAGTTCGGGTTGATCCCGTAACCGGTTCCGGGTCCGGCACTCTGACCGGTCCGGCGCGCCCCGTTGGCCTGGTAAAAACTGTCATGGGTGTCGGCCAGCCAGAAGGCATGCCAGTCGAGGGTGATCAGCACCGGCTTGCAGGGTCTCGCCGAGGTCGCAGCCCGGAGGTTGTGGATGTTCTGCCAGGAAATGAAATCCATATAACCATAGAACCGGTGATTCGTCGGAAACAGGTTCTCAAAGGTCCCATGGCGTCCGTCCGCCGCGTTGCTGTCGCCACTGGAAAAATCATATTCCAAACCAAGCCTCGGGGTGGCGGGCTTGTCTGCGAACGTATATCCGCCGGCGACATGGGCGGCGAAGGCCCGCTGCTCCAGGCTCGGCCCCGTGACCGTATCCTTGAACCGGCCGAACTGTCCGGCCGCCTCCAGGCTGTAATCCCAACCATTCAGTTTCCCCGGCAATGACTTGATCCGGGTGCCGACGGTATAAATATCGCGCGGGCTCGCCCCGTTCAGGATGGCAGGCAGTCCGGTGCCAAGGGTTGTCGGTGAGCCATCCCCGGTGTTGCGGGCCAGGAAATAAACCTGCGTTTCCTGAAACGGACACAGGGTCCGGGACGATGCATAGACCCCGGAGAACCAGTCGTAGTCGTTGGCGATGTTGAAACTGCCATCCCGGGGGATGATCACCCGGCCCGCAAAGGCGTCCACCCATACCTCCTTGTTCTCGAACCGCAGCTTCGCGGCATCGAACACCCGGCCGAGATTGTTCCAGTCAAAGGCACCGATCAGCCGCTCATCGCCATAACTGAGTTCCTGACGCCCGACCTTGATGCCCAATGGGAATTCCTTGGGGTTTCCGAGCTGGACATAGGCCTGGTGAAGATCCGTCCGGTCGGATTCCGGATCCGGAGTGCGATCGTCGCCCCACTCGAAACTGTCCCGCCCTTCCACAAGGATCCGCGCCCAATCGGTCGGCGCGTATCCCACATGGACCTTGGTGCGAAAAAGCCCGTAGGTGTTGTCGGTGTCGGCACCGTGCCCGCGAAAATCCATCGAACCGGGCGAACCCGCGATCGCGAAATGTTCCTTGTCCTCGAATCGCGCCCGGAACTGGCCGCCCAGGTCCCAGTCCTTGAACAACTCACCCTGCTGCCGAAGCCAATCGTTGGCCGGACCGGCGGAGGCGGCCGGCGCGGGTTCGGCGGCGAGTGTGGCCGTGCTGGAAACAAAGGCCAGGGCGGCGGGCAAGGCGAGGCGGCAGATCGAGCTCATGCCGGCAGGATTGCTTCTCCGGCCGTTCGTCGCCTTGATCGCAGTCAAAGCGGGAGGGGTCCGGGCCTGCGATGGTCTGCACGCAAGACGATGCCAATGCCTCGATCACCGATAGGGGAGCAATCCCCGACACCCAACCCGACGTGAAAACCATGATGTCCTTCCCCGAGTCCGGTCGCCCTGCCCTTGCGGCCCTGCTGGCGCTCACCCTCGCCATCCCATTCGCCGCCCCTTCCTTCGCCGCCGACCCCCCGAATCCCAGCCTGGCCAAGGGTCCCAATGCCAAGGGCACCGATCCGGAGGTCCAGGGCGAGGAGAAGGCCGTGCTGACCCACGCGCCCTTTGTGCCGCCTCCCCTGACCCGCAAACACCCGACCAAGGTCACGGTCGAGATCGAGGTGAAGGAGGTCGTGCGCCAACTGGCCGACGGCGTCGAATACCTCTTCTGGACGTTCGGCGGCGAAGTCCCCGGGATGTTCATCCGGGTCCGCGAGAACGATCTCGTCGAGTTCCACCTGAAGAATCATCCGTCGAGCAAGATGCCGCACAACATCGACCTGCACGCGGTCACCGGGCCCGGTGGCGGGGCGGCGAGTTCCTTCACGGCCCCCGGCCACGAATCGCAATTCTCGTTCAAGGCGATCAATCCCGGGCTTTATATCTATCACTGCGCCACCGCACCGGTCCCGATGCACGTGGCCAACGGCATGTACGGGCTCATCCTGGTCGAACCCAAGGAGGGCCTGCCGCCCGTGGACCGCGAATTCTATGTGGTGCAGGGCGACATTTATACGGCGGGCAAGTTCGGCGAGGAAGGGCTCCAACCGTTCGACCAGGACAAGGCGATGGATGAACGCCCCAGCTATGTCGTGTTCAACGGCGCGGTGAATTCCCTCGTCGGGGACAACGCGCTCAAGGCCAGGGTGGGCGAGACGGTGCGCATTTTCTTCGGCAACGGCGGCCCCAACCTCACCTCGTCGTTCCATGTCATCGGTGAGATCTTCGACCGCGTGTACCAGGAAGGCGGCATCCTCGCGAATCAACGCCAGGTCCAGACCACCCTCGTGCCGGCGGGCGGTTCGGCGATGGTCGAATTCAAGCTCGAGGTGCCGGGCACGTTCATCCTCGTGGATCACGCGCTGTTCCGGGCCTTCAACAAGGGCGCCCTGGGCATGCTCAAAGTGGAGGGACCCGAAAACCTGCTGGTCTATTCCGGCAAGGAAGTCGATGCCGTGTACCTGGGGTCACAGGCCGACGCCAATGCCGGCAGCGACAACCGCGTCGCCTCGCTCCAGGCCCAGGTGAAACAGGCCATCGCCGCCGACCCCAAAATCGCCGGACTCACCAAGGAGGTGCAGATGGAAAAGGGCAAGCGCGTCTATATGCAAACCTGCTTCGCCTGCCACCAACCCACCGGCCTCGGCCTGACCGGGGTGTTCCCGCCCCTCGCCAAGTCCGATTTCCTCATGGCCGACAAGGACCGCGCCATCCGGGGGATCATCAAGGGTCAGTCCGGCCCGATGACGGTGAACACCAAGACTTATAACGGGGTCATGCCGCCGGTCGCCCTCAATGACGACCAGGTCGCCAATGTCCTCACTTATGTCCGCAACACCTGGGGCAATGCCGGCGACCCGGTCACCGTCGAGGACGTCCGCCGGGCACGCGCCGAATCCGCCCATTGACCCGACCTCCACCCGTTCCCACACCATGCGACTGATCCGACATCCCGTCACGGCCGTGATCGCCTTCCTCCTGATGGCGGCGGCCGTGGCTTTGGATGCGGGGGAACCGGCCCCGGGGAAATCCGCGCCCGCCGGCATGGTTTCCGTGCCGGCCGGGATTTATCGACCTTTGTTTCGCGGCCCGGACGACCTCAGGGAAGTCCCGGTGAAGGCGCTCTGGCTGGAGGAAGCCCCGGTCACCAACACGGATTTTCTGGAATTCGTCCGGCAAAACCCCCAATGGCGGCGTTCCCGGGTCGCACGCCTCTTTGCCGATTCCGGTTATCTCCGGCATTGGGCCGGCGATCTCGATCCCGGTCCCGGGGCGACCGACCTCCAGCCGGTCGTCGATGTCTCCTGGTTTGCCGCGAAAGCTTATGCCACCTGGAAGGGCCGCCGCCTGCTCACCACCGCCGAATGGGAACTGGCCGCCAGCATCGGCCCTGACCATCGGGCCGGCACCAACGATCCCGGGTTCCTCCGCGCCATCCAACATTGGTATGTGACCCCGACACCCGCCGTGCTGCCCGTTGTCAAAACCCGGCGACCCAATCTGGATGGTGTCCACGATCTGCACGGCCTGATCTGGGAATGGACCGCGGATTTCAACTCCGCCCTGGTTTCCGGCGATGCCCGCGGCGACACCGGCCTGGATCGTCAACTGTTCTGCGGGGCCGGATCCCTGGGGGCCACGGACCGGTCGAATTTCCCGGCCTTCATGCGATTCGGTTTCCGCAGCTCGCTCAAGGCTTCCTATACCCTTCCCAATCTCGGGTTCCGCTGCGCCCTCGATGTGCCCGTCACCCCGGTCGCCTCGGTCACCCTCACGCCGTCGCCCGCCCCATGAAATTCCCACTCTCGTGTATCACCGTGCTCGCTGCGTCGCTCCTCCTCGGAGCGGACCCGGCTTCACCGAGCCTCCCCAAAATCCTGCCCCCCTGCTGCCGGGAGTTGAAGCCGGCCGGTCCGCCCACGGACAAATCCCTCTATCAACTCGACTCGGAATGGACGTCGGACGTCGGCCGCAAGGTGAAACTCGGGGTGTTGCGCGGCCGTCCGCAGGTTCTGGCGATGTTTTTCACCCATTGCGAATACGCCTGTCCCATCATCCTGAACGACCTGCAGCGCCTTCAAAAAGCCCTGCCCGACGGACTCCGGGAACAGGTGGATTTCGTCCTCGTCAGCTTCGACCCCGAGCGTGACACCCCGGAATCGCTGCGCGCTTACCGGGAGAAATCGCAACTGGGTGCCGACCACTGGACGCTGCTGAGCGGACGACCGGATGACGTCCGGGAACTCGCGGCGTTGCTGGGCATCAATTATATGAAGGATGCCCGGGGCCAGTTCGCCCATTCCAACATGATCACCCTGCTCAATGCCGAGGGTGAGATCATCCGGCAACAGATCGGCCTGAACCAGGAACCCAAGGAACTGGTGGCCGCCTTGAAACAATCGGTGTTGGAACCGCAAAGGAACCGCCCATGAGTGCCAAAATCATCCTCCTGGATGTCCGGGAGGACATTCGCGCCGGCCGCGAACCCTTCGGCCGGATCCTGCAAACCGTGGCCGCGCTGCGTCCCGGACAAAAGCTGCGGTTGCTGGCCCCATTCGAGCCGGTACCGCTGTTAGGCCTCTTGGCGGCCCGGGGCTACAACCACACCGCCACATCCCTGCCCTCCGGCGATTGGGACATCCTGTTCTCCGAGGGCCCGGTCCCGCCGGGGAACCCGTGAGTCCCCCGCGGTGATTCCGAGGCGGATTCCTGTCAGACACCCCGCACTCGGGCGTTTACATTCACGGGTGCGTTCACAAGTCTCCTGACCGTGCCTTCCCCACCGTCCGCCCTGCGCCCTCCCGCGATCCTCAGCACGCTTCGCGCGACGCAACTCTTCGCCGGGCTGGCACCGGACGATCTGGAAGCCGTTGCCGGCCTGACAGTGGTGAAAGTCTTGGAAAAGGACGAATACCTGTTCCATGAAGGCATGCCCTCGCACGGCTTTTATATCGTCCATCTCGGCTCGATCAACGTGCACCGGGTCAACGCCGCCGGGAAAGAGCAGGTCATCCATATCTTCCGGGCGGGCGAATCGTTTGCGGAGGCCGCACTCACGATCGAGAGCGGTTATCCGGCCGACGCCCGTGCAGCCGAAGCGTCGCAGGTTTTGCTCGTGCAGAAAACGGGTTTCGTGTCCCTGCTCCGTCGAAGGCCGGAGCTCGGCTTGCGCATGCTCGCCTCCATGAGCCTCCATCTGCGCGTGCTGGTGGGTCAACTCGAGGACCTCACCCTGAAAGACGTCGAGACCCGGCTCGCCAACTGGCTTCTGAAGCGATGCCCCGACGGCACCAGCGACCGGCCGGCCATGGTCGAACTGGGCATGACCAAACGACTGCTGGCCGCCGAGCTCGGCACCGTGAGCGAGACGCTCTCCCGTTCCTTGGCCAAGCTTCGCGACCAGAAACTGCTGCTCGTCAAAGGCACCAAGATCACCGTGCCTTCACCGTCAGCCCTCTTCGCGCTCCTACGTCACAACCTCGGCGAGTGAATCCGGGAGCAGCTGCACCCGCCCCGACGTGCCATCCACCCGCACTCGCCGGCCATTCCCCAACCGCGTCAACGAGCCATGCACCGACATCACGGCGGGGATCCCCATCTCCCGCGCCGTCACCGCCCCATGTGACAACGGCCCGCCGCTCTCCGTGACGACCGCCACCGCACCGTAGAAGAGCGGCGTCCACGTCGGGTTCGTCGTCCGCGCCACCAGCACCGCGCCCTTCGGAAACCTGGCGAAATCATCCGGTGTCAGGACCACGAACACCGGTCCTTCGGCCACCCCCGGACTCCCCGCCAGGCCCGTCAACACGTCCCCGGAATCCCCGGCTCCCCCGCCGCCGGTCTCCAGCGACCGGCCCCCGCCCAGGATCCACTCGGGGGAACGTGCCTGGTCGATCTTATAGGCCGCCTTTTGCATCCGCACCTGCGCCGCCAGGTCCACCCACCCTTCCGCCTGGTCGGCGTTGATCGCGGCTTCGATCTGGCCCGGATGCGCGAAGAAGATGTCCATCGGTTCCGCCAACGCCCCGCACTCCACCAAACGTTCCCCCAGCGCGCGCAAGCCCCGTCGCAACACCGGCGTCAACCGTGTCGTCTGGTAATGTTCCAGGTCGTCCAGGCTCGTATAAATGCGTGCCAACCGCAGCAATTCATGGAACAGGAAGTGCAGGTCCGGCGGCAGCTTCGAAAAGAGCGTCACCTCGGCCTGTTGCGCCCGCAGTTTCAATTCACGTTCCTTCTGGGCGGGTGTGACCTCCATGGGCGCCTGAAGGATGAGCCGCAGATTGTCGAGCACCACCCACGGCGCCTCCCCCCACGGCGCGACATAGGCATCAAAATCCACCTCGCGATGACCATGGTCGCGGAGGAACCTTTGGAACCGCGCATGGAACTCGGGGAAACCTGCCAAGGTTCCCTGCAGGATCATTTCCCGCGACGGTGTCGTGTTCAACACCCGCTCCAAATCCGCCGAAGCGCGGGCCAGTGCGGCGAGTTCAAACAACTCCCGGTTGATCTGACCCGTCTTGGTGTCGCACCACGCCATCAGGTGATCGAACAACCCCGCCGCATCGGCCGGCCCGATCGCCAGTTGCAGCAACCCGTGCAACAGCCGGTAGAGGGTGCCGTGCGCGATGGAGATGGCGATGTTCGGCAGGAAATATTCCGCCCCGAGCGCGTTCACCTCCCCGACATACCGCCATAATTCCGCCAATGATTTGCCCGGCAACGGCTCGGCCAGCAACCGCCCGAGCGTGATGAGATAATGATCGAGATCGCGCATCCACGCGACGGGCAGTTCCTGCACCCACCCGAATTCCTCCCGCAACCGCGGGATCGCCGCCCGCAATCCGTCCAGCGAACGCACCGCGAAAGGCGCACGACGGGCATAGAGTTCGACGGCGTTCTGGTTCCCATAGACATAATGATCGGACAACGAGAACCATTTGCCCGAAAATGGTGCGAAGCCGAGGAGCCGGAACGAATGGTTCAGCGACCGGTGAAACCCCGACTCGACGAAATCCCACGTCAACGGGGTGATGACATTCGGGAAACGCTCGGCGGATTCATCGCGGGTCCAGCGGGCCGGGATGGTCGTGACCGGGCGCGATTGCAGCAGCCAGAGCCGGCCGGCGGCAAAGGCCCATTCGATATCCTGGGGAAACGCATAGCTTTCCTCGACCCGCGCCAGCAACCCGATGAGTTCCGCCAACTGCGTCCCGTCCAGGCTCGGTTGACCGGCCCGTGCGGCGTCGGTGCGGATCTCCACCGTTCCGGCGGCGGCGCCCACGACCTGTCGGGTCTTGCAGGCGATGACGGCGCTGCGGACGGTCCGGGTGGCCTTGTCGATGATCCACTGGTCGACCTCGCCCTCTCCGCTGACGACCGATTCACCGAGGCCGAAGTTGGCGTTGAGCACCATTTCGCCCAATTGCCCATTGACGGGATTGATGCTGAATCCGACGCCGGCCACCTCGCTGGGAACCATCTGTTGCACCACCACGGCCATCGCCGCCAGCGCATGCTCATAACCCAGTTGATGACGGTACGCGAGGGCCCGGTCGCCCCACAACGAGACGAAGCAGGCCCGCACCCGGTCCAGCACCGCGTCCGCGCCGACGACATTGAGCCAGGTCTCGTGCTGGCCCGCGAACGCCGCACCGGCGAGGTCTTCCATCGTGGACGACGATCGCACCGAAAACGCCATGCCCGGGGGAAAGCGCCTGAGTTGTTCGCGGATTTCATCGGTCGCATCACCCGGCAATGGCAGACACAGGAGTCCTTTCTGCAAACGTTGGCTCGCGTCGCGCAAGCCGGCGGCATCATGGAATGGCAGTGCGGCCAATGCGTCTGCCAGACCATCCGCCCCTGCAATGAACTTCCGGTACACCGTCGCCAACACCACGAAACCCGGCGGCACCGGGAAACCCCGTTGGGTGAGAAGCGACAGGTTGGAACCTTTGCCGCCCGACCATTCGATCCGGGTCGCGGGTGATTCGTCGAAACGCAGGGTATGATTCACGGCTGGGAGGGGTTGGGTTCGGGTTGGGTGCGGGCCCATCGTTGCGCCACCCACAGCGCGAACGCGGCCAATGCGAACCCGCACAACAGGTCCACCAGATAATGATAACGGAGATAAACGGTCGAAAACCAAAGGCCCACGCACGGCACCACATAGAGACGGTGACGCCACCGCGCATGTCGCCAGTCGAAACCCAACAGGAAACCGGAAACGGCAACATGCAGGCTCGGGAACACGTCCACCCCGTTGCTGCCCTCAGCGACGACGCGGGCATTGAGTGAGGTCAGGGCCCAACCGGTCAACGGCGTCGTGAACCGCTCCGCCATGGCCAGGTGCGGCCCCGCGGCGGGCACCCAGGAATAACCGAGGAATCCGAAGGCATAGATCGTGAACAGGCCCACGATGAACCCGCGGAAATGAGGGAGACCCCGCCGGGCATTCTGTACCACGCTGAAGGCCAGATAAGGGAAGAACAGCAGGTAACAGAAGCTCAGGATCTCGGTGAGCCAGGGCCGGACCAAGGCCTGTGCGCGAAGACTCGGAGTCACCCCGACCAGCGCGACATCCAAATGCTCCAACAACGGATCGAACGTGTGCGACGACACCTTCATCGCGGTGGAACCCATCGTCGGGAACACGATGTTCATCACCAACGGATAATACCACAGCCGCAGATGCCAGTTCATCCGGGTCGGACGGGCCCTGCACCCCGCAATGAGCCCGAGGTTGACCGTCAGCAGGCCGAAATAGAGGAACGCATCCCGATCCCACGGTCCGACCGCCACGACCAACCGCAGCCAGGTCAGGATCAGGAACCCCCCGAAGAACCCTTCGTGCGGCAGCAATCCGAATGGAAGGGAGATCTTCATTCCCGGGACGATTCCAACCGCAACGACTGAAGAAACGTCCGGAACTTTCCGCCCGAAGCCCCATGCAGGATCCCATTTCCAACGGTCACCGCGAGTTGACCCGTGGGATGAAACCCTTTCAAGGCCAGCAGGGTCAGAACCACATAACCCCCTGCCGCCGCAGACCCGATTCCCATCGCGATCGCAGCCGTCATCCCCACGAACCAGATCACGGCCACGGGCACGCCGACGAGTATGCGCCAGAGGGCGATGACATTGGGTCCGTCCGCCAACTTCCTTCCGGCCAGCCAGGCGGCGGCCAGGGGCGGCAGGTTGGCGATCAGGCCGGCCAGCACCAGCGGTCCCAGCGCGGCGAGGGTCAGGATATAAGGTGTCACGGAATGGGAATGGGCCGGGAACAGCGGAACGCCCTGGTGCCGCCACACGCCATCCCTCGCAAATTCCGGTTCCAATTCCCGCCAACGGGCGAGGGCCCCACTGGGAATGGCGCTTTCAAAGGATTTCAAGGTGTTGAAATAAGATCGGGAAGTCCCGATTACGGCGGCATGGGAGAGGAATTCGGCGGTTTCCTGTTCCGCGGAACTGTCAAAGTTCACACCCACCGCTTCCAAAGCGCAGGTCATGCGCTCCTTCATTTCACGAAGGCGCCCGAACCGCCCCAGCGCGGGTTCCAGATCGGTCGGGACCGGTTCGCCCACCACGACTTCCACCCGGCTGCGAAAGGCCCAAGCCCGCTCATAATGGATCCCTAATGGCACGATGCGGAGGGGACGGCCGGTGGCGAGATGATCGAGGACGATCCGGGCCGCCCCGGACTTGAAAGGGAGATGCCGGGGTCCGAGCGAACTGGTGCCTTCGGGGAACACGAACAAGGCGCCCCCGGCGGCGAGCAGGTCGTGGCACTCCCGCAAGGCGATGACATTCCGGTTCTGGTCCCCTTCATCGGAGGTGCGCGCGATCCCGATGCCGTCGAAGAAAAGACGGCCGAGGGGATTCCGACGCAACTGGGTTGAAATGAGAAAAGTGCAATGCGGCAGCACGTGGCGATACACCAAGCCATCCACGGCGCCATTTCGATGCAGCCCGATATAAAGGACCGGGCCCACCCCCGACAGTCGTCCGGCATCCAACCGACTGATCCGCTCGAACCAGATCCCGGCACACAGCCAGTGCCACCCGCGATACCAGAGTCGCTTCATGGGATTGCCGGCGGTTTCGACCCGGTCCCGAGGCGGATGTTTTCCGTCGTCACGAATGCAGGCTGGGCGGCAACCGGGCCGGACCGTGAATCGAAAGGCTTATCCCGGCATCGATTTTGGGAATGTTGGGGCTTCCCCACTGGTGCAGAGGGGATTTCACCCAAAGATCGCCAAGACCCCAAAGAAAGAGGCAACGGCTCGGATCCACGGCGCAAGTCACCGCTCATTGTCGGATGAGTGGCTCTTGTCCATGGGACGATCCCTGGGCTTTGCGCGCCTGGCGTTCTTTGCGTGAAAGACGCGGGTTTCCGCCGGTTCGTCGCGGCGCGGGATTCCCAACTATCTCCGATCTCCAATCTCCAATCTCCGAACTCCGATCTCCCATCTCCCATCTCCGCCCGCCTCCCTACGCCCAGGTGACCGCACCTTTGGGCTCCTGGAGCACGATGGATTGCAGGAAACGGATGCCCTTTTCCAAGCCTTCCCGGGCCGTCATCAGGCTGTCCTCGTGTTCGATGGACAGGGCGCCGTCATAGCCGGTCATCCGCAGGGCCGAGACAAAATCACACCAGAACCGGCGTGGATTCCCATAACCGACGGTCCGGAAGATCCAGGCCCGGTTGAGTTCGTCACCATAATGTTTGGTGTCCAGCACGCCATTGACCCGGGAGTTCCACTCTTGGATGCCGGTGTCCTTGGCGTGCACGTGCCAGATCGCCCCCTGCAACGCACGCACCGCCGCACACGGGTCGATCCCCTGCCAGAAAAGGTGCGACGGATCGAAATTGGCCCCGATCGCGGGACCGACCACCCGCCGGAGTTTCAACAGGGTTTCGGGGTTATAGACGACGAACCCCGGATGCATCTCGAGGGCGACTTTCCTCACGCCATGATCCTCGGCGAACCCGAGGGCCTCGGTCCAATAAGGGAGCACGACCCGGGTCCATTGATACTCGAGGATATCAAGGTATTCCGGCGGCCACGGGCAGGTGACCCAATTGGGTTGCCGATCACCGGGGGCGCCGCCGGGGCAACCGCTGAACGTGGTGACCACCTCGACGCCGAGCTTCTGGGCCAGTCGGATGCCCTTCCGAAAATCGGCGTCGTGCGCCGCGGCGATCGTGGGATCGGGATGGATCGGGTTGCCATGCACCGAGAGCGATGAGATCTGGAGACCTCGCGACGTGATCGCCCGCAGGAAATCCCGGGCCTTGGTGTCGCTCGCCAGGAGACCGTCGGTGTCGCAATGGGCCACTCCCGGATAGGCACCGACGCCGATCTCGACCGCCTGGACGCCCAAGCCGGCCAGGTAATCG
>JANYCC010000134.1 GCA_025360495.1 Verrucomicrobiota bacterium | reverse complement strand
GATCAAGGCCGCCCATGATTTCGCGGCGGGCAAATCGGACTTCAACTGGGCCGGCGGCGGACCCAAGAATCCGGACTTCCGCTGGGTTTGGAACCGGTACCGGTACATCCAGTGGAAAGACCTGCCCTGAGAGTTTCCCCGCGCTCAGGTGCCCGTCCGGACTTCCGGATGGAGGCGGAACTGGGCGGAGTGCTTGTACACAAGATTCAGGATCATCTGGGCGGCGATGATGTGAAAACTCTGCGCCCAGGCCAGCGGGGTGTTATGACCCACCTGAAGTCCGACGTACATTTCCGGGACAAAACCCTCCGGGGTCATCACGGATTCCAGTTGTCGGAAATAGGCGACTGACTTTCGGAAGAACTCCTGCCGTTGCGGCCAGTCCAGATGCACGGGTTGCCGGTCCAGGCGCACATCATGGCCGTGTTCCGCCAGCTTGGCATAACAGATCGACAACCACGCCAACCCGAGCGGCCACTCCGCCGTCTCGCCGGCGTGCGGATGCAACCCCTTGCCGCAATAAACATCGCCCGGATATCGACGGACACCGCGCGTTCCCAACAGGTGGATCTCGATGTTCTGCAGGAGGCTGAGCTTGGTGTGATAATCCAGGATGTTATAGGGCCATACCAGGCTGAGTTGCGCGAGGTCATAGGGACGGCTCACCGATTCCCTCGGGAGCAGGCCCGTCAGGGCGGCATACCCGTCCGCAATCATCCGTTCACTCACCGGAACCCAGTGCCCGATCTCAATCTTTTGGCGGTACTTATAATCGTAGAAGCCCTGGTCGAACCACATCGTCAACCCCGCCAGCACCGCACCGAAACTGCTCGAATGCGCCTCCGGTCCCTCCTCCCAGACCCCGAAGTCCGGCTCAAACCCCATGTTGAAGATGTAATTCCGGATATGGCTGATCAGGGTGAAATCCTCGGTCGTGAACCGGAATCCATAGCCCTTCCGGATCAGGTCGCCGGTTTTGTACATGAACAACCCGAACACATCGAGTTGATGATGCCCCCAGTCATCCGTGATGGTCTCCAATGTGGTGGGATGCACGCGGGCGGGCATGAAACCACCCCGCTGATGGAGCAGGTCCGGCTTCACGATCGAAGCCTTGATGATGCGCAGGTGGTAGCGCTTGAAGATGTCCATCACCAACCGGAAGCTCTCCACCATCTTGTCGAAGCACCCAAGGTATTCGTTGGCATAGGTCGCGAACATGATGTCGCGGATCCAATACACGTTGTAGGCGTCACCCGAACCATCCTCGGCCGAATACGGGCTGGCCACATAGCCGCCATTCGGGCGACGCAACCGCTCCAGAATCTGGTAGGACAGGCGGACGCGCTCTTCGATCGGGTGTTGGTGGAACGTTTTCATCCTGTGGGTGCCGTTCCGCACGGCCCGGATGCTGGCGACGCCCGCAGGGTCGCGCGGCGGGCCTGGCCGGACCGTCCGGCGTGCCCGATACTGATGGCAAATCTCCCCCAAGGCCATCGTGTAATGCGCCCTTCCGGTTCGCCCCGGGGAAGACCCGGCGCCCCAACACCCAACACCCGGCTTCGGACAGCGGAATGAAAAAGGGCAGGACACCCGTCCTGCCCTTTGGCACTGACCGAACCAAAGCAATCAAACCGAACCGAACCGAGCCGAAGCTGCCAATCGCCCAAGGCCTTATTTCCGCAGCTTCCGACGCATGCCTTCGACGCCCACCAAGGCGAATCCCAGCATGGCCACCGTCGCGCCCCCATCGGGAACGCTTTGGTGGAAAGATTGTTGAACTTGGGAGAGCGACACAAAGCCGCCATTGACGATGCCCATGCCGATGTCCTTGGTCACATCCAAAACGTGTTGGGAAGGGTTGACGTTGAGATTGTCACCGACTTCCGCAAAGGGATCGCTCAGATCACCCACTTGCAAATGACTGTTGGCGACGATGGTGGTTCCGACGCGGACCGTCTCGTCGACGGACAGGAAGGCACCGCCCGGAGGTTGGGCCGAACCCGTATAGGACTGGTCGATCATGACAATCGATCCCGGATTGGCCGTCACCCGATAGTTCAACAGGAGATCCGCCGTGGCGAAACCACCACTCACCAAGGAGATATTCCCACCCCAGGTCAGGAAATAGACCCCACCCGCCGAGGAGGCCGTCACTTGGATGTTGTTGGCATCGAAGCCCGACAGACCGGAGGCCAGGTAAGCGAAGTTGCTGAACGTCTTGTCGCCGATCGAAAGCGATCCGCCCGTGTTCACCAAGTCTTGCAGTGTGTCAGTCGTCAGGGCTTTCGCCACTGTCGCCGACGCCATGAGTGCGACCGCGCATAAACCGTACTGTAATCGTTTCACAATGTTACGTGCTTGGGTTGTTTGTTGGGTGCAGTCCAGACCCCTTCATCATGAAGTCGTCGGGCGGCCTTACCAATCACACCCCGAAGCAAACGGCATGCCGAGTCGATAGAACCCAAGTCAACAGTCTTGCAGGCAATAAGTTATGCGAACCATGGACCGGCCCATTTCCCACTCGAAGGCGCGGATTCATTGAAAAGCGTAAGGAATTTCACTCCGGAAAATCGAGTGTTCCCGCCATTGAATGATGCATCTAATTGATGACCTGTTCGTTATGAATATCCTTGGAGATGTAAAAAAGTCCGACGCCCGGTCAAAATCAAGACTTTAGCTTCTCCAGATCACTTTTTCTTTGACTGGCCCCGGCTTTTTCCAAAGCATCGGCCCAGTTTGGAACCCAAATCCAAAATCCACACCGTCTTCACGACCCCACTTCCCGGTGGCGAACATGAGATTTGCGTGCCGTCCGTTGGAACGTTCATCGCGCCGAAGCCCCCCAAAGGGTACCCCTACGGCGGGATTCAAAGGCACGTTGCCGTCCGGCTTATCGGGGAGATGCACAACGCCCATTCGGTGCGGCGGCTGATCAGTCAGGTCTGCGGCGGCGTGCGGGACGCCCACTGATGGCCGGGCACCATTGGCGGCATCTCCCACGATCTCTCCGAATCCTTCCTTCCGAATCGTTCCGAGTCCTTCAGGGGGTTCCACCGGGGCCGCCGTCACGGTCGATCGGACCGTTTCTGTTCCCGGCGCAGATCGCGGAGGTGACGGTAACCGACCAGTTTCTTCAACTTTTCGTCCCAGAGCCGGAGCATGAAGGATTTCAGGCTGGGGAAGAGCGTGATGGGCTTCACCTCCCGGAACATCGGATGGGACCGATGACATCGTTCGAGGTTATAATTGAGGATCCGCGGGCTCAGGTGGTGGATGTGATGAAACCCGATGTTTCCCGAGAACCATTGGAGGATTTTCGGCAGTTTGTAGAACGAGCTGCCTTGGAGGGCCGCCGCCGTGTAATCCCAATCCTCGCCCCGTTCCCAATAAACGCCCTCGAACTGGTGCTGGACATAGAACATCCACACACCCACGCCGCCGGCCACCGCCAGCACCGTGAGCTGGATCAACAGGTACGGAAGCAGACCAAAGACCCAGACGAGCGGCGCGGCCATGCCCAGGATCGCCAGGTTCATCCAATGCACGGATCGACGCTCGCGCGGGTCCGCGCCGGCGGAGGGAAACCGTTGCCGGACCACAAAAAGGAAGAGCGGCGCCAGCACGAACAGGACGACCGGATTCCGCGCCAATCGGTAGGCGAACCGTTTCCAGCGGGACGATTCCAGATACTCCTGAACCGTCATGGTCCACACGTCGCCCGTCCCGCGCCGGTCCAAGTCCCCCGCACTGGCGTGGTGGATCGAATGTTCCCATCGCCAATGATAATAGGGGGTGAAGGTCAGCAGCCCGGCGAGGAACCCCACCACGTCATTGGCCTTGCGGGACTTGAAGAATGAGCCGTGACCACAATCGTGGAAGATGATGAACACCCGCACGAGCAACGCCCCGGCCAGCATCGCCAGCGGCACGGTGAGCCACCACCGCCCCGTCGAGGTGAGGTACATCAGGTACCACAGGATTCCGTAGGGTCCGAGGGTGTCGATGATTTGCCAAACCGCCCGCCCGGTCGACGGCTTCTGAAATTCAGCCACGACCTTCTTCCATTCCCCGATTTCCATGGGGGAAGCGCTCGGTGGGACTATGGGCTCCATTTTTCCGGAAGCCTCGACCCAAAACAATGGGTCCGCCACCCGGTAATTGCGCCCCCCTACCCCAGCGGCGCGATTTCCCGGTGCCAGCCCGTCGCCTGCTCGTACGCATGTGCAATCCGCAGGATCGTCTCCTCGCCAAACGGGCGCCCCAGCAACTGCAACCCCACCGGCAGCCGCGGCGATCCCGTGAACCCGCACGGCATGCTCAATCCGCAAATCCCCGCCAGGTTGCACGAGATCGTGAAAATGTCGCTCAGGTACATCTGCAACGGATCTGAAGATTTCTCGCCCACCCGGAAAGCCGCCGTCGGTGCGGTCGGCGACACAATCGCGTCCACCTTTCCGAATGCGTCGAGAAAATCTTTCCGGATCAGCGTCCGGACCTTCTGCGCCCGCAGATAAAATGCGTCGTGATAACCCGAACTCAGCACCGAAGTTCCCAAGATGATCCGCCGCTTCACCTCGGCCCCGAATCCCGCCCCGCGCGTCCGGCAGTTCAACTCAAACGGGTCGGGCCCGTCCACCCGCAGGCCATATCGGATGCCGTCAAACCGCGCCAGGTTCGCCGAAGCCTCCGCCGGGGCGATGATATAATAGGTGGCCGCCGCATAATCACTGTGTGGCAGGCTGACCTCGACGATCTCCGCACCCAAACCCTCGAGGTTCGCAATCGCCGCCTTCACCGCCAGGTCCACCCCCGGATCCAATCCCCCGATCTGGAACTCCTTCACCACCCCGATCCGCAAACCCTTCAGCGAGTCACCCGTCAATGCCGCCCGATAATCCGGCACCGGCTCCGGCAGGCTCGTTGAATCCCGCCGGTCATGCCCCGAGATCACCCCCAACAGGGTCGCCGCATCACGCACGTCCTTGGTGAACGGCCCGATCTGGTCCAGCGAACTCGCGAAAGCCACCAACCCGTACCGCGAAACCCGCCCGTACGTCGGCTTGAACCCGACACACCCGCACAGGGCGGCCGGTTGACGGATCGAGCCCCCCGTGTCCGACCCGATCGTTGCAAACGCCTCGTTCGAAGCCACCGCCGCCGCGCAACCGCCCGAGGAACCGCCCGGGATCCGCGTCGTGTCCCACGGGTTCAGCGTGGTCCAATAGGCCGAGTTCTCCGTCGAACTGCCCATCGCGAACTCATCCATGTTGAGCCGCCCGAACACCACCGCCCCGGCCGCCTGCAGCTTGGAAACCACCGTCGCGTCATAAGGCGAAATGTAACCTTCAAGGATCCGCGAGGCGCAACCCACCGGCTGGCCCCGGTGACACAGTACGTCCTTCAGCGCGATCGGCACGCCCAGCAGGGGCTTTTCCGCCGGGGTGATACCCGCCGCCAGTTCCCGGTCCGCCGCCCCGGCCTGCGCCTCCGCATCCGCCCGGTCGATCGACAGGAAGGCCTTCACCTGCCCGTCCACGCGTTCGATCTGGCCCAGGCACGCGGCGAGCGCTTCCCGGGCGGATACGTCGCGGCGGACGAGTCGTTCGGTCAGTTGGGAAATCGTGAGTCGATGCAACATCGCGGGGTCCGGGTCAGTCGACAATTTTGGGGACGATGAAGAGGCCGCCGGCATGGGCCGGGGCGTTACGGAGCACCTCCTCCTGGGTCAGTGACGGCTCCACGACATCGGGCCGCATGACGTTCACCAAGGGAAAGGCGTGGGCGGTCGGCTCGACCCCGGCGACATCGACTTCCTTGAGTTTGGCGATGTAGCCCAGGATCGGGTCCAGTTGGGCCCCGAGGGTGCGTTCCTCCTCCGGCGTGAGGGCGATCCGGGCCAACCGCGCGACGTAATGGATGTTAAAATCGGACATGGGGCGTGAGGCGTGAGGCGTGAGGCGTGAGGCGTGAGGCGTGAGGCGTGAGGCGTGGGAGCGGACGGTGGGCGGTGGGTCGGTGGGGACGGCCGGTCAATCCTCCCCGAACTTGGCATCCACCAGGGCGGTGAGGGCGGCGAGGGCCTGTTCGGCGCCTTCGCCCTCGCAGATGATGCGCAGGCGTGAGCCGGGACCGGCGGCCAGGGTCAGCAGGCACATGATGCTCTTCCCATTGATGACCTGCCCGTCCTTCTCGATCTGGACCTCGCACCCGAACTGGCTGGCCAGTTTCACAAAAGCCGCGGAAGGACGCGCGTGGACTCCCTGAAGATTCAGGACGGTCACATCGCGGGCCACGTTCGTTGACGCTTCGGAAGCCGGTACGACGGCGCTCATGTCGCCCGTGTATATGGCCTACCGGAACCGGGGTTGCCAACGGGGAATTGCGGTTCGTGGGAGGTCCGACCAAGGCATTCCAGTCCGAAGGCTCCCGTGGCACCCTTTGTTGTGAACCCTTCCCGGCCCGTCCCCGCCCGCGCTCACTCCTCGCCAAACTTGGAATTCACGAGGGCGAGGAGGGCGGCGAGGGCCCGTTCCGCATCCTGACCCTGGCAGATGACCTTGAGCTTGGAACCCGGGCCGGCGGCGAGCATCAGGAGGCCCATGATGCTTTTGCCATTGATCAACTCGCCGTCCTTTTCGATGAGGACCTCACAACCGAACTGGCTGGCCAGCTTGACGAAGGCGGCCGACGGTCGTGCGTGAACGCCCTGGCGGTTCAGGATGACCACATCGCCCGCAACATTGGGTGTTGCGGGGGTGGTGGCCGGGGGGACGGGGCTCATGTCGGAGGGTTTTATGGCGGATGACGGTGGGGGAAGCCAACGCGGAATTGCACTCCGACCCTGATCCGGGGCAGAGTGTGGCGTTCGACGGGCTCCGGTAGCTCAATTGGATAGAGCATCTGACTTCGAATCAGAGGGTTCCAGGTTCAAGTCCTGGCCGGAGCACCAACACTCGGACAAATCGTCCTCCCCCCGCATATCACCACCGGCCGGACTCGCACGAAATGACCCGGACGGACCGGGCTGCCGCACTGAGGGGCCGAATTGATGATTTTGGATTGGTGATTGTTGATTGCCAATTTGGGGAGTTCCAGACCGGGCGGCTGCCCGTCCGCGATTCCCCGTGGACCCGGTCCGGCGGACAATCGCCAATCATCAATCTCCGATCCACAATCATCAATGACCCGGCGGCCTCGGGATGGGTTGGGGATTGGGGATTCCCCGCCGTGCCGCACACCCAGACGGGATGGCAAATCACCCCTCTCGCCCGATGCCGAATTCGCACCCGGCGGGCGCTTCTTCCCGCCTCCTTTGATTCTCCCGACGTCCGGGGGCCGCCTGGCGCCGGGCCGCCATGGGGTCGGTTCCTATTATCGGCCACTCACCGGAACGGCCTCCCCGACCGGGTCGCCAATTTACACCATCTGGAATGCCCCGGCGC
Source organism: Verrucomicrobiota bacterium (assembly GCA_025360495.1). Classification (GTDB taxonomy): domain Bacteria; phylum Verrucomicrobiota; class Verrucomicrobiia; order Limisphaerales; family UBA9464; genus UBA6176. The sequence goes on along the minus strand of JANYCC010000134.1, from coordinate 9,129 downwards.
CCTTCCACTGACCCATGGCACCAAGGGCGGAGGATCGCGCGACAGCGTCTTGGATTGCCACACTCGCCAAGGTGAGGCATTCCCCACAACCTGAAGCGATCTCAGCCATGTCCATCACCCGGTTTCATCCGCTCCCAGCTTTCTGCGATGCCCGATACATCCGATGACCCCGACTGCGCCCGGTGCGGCGGCCCCAGCGATTGGCACGGGGTCTGTCCGCGTTGCCTGATCCTCGGGGCCTTGGGCGCCCCTGCCCCGGCCGATGACCCAGAGCCGGCCCTGCGACTGGGAAAATACACGCTGATCGCCGAGCTCGGTCGCGGGGGCACCGGACGGGTGTGGCGGGCCCGCCAGGACGGACAGGAACGCGAAGTCGCCCTCAAGACCTTGCGGGCCGGAATCGGCGCGGACGACTCGGCCCGGGAACGTTTCCGCCGTGAAGCCCTGGCCGCCGCCCGACTGCGCCACCCGGGAATCGTGCCCGTCCACGAGGTGGGCCAGGCGGACGGGGAATCCTATCTGGCGATGGAACTGGTGCGCGGCGAGACGCTGGCCCAGCGGCTCCAAGCCGGCCCACTGCCGCCCCGGGTGGCCGCCGCCCTGGTCCGCGCCGTGGCCAACGCCGTGCGGCATGCCCACGCCGCGGGTGTCATCCATCGCGACTTGAAGCCGTCCAATATCCTGCTGGACGCAGACCGGGACGGCGCCCCGCGGTTGACGGATTTCGGCATCGCACGATTGGTGGGCGGCCACGATTCATCGCTGACCTCCCTGTTGGAAGGGTTGGGCACCCTGGCTTACCTCGCGCCCGAACAGGCCTTGGGCCAGGGTGCGAAACAGGGACCCGCGACGGACGTCTATGGTTTGGGTGCCGTCTTATATCATTGTCTGACCGGACGGCCGCCTTTCCTGGGCGAAACCCCGGCGGCGATGCTGCGCATGGTGGTGGAGTCGGATCCGCCCGGGTTGCCTTCGCTCGATCCGTCGGTTCCACGGGATCTCGAAACGATCACGTTGCGATGCCTGGAGAAGCGGCCCTGGCGTCGCTATCCTACCGCGGGGGACCTGGTCGACGAACTGGACCGGTGGCTCCGGGCCAGACCGGTCCTCGCCCTGCCCAGGCCTCGCTGTTGGCCGGGGTGACGCCCGCCTCGGGACCCCGCCGTATCCATGCGGCCAGGGCTTGAACATATATTGGAAAGACGGACTGCCGGCGTATCCAGCGTGGAGGCACCGCCCCGATTGACGGCGGACTGGACACTGTTCACGCCGAGGCGATAACTTTTCCGGATGCCCACCAACGAGGATCGTCCGGCGAGCGACTGGAGTTTTGCCACGACCGGGTGGACCCTGGTGTTCTCCGCGGTGGACGTGAACAACCAGCCCGCCCGCGAACAATTCGCCCGACTTTATTGGTTTCCACTTTATGCCTTCGCCCGACGGCGGGGCAATTCCCCCGAAGACGCCGAAGACGCCGTGCAATCGGCGGTCGCTGCCCGTATGGACATGGATGAAGGAAGCCTGAGGAACATGGTGCCGGTTTTCCGACGCCGTTTCCGTGCCCTCTTCCGCCAATATGTCGCCGCCACCCTCAGTGACTCGGGTCGGGTGGACGACGAAATCCGCGATCTGCTGGCAGCGTTGTCCAAGTGAACGTGGAAAAAGGGACCGGGGATTTGAACAACAAAGGGTGCCAGAAGATTTCCTGTGACATCCGCACCTGGACCTCGTGTTAACGGTACGGATGAATATCAGTCGTCTGACGGCTTCCCGGCCCTGGTCGGGCAGAAAAGGGCGTGACCAGCCTTCCCTTGCCTCGGGTGAAACGGTGTCACGCCTCAAGAGGTCGGGTCGCCTCCGGGGCTCTCGCGGCGCGAGGAGGAATTGTTGCCCTGGCTCGCCACCGACCTCAGTTATTCGGTCATTGAGATCAACCGACGGCGAGATCGGTCGCAGGCCACCCCAATGAGCCAGAAAACAACCGACGTGTCTGCGTGAATTTCGGCCGGAGCGGCATTGGGGACGGACACGCCAGGCTGAGGTGAGTGACCGACACCCAAACAACCAAAGCATAGGGTGAAGAGAATCGTCCTGTTGCCGCTCTGGCCAACCTTTTTCCTTCAGATCGCGGCATGCTCGTAGCCGCCGAGGTACGAGGCGGAGCCGGGCAGCCGCGGATGTAGCCGACGAGGTACGAGGCGGAGTCGGGGCGGGCCTGGTGGGATCCGCCTCATGACTTCGTCGGCTACGGAGCGGGGTGGCCGCCTCATGACTTCGCCGGCTACCGGCCTCCTCTTCGGGCCTCGCCACGGTGAAGCATTCCCCCCCGGGACGGAAGCCAGCGCAATTCCACCAGAAAAGGCTCGTAGATTCTGAGGTCTACCACCTCTTATAAGGCTTGCTCTAATACCATTCACCGCGGACTTCGATGCGTCGCAAAGCCATCAGTGCCTCCGTCCTTCTGGCCGCTTTCGCGGCGTTCGTTTGCTGGCTCCGGCCACAGCCCATCCCCCGCGCCGGAGGTCCCCTGCCGCACGATGTCTATGTCTGGCAGCGCACTTGGAACGAGCCGGTTGTGGCCGCAGTGCTACAACACGCCGGGCATTTCTCCCAATGTGTCGCCCTCGGTGCCGAAGTCGAATGGACCCGCGGTGCCCCCCGGCTCACCCGGGTCGCAGTGAACTTCGACGCCCTCCGCGCGGGCGGTCGATCGGTGGGTCTGGCCTTGCGCATCGGGTCATTTCCGGGGCCATTCGTGGCCGATGACGAACGGGCCCGCTGGCTGGCCGATATCGCCCATTCCCTCCTCACGGAGGCGGCGTCCCACCAACTCCCCATCTCCGAACTCCAGATCGACTTCGATTGTGCCGAATCCAAACTGGCGGGCTACCAACTCTGGGTCGAAGCCATCCGCCATCGCATCCAGCCGGTGCCGACCGTCATCACGGCGCTCCCGGCGTGGCTGCAACGCGCTTCGTTCCGGCAACTCGCAGGGAGTGCCGACGCTTTCGTGCTCCAGGTGCACTCGCTGGAACGGCCCAAGGATCCGGGCAAACCTTTCACCCTCTGCGACCTCTCCGCCGCCCGGAAAGCCATCGGGCAGGCGGCCCGGTTCGGCCGACCCTTCCGCGTGGCGTTGCCGACCTACGGGTACTCGGTCGGATTTGACCCCGCGGGAAAGCTTCTCGGCCTCTCCGCGGAGGGCCCGTCACGTCATTGGCCCGCCAGCACCCAACTGCGTGAAGTGAGTGCCGATCCGGAGGCGATGGCCACACTGGTGCGGGACTTGACGCGTGACCGGCCGGAATGTTTGCGCGGGGTGATCTGGTATCGATTGCCGGTGGCCAACGACCATTTGAACTGGTCGTGGGCCACGCTCGAGACGGTGATGACCGGCCAGACGCCGCAGGCCATCCTGAGCGCACAGCTCAGACGCCCCAGCCCCGGCCTGTTCGAGGTCGATTTGCACAACACCGGCACCGCCGACCAGGTCGTCCCGGCTTCGATCGGGTTGAGTTGGAATGGCGCACGCGTGATTGCCAGTGACGGGTTGCTTGGCTTCGAAGGCCGGGAAGGCGCCGGCGACGCTTTCCAATTTTCGAGCCTGCGCCCCCGCCCGCGGCTTCGACCCGGAGAAACACGGACCATCGGCTGGCTTCGACTCGACAAGGATACGGAAGTGGCGCTTCAAATCCAGGAGATCGACGCGGCGACCGGGACCCAGGAAAAATGACAACCCGTGGATGTCTTACCGGGTCGCTGGTGATCCTGCCATTATCCGCCCTGCTGGCGGTCGTGGGGTTCCCCGCCGTCCGGGCGTGTGGCCCCAACTTTCCCAACTTCCTGCTGGAGGATGCTGACCGGTCGGCGCTCGTGGCCCCCGAGGCACGGTTCGATGATGAACTCGAGAGAATGCACCTGGTCACAACGGCCCACCGCGCCCAGCCCACTCCCAATCATCCGCAACAAACTCTCGAGACGGAGTTGGCCGACTTGCGTGCGGCGCTTCAGAAATCCGGAATGCCGCAACCCGAATGCGAAGACATCATCGGGCGGCATTCTGCGGAGCGGCAAAAGATCGTACCTATTCCGGTATCCGACCCGGGGGTCTCAGCCGACAAGTCCCCCTTCGCACCCGGGGACGCGTTTGTGCTCTGGCCCGATCCCGCGAGGATAAGCCGGCTCGAAAGCGTGTCACCGCAGGTCGTGGCCGGCTTGCCCGGGGAGTTTGCCGACTATTTCCGGGGCTCGATCGCCTGGCATCGGGGCGACGTTCCCACGGCCCGCAATGACTGGCTGGCATTGCTCCGACGCCCGGCCTTGGAGCGCCCGTTCAAATCCACATGGGCTGCTTTCATGCTCGGCAAGAGTTGGGAGGAAGACGATCGCGCCCAGGCAATAGCTTACTTCCGATCCGTGCGCGAATTGGCCGGCCAGGGTTTCGCCGACTCGTCGGGGTTGGCCGCGGCCAGTCTTGGCTGGGAGGCGCGGCTGCACTGGCGCGACGGCCGGTTCACCGAAGCCACCGATCTCTATCTGGAACAGGCGGCCGCAGGCGATCGCATCGCCTATCTCTCATTGCGCTTTGTCGGATCCGAAGCCTTGAATCGCGGCAACGAAGTCCTGAAGCCGATGGCCCGCCATCCGCGGGCCCAACGGGTCGTGACCGCCTATGTCATTTCCGGCGGATTTCGCAAGCCCCCCATAGATATCGATGGCCCCGTGAAGGATGCCGCGATTCGCATCCTGGAAAAGGCATCCGCCAAAGTGCCGGGTCTCCCGACACCGACGCCCGCCTGGCATCATTTCCGTGAACCGGTCCTGTTATGGCTCGACGCGGTCGAGAAGGCCGGGGTCATCGACGTTGATTCCGCCGACCAACTTGCACTGGCGGCCTACCAGGCGGGCCAGATGGAAGTCGCGCGTCGCTGGTTGGATCGCGCTCCACGGACCGCCGCCGCACGCTGGCTTCAAGCCAAACTCCTTCTGCGGGATGGCAAGGTCGACGAGGCAGCCGCCCTGCTCGCGTCGGTGGCCCGTCTGTTCCCCGTCGAACCGCCGATGTCGTCCCGGACCAATGCGCCGTCCAAGTCCCGGCTCATCGACAATCTGTATGTCAACGCCGGACAATTCCTCGACTACCAGACCGTATCCGTGGCCGAGCAGACCCGGGCCGAAACGGGACTCTTTCAATTGTCCCGACGTCAATACACGGAGGCGCTGGACGCCCTGCTTCATTCGAGCCCCGACTACTGGATGGACGCCGCCTATGTCGCCGAGCGGGTCCTGAAGCTTGATGAGTTGCAAGTTTATGTCGACCGACACTGGCCGGCCGTGGCGACCCAGGCAAAACTCAAGACGCAGGATCGGGACACGGGATCTCCGGCCCGTGACACGACGACCTCGGAGCGTATCCGTTACCTGCTCGGCCGCCGTCTGGCCCGCTTACACCGGTTCGACGAGGCCCGTGTCTATTTTCCGGAGAATCTGCTGCCGGTGTACGACCAACTTGCGGCGGGCTGGCGGGACTCCCGGAAGACCGACTCGCCGATGGCCGGGCGCGCCGGGAATCTCCTGCAAGCGGCCCAGGTGACACGCCAATACGGTTTGGAATTGATCGGGACCGAGGTGGAACCGGACTGGCGTATCCACGAAGGCAACTTCCAGGAAGGTGTCACGGTGGCCGCGCGGGAAAGGATGCAATCTTCCAACCACCTGGCGGCGGCCACCGAAGAAATTGAGCGCGCCCATTCGCATGGCGTCGAACCCGATGTGCGCTGGCACTACCGCCAACAGGCTGCCGTGCTGGCCTGGGAAGCGGGCCAACTACTTCGGGATGCGCCTGGATCCGGCCAATCGCCGATGGAACGCGCCGCCGCGCTCTTTGCCGCAGCGAAATTCACCCACGATCACGATATTGGCCTGATGCACGCGCGCCGGACCTCTGCCACGAATCGGATGACTTCTCCAACCCCAGCCGTCGCCACCAGTTCGGATGTTCTGTGGCAGGGCGGCTTCACCTCCGCCGCGCTCGCTTGGGAGGCGGCCAGATTGATCCCCGACAACTCCGACGAGACCGCCCGCATCCTGTGCATGGGGGGGACCTGGATCAAGGTGGTGGATCCACAGGCCGCCGACCTGCTCTATAAGGCGCTCGTCCGGCGATGCCGCAGAACGGCGATCGGCGCCGAAGCCGACCGGCTCCGATGGTTTCCGCGACTCGATGGGGACGGCTTGCTCTTCAAAACGTCGAAATCAGTTCCGTCAGGGGCAACCCAGGAAACGAATGCCCCCGCGAACCCTCCGGCAGAGGACCCGTGAGGCGATGGGCGGCGGCGACCCTGACGGGTGATGCGGTCAATTCCATCAACAGGGCAGTCGGTGACGGCCGATGCCATCCGTTCACACGCTTTAATGATGGTATACGTGGCCGGTCCAGCGGATTGCGGGATCTCCGGGGGCCGGTACGCTGCGGATCCCCGGATTGGGCCACTCAAACTTTATATCACTGTCATCCACCATCTCCACCCCCACCACCATCCCCGCCGCCACCCCCGTCATGGCCACCATCGCCATGGCCACCGGCATCGTGACCGCCGATGCCGTGAATCATACCATCCTGATGCCCTTGACCGTGTACGCTGGACTCGGTGTCAGCCGGAAACCCACCACCGTCGCCGCCACCACCGTCGCCGCCGGAGGAATCCAAACCTTGGCGGCGGCGTTTGCCAATGGCTATGATTATTGATCCAACCAGCACTATCAGGACTATGATTATGAACGGATCCATTTTGGGCTCCCCGGGCCAATGCGGGTACGTGGGTGACACTCCGCCAAGTCGTCGCCGTGAGCCACAGAAAAAGGAATTGCAAGATTCGGGGCAGTCTTGGCGGCTCCTGCGCGGGCGGCACTGTGGCGGTGCTGCTCAGCGGCCTGACCATCACCATCATGCTGCTCCTCCCCACCCACGTGAACCTCAAGCGGGCAGTGGGGCTCTATCCACCGGAATGAACCGGGGCAACAGAGGGACAGGTACTTTGGCTGTCTTGCTGTCGGCTATCGCCCATCGGCCCGGTCCGGTCATTGCGATTGAAGCAGGTAAAATTGCCGTCCGTCGGGATTAACCGCGTTGGTCAATGTCACGGAGATATTATTCGGGCCGCGCACGTCGACAAAACCGGTCCAGACCGGCGTCCACTGCAAGGGCGGGCCCAGGTCCGGACTGCCCAGCAGAGAGAAGTTCCCGGCGAAGAGAGCGGTGGCGTTGATTTGCAAGTCTGTGCCGGAGGAAAGGCTGGTCGTCAGGACCGGCTGTGGCACCGGGAACACCTGTTCCGGCACCCACGAATCACTGTCGAATCCATCGCCAAGCTGGCCGTGATCATTCCAACCCATCGCCCAAAGACTCCCATCAGACTTTGCAAACAGACTGTGTTCGCCGCCGCCGGCAATCGCCACGACGTTGCTGGAGACGATTTGCACCAGCTTCTTGGTGCCATCCACGGTGCCGTCGCCGAGCTGGCCGGCAATATTCCATCCCACCCCCCAAAGGCTGCTGTCGGACTTGAGAAACAGGTTGTGATATTGTCCCGCGGCAATCGCCACGACGTCGCCCGCTATGATTTGTTCCAGCCGGTTGGTATGGGCAGTGGTGGTTATGCCATCCCCCATCCAGCCGGCATTGATGATGCCCGTTGCCCAGACGCTGCCATCGGACTTGAGAAACAGGCTGTAGCCGGATCCAGCGGCAATCGCCACGACGTTGCTGGAGACGATCTGCTCCGGCTGGTTGGCATAGGAGCCAAAGACACCGCCGGCGCCATCGCCCAACTCGCCATCAAAGTTGAAGCCCATGCCCCAGGCGCTGCCGTCGGCTTTCAGAAACAGGCTGTGATCATATCCCGCGGCGACCGCCACGACGTTGCTGGCAACAATCTGTTCCGGGACGTGCGCATTGTTGGTTGTCCCGTCACCGAGTTGACCGACATTGTTGTAACCCATGGCCCAGAGGCTGCCATTCGATTTGATAAAAAGGCTGTGATACTGTCCCGCGGCGACCGTGGTGACGTTGCTGGGGACGATTAGTTCGGGTGTGATCCTTGCCATCGTGGTGCCGTCGCCCAGTTCGCCCTCCCTGTTGTAACCCATGGCCCACAGGCTGCCGTTGGTTTGGACCAGCAGGCTATGGTAAAATCCGGCCGCGATCGCCACGACGTTGCGCACGATCTGCTCCGGCCGCCTGGCGGACTGGTTGAAGGTGCCGTCGCCCAGTTGGCCGGCAATGTTGAAACCCATCGCCCAGAGGCTGCCATCGGATTTGAGCACCAGGCTGTGTTGACCTCCCGCGGAGACCGCCATGACATTGCCGGCCAGGATTGGTTCAGGCTGGTCGATGCCATAGGGAGGGCTGGTCACCGGGGTGCCATCGCCCAGTTGCCCCTGATAATTCCAACCCATTCCCCACAGGCTGCCGTCGGTTTTGACCAACAGGCTGTGGCCACTTCCCGCAACCGTTGCAACGCCACCGACGACAATCCGTTGGGGCCGGTTGGTGTTGCCAAAGGAGCCGTCGCCGAGTTGGCCGTACCGGTTTTCACCCATGGTCCACAGGCTGCCGTCGGAGGTGACAAACAGGCTGTGATTGGCGCTGTTGCCCCCCGCAATGCGGGTCACCGTCAGCGCGGCTTGGCTGACCAGGGCGTGCAGGAGCAGTGGGATCAAACCGAATCTGAGCATGGTTTTCATAGGATTCGGAGAAGAACCAGGACGGGTCGGGCGTTCACAGCAAGGCGCCCGGTGTGCCGGCGGCCATGGGCGGATCGGTGATCAGCAAAACAATGGACACGATTTCGCAACATAGATTAACAGTATGCACCCGTTCGCATTGGGCAAGGACATTATGAGGGGATGCAGGGCCATGGGCGCATCTCCGGGTTGTGAATGGGATGACTGCCGGGAATTTGAACAACAAAGGGCGCCAAGGGCGCGGGAACGTGTCCTCAATAAAAAGAACCACAGCCGTCCCACAGCCAGCAAAGGAATTGGCTGGATTCATCCCTGTTAGCCCGCCACAAGGCGGGTGTGAAAAACAAAAGACTAAGTCCAGCCAAGTCGAAAGTCAGCGGCCTC
>JANYCC010000113.1 GCA_025360495.1 Verrucomicrobiota bacterium | reverse complement strand
CACCCGTCACCAACCCGGGCGCCCCTCCCTGCACCGGCCATCGGAATAGGATCAGGCGATCGGCCCTCCATGAGACCGCCCAAAGTGAATCCGCCGACGGCTCTTCGACCAATTCCCGCCGGGTGCGCTGGACAATCTCCGGATCGATCCCCTGCGGCAGCTCGGCGACGGTTTCCTTGTCCACGTGCAGCATCACGCCATAGCCAACCGACAGTGCCGGCTGGGCCTTCATTTCCTGAGTGGAAGTCGTGGCCACATCCTCGCGGAAGTACTCGACCAAACCCGACTGGTGGATCTGACCGGGATCTGCCTGCCGCACGATATCGACCGTTGTTTGACCAATCTTGGACTGGACTGCGAGCGCTTCCTCCAATCGGTCTTGAGGCACCGGAGCACCGCAATGGTGAAGGTTGATTGTCTCCTTGCACCGCACTGTCACGGAGTAACCGGCATGGTGTCGGTCCAACAACCGGGACATTTCGCCCAACAGGGCGTCTGGATTTGTCTGCAGACATTCCCGACGCTGGATTGCCGCACTGGAATGCAGTGCAAAAGCGGAAAGCGATCGATTGCTCTCGGGATGGTTCCAAACGTCATACTCGGTCCCCACGTCAGCCGCCTTTGTTCCCAGCAAAAGCCTGACGTCGCGCAACAAAGCGGATTCGCATCGAGCGACCGGGGCGAGCAGGCTCATGAGTCGATTCACCACCGCAGCCTCCTTCTCGACATTTCGGGCCTCGGTCGAATGGACGCCGGCAGGTCGAAGTCTTTCGCCCCGGTCCCAAGCCGAACTGGCCCAGACTCCGGTGACCGCGGCGTCCCATCGACCCCGCGGGCAGGGGAGCAATGCACTTAACCGGTGCCCCCGCCGTCGCAGCGTCACGCCGGCGATCTTCCATGCTTCCACCAATGACTTGCCAGTGCGAAGGCAACCCAAGTCGCCCAGAGCCAAGATTGGGGCCGGACGTGCGCCCGCCCTCGAAGCAATGGCCAACTGAGGCCAACTGTCAGGCAACGTCACAACTTGCAGCCCTTGCCTGCCGCGAACCCGTTTCAAGCTGCGGATCAATCCGGCCATGTCGTCCCAAAACGGGCGCAGTTCGTCGCCATGATCCCTGACCACAACGGCCTCGCGCGCCCACGTCAAACGGCACACCCGCGGGACTCGCCGGATGATGCGCCCGCGCGAGATATCCGCCACCAACTCCCGGACGTTCGCCCGTCCCGAAGGCCGATCTTCACCCAATATGTGCCTTAGAAACGGCCAGACACGGGCCCATCGGGTCAACGGAGTCCGCTTCGGTTCCCAGTCCTTCGGGGCGTGCAATTCGTCGTCCTTTAGGATCTCCGGCAGAGGGTCTCCACCATCCTGGACGTCCTTGAAAGTCGCGGTCAGGGCCGTCAGATACTCTGCCACGGTCGATGCCGGGGCGAACGGAAGCCGAGGGACATCGGGTGGCGGTTGGGGAGGAACCTCATTTGGTTCAGGAATCCTATTCGCAGCCCGCTTCGGTTCCGGCGTCGGCACCTCGCTTTCGTAGCCGCAGAACTCCGCCACATCGCGATCCCGTTCGGAGCCGAGACCGTTCAAGCACCGGAGCAAATCGCCCCGACCGATGGCGGATTGGCATCTCACCGGACCGGATCCACCACGTGTTTGCGCAGGACGAATTCACCGATTCGCTTCAAGAGATCTTTCTGACGCGATGGATTGTCAGGCGCCAATTGGTGGAGCGCCTTCAAGAGGTCGAGGTACTCGGCAGCCCCGGGCTTCGGCTGACCCTCCGGAGTACACGCCCGATCCTTGAGCAACTGTTCCGCCACGACCTCCAAGACCTCCGGCGCGAAGTGCATTGGGCCAAAGTGAGCCCGGCCCCGCTCGGCAAGGAACACTTCCGGGGTCATCCCTTCGGGGGGAAACGGCAATTGAAGAACGAGGCAACGCCGTACGAATGCCGCTGGAAGCTCCCGCTCCTCATTGGTCGTGATGACGATCAATGGGGGTCCCTGTTCCGGATTCAACGAAACGCTGACCGAAGCCTGCGGAACCTGGAATCCCGAGTTGCCGAGACTCTCCAGCAAACCGTTGGGCAGATCCGACTCCGCCTTGTCGATCTCGTCGATCAACACCACACACCCTCTCGCCGGGGTCCAGTCGGCCGGACGCGGCGGTTCCTTTTCCAACACATGATATTTCGCCGCCTGTTCCCTGGCCTGAGCCCAATTGAATGCCCACCAGAGCGGACGGGGTCGGATGAACCTCGATTCGGCCAGGAGATCCTTCCAATCCTCCGGTTTCTCCCCTCCGGCGCCGAGAACTTGGGCTTGAGCGAGGCGGGCAACCGGGTCCGCCGAGAACAAAAGGTCCCCACATTCGCAGGTGGAGTTGACCACAAACGACAGGAACGGCGCCTCCAACGCGGCGGCCGCGGCGCGAGCGATCTGACTCTTCCCAATCCCCGGCTCACCCCGGATCAAAAGGGGGCGTTGGGCGGCGATGGCGCTCCTCAGCGCCAGCAGGGTCCGGTCGTCGAAACCATGATAAGCATCGGGCCAGGACTCCTGAGCCTTTAGGAATTGCGGTTTTTGCCGCAAAGGAGGCTGATCCAGAATCTCCAGTGCGCGTTGGATGGGTGTCAGAGTCGTCATGGAAATCAGGATCTGGCTGATCGCTTGCGGGCCAACAGCGCCAATTGTTCACGAATTGCAGTCAACTTGAACCCAAGGTTGTGTGCATCAGGCAGGACAGGGGTTGGAACAGGACCTGGCTGCAGAATGAGGGTGTATTGCCATAGACTGGGATTGGCCTCCATCTCGCGGGCCAACTTCCCTTCCTTGTCCACGAGAACGTGAACCGGATTACCGTCCTCCCAGCGATGTTTGAGAAATCCAGCTATCCTGTCCTGCTCCGCCAATTCGTCGTCGGGATACCCAATCTTGCTTAGTATTTCCGTCCTCAGCTCAACCAACTTGGTGGCCGGCCTCGGATCCCGGGTCTTGACTGATCCGGATGCATCAAATCCGTTCTGATACACTTCCGATCTGTCGACCCACTTGCAGAACGTGTCGTAGATCGCCGCGCTGATGATTTGTGCCGACGCCGGGCTGGTGCCCACTGGAACGGTCGCTTTGCCCCCGAGAAGTTTGCCTTTTTTCGATCTGGGGAGGGCATTCCTGACATCCTGAATCCACTCCGCGCGGACCCCAAATTGAGGAAGCACATTCAGCAGTTCCTCGATGACTTCGACATCAGCCTTGGTCGCGTTTGTGCGGGTCCAGGAAAGCAACTCTTGGAGGACCTTGGTGGTCTCCGCCACGACCAACCATTCGACGATTTCAGCCCCCGCAGCGGTTGCCCGTAGATCTTTCGCATTGAGGGTGTCTCGCCAAACTCCACCAAGCCAGGGATGCTGCGCGAACAGGGCGCGGACCTGCTCCCTGCACGCCATCAAAATCTGGCCGCCGATCTGCCGGATTTCCTTCTGTTGATTCCCGTCCTCCCGGCTTGTTGTGGCTTTGTAGGAGGAACTGCGCAACACCACTGCCTCCTCCACCTCGGCGCCCGTCTCCAACTCCCAGCCGTGTGGAACCTTCGATGACAGGGTTTCCCTATAGACCGAGTCCTCAAGACAAATACCGCCGGTTGGCGGCTCGGAGCAGAAATCGTCCGCCCGGAGGATGGCCGGTCCGACGGGCAACTCCCCGTCCAGAACCGTGTACATCCCCATGGCCACCGAAACCCTAAGGTCTACCTTGCCGAGGCAGCGTTCGGCCAAGGACTGGGCCGCAGCGACTGCGGCCAAGGCCCCACCATTCTCCCCCTTGAAGACCCATGCCCCACCATCGCCCGCTGGCGAATACCAAACCAGGCCGGCCTCCACACGACCCGAGAGATTCAATTGTTCCGATACCCGGCCAATACACCGGCTCAATTGGTCCACCACGTCCAATTGGCTATCGGCGGACAACTCAGAGAAACGGGCGATATCGTAAACCACGGCGTGACCGATACGAAACGGCTCGCACTGGAGGGACTCGGGGACGTCCGGTCCGGGTCCGGGAGAGATGATCAGGGCATGATAACTGAGATCCGTCCGTTTAACCTTTCCGGGTGTTGGCCCATCGAAGATATAGCCCTTTGGATTAGATGATTCATGGTGAAGTCGGCAAACGCCCTCCGTCACGAATACCCGCCCCACGGCTTTCTCCAATCCGGTCAACCGGGCTGCCATACTGATGCACGGACCCTTGAGACTCGGGAACCCGAGATCTTTGCAGGCATCCACCCGGCCGACACTGATCCCGATCGCCAATCGGATCCCCTGCGCTCGGGACTTCTGCAACAGCAGTTCCGCGGCTTGGGTCGCGCCGGTGGGAGTCTGCACGAAATAGATCCGTCCGTAGACGCTCGATTGGTGTGCGAAGGCCTTGAACACCGGGTCGCGGCTCAGGTCATCCGCAAGGTCGAGCAGGACACGGTGGCACCGCGCAATCTGCTCCGCCTTGAGCTCGTCCAAGCCATCAATGCGACAGAAGACCACGAAAAGCCGGTCCGGGACATTGGTGTTCTCCGAAGGCTTGAATCGGTTTAGGATCGGCATGGGGTGAGATGGCCCCGTACGCTACCGGAGAAAAGTCAGCCCGGCGAGGCGATTCTTGGTCCCTTCGTATCGATGGATCGATTCGAAATCGTCCCCTCGGCAACCCTCAGTTCGCCGTGGATGGAGGTCTGGAGTCGATGCGGGCCACCCGGAGCCTGCTTCCTCAGGCGGCGAGGGTGACCACCTGACCCGGCTTGATGGAACTTGGTGGCTTGGAAGATGGCGGCGCAATCCTCTGGGAACGCATTCGTCCAGAAGGATTCTCATGTCACGCGGAGGCGAGACACCGGTTCTTGGCTTCCTCCAGAAGTATCGCCACCTGCTCTCGGGAGACGGTGGGGAAATCCTCGAAAAACTCAGCCAGTGGGTGTCCGCCTTCGAGGTACTCAAACAGCGTCCGGACCGGGACACGCGTGCCGGCGAAGCACGGCGTTCCCCCCCATCACTTCCTGATCAACCGAAATCACCGACGCCTTCATGCTCCCAATTTATACCCATGCATCAAAATGCCAATTGAATAGCGGGCTTGCCCCATTCCGGATCGAACCAGCAAAATGCGACACCCGCTCGGCAACCCACCTCGGCCACGTCCACCAAGAAAAGGTGGGGAGTCGGCGCCTACCAGATCACGGCCGCACCGCGCACACCTTGAGACCGCGGAATCCGTTGAGCCGGGTCGGGAACGTTGGCGGAGCGCCCACTCCACCCAATCGCACCGTCAGGTTGGTTTCGCCCCGGTGGGCGGCCCCCGCGAAGTCGCGGCCACCTGTCGAATCCCAGACCCGGAAAAGCAGTTGGGCGTCCTTGCCCGGCGCCACAAACGGCACCCGCACAGTCCCGAAACTGAACACCCCGGCCAGCGTGCCATCCCGCAGGGTCTCCCGTCCGACCGCCTGCCAACCCTCGGTCCCGATCGCCCGCTCCAACCCGCCTTCGAATTTTCCCGAGGCCGGATTCTTCACCAGCAGTTCCACGACATAATTCGTTCCCCCGATCGGTTTGCCGTCGCAATCGGTCACGAACTGCGTCCGCGTCCCGGCGGCGTTGCTCGCGATCAGGGTGCCTTGGGCCCGGGCGATCCCCAACGGCATCAGCAGGACAAAAACCACCGTCCACCCGGTCCGGAACATCGATTTCATGCGCATGGTGACGCGGGAAACTGGCAGCCACACCGCCCCTGCGGAAGCCCCAATTTCATCCTCATTTGGCCATCACCACCTCTTCGTCCAGGACCTCTTGCGAAACGACGGTTTCCCCCCGGACCGATGGCAGCACGGTCTCCGTCACCACGGTTTCCTGCCCGTGGACTTCCTCGACGACGACCTCGGTTTCCACGACGGCCGGTCCCACGATCACCGACTCCGCGGCCGACGGTTTGGAAATCGCCGCCGCCAGGGCCGGCACCTCCGTCCGACCGCCGACTTTTTCCTCCTTGTTGAAGCGCATGCTCACCACCCGGCTCACCCCCTGCTCCTGCATCGTCACCCCGTACAGCACGTCCGCCATCCCGATCGTCCGCTTGTTGTGCGTGATGACGATGAACTGGCTCTGCTCCAGGAACCGCTGCAACACCCGGATGAACCGGTTGATGTTCGATTCGTCCAACGGCGCGTCCAACTCGTCGAGCACGCAGAATGGCGCCGGTTTCACCTGGTAAATCGAGAACAACAGGGCCACCGCCGTCATCGTCTGCTCGCCGCCCGACAGCAGGGTGATGCTCTGCAACTGCTTGCCTGGCGGTCGCGCCACGATCTCAATTCCTGCCTCCAGCACGTCCTCGCCGGCGACCAATTGCAGGTCCGCTTTCCCGCCGCCAAACATCTCCGTGAACATCGCCTGGAAGTTCGCCCGGATCTTCTCAAACGTCTCGACGAACATCGACTTGGTCTCGGTGTTGATCCGGTTGATCACCTCGGCCAACTCGGTCTTGGCCTTCATCAGATCATCATATTGGGTGCTGAGGAAATGGTGCCGTTGTTCGGTTTCGTCGTACTCCTCGATCGCCACCAGGTTCACCGGCCCGATCTCGTCCAACCGCTTTTGCAACGACTGCACCTGTCGTCCCGCCTCCTCCCAATCGGTCGCCAAACCCGCCGCCGCCATTTCCTCAGGCGACACGGTCTCCACCTTCGCCGGGCCGCCCTCGTCCGAGAGCGTGATCCGGATCCCTTCGCCCCGGATGTCCTCCAAATTGAGCTGGTACCGCGTCTGGATCTTCTCGCGCAGGTTCTGGACGGTCATCGTCTTCTGGGCCAGTTCGACGTCGATCTGTCCGCGTTGGGTCTGCAACGCGGTCAACCGGCCCCGATGTTCCCGCAACCGTTCCTCCCGCGTGGCGATGTCGGAATCCAACGCGCTTTTCTCCTCGAGTTTGGCGGCAATCTGGGCCGAAACGACCTCGCGTTCAAACCGGAGCCGCTCGATCTGTCGGGCCGATTCCGCGCTCTCCGCCTCAAACTGCTCCTTGCGCCCGGCGAAGGTTCCGAGCTCCGACTGCAACCGTTCCACCAACTGACCGAGTTCACGCAGGCGTTGTTCCAACGGCCCCTGTTGGCGCGCATGGGAGGCCATCAACTGTTCCTCGGTCGCCAGGGCCACCTTCGCCTCGTTCAGGATGCTGTTGGCGGTTTCCCGGTCGCCCCGGATCTCCTCCAAATCCCCGGACAATTGGTGGACCAATGCCGTGCCATCCTGTTCCCGGGTCTCGGCCTCGGACACCTGCGCCGCCAGACGCGCGCGCTTGTCCCCGCCCTCGGCCTCGTGCGCGGTCAATGTTTCCAAGTCGTGGACCGCCACCTCGAATTTCAGCGTCAGCGAACGGCGCGACGTCTGCAGCGCGTTGAACTCGCCCTGGCGCGTGGCCACCGCAACCTCGTGCTGGCGCAATTCCGTCCGCGCCCGCTCCAGGCTCGCCTGAAGGGCCGTCTGTTCGCTCTGCAACGCGCCCTTGCCCCGGCTCGCCTCCGCCACCTGCCCCTGCAATCCCGCCAATTCCACCTGCAATTCCGCGATCTGGTTTTTCCGGCCCAAAATGCTCGCCGCCGCCTTGCCCGACGTCCCCGCCACGCCCCCGGTGAACACCCCGTGCCGCGTCAACAAATCCCCGGTCGGCGTCGCATAATCAAACCGTCCCCCGCACGAACGGATCAGCTCGGTCGCGATCGAAAGATCCGCCACCACGACCGCGCGCCCGAGTAGGCCGCGGACGAGCCCGAGCACCGATTCGTCGGCTTCGATCAATTCCGTGACCAACCGTCCGCCCGCCGCCAGCACCGGGGCCAACTCGGCTTCCCCCGCGACATCGGGCGAACCGGCGAGGTCCAATGAGGCAATGCTCGCCCGTCCGCGTTTGTTGGCGCCCAAGTCGTCCAAGATCCGCCGGGCGGCGTCCGGTTGCGCGGTCAAAACCAATTGCAGGTTGTGTCCCAGCAACGATTCGACGGCGGTGACGTGTTCGGCCGGCACGCGCAGCCGATCGGCCAGCAGGCCGAGCACTTCCGAGCTCTGTCGCAAGGCCGCGAGGGCGCCGGCACTGAATCCCTCATGCTGGGTGTCGAGTTGCTCCAACACGGTCAGGCGCGAACGTTTTTCGGCCTGTTGCCGCAACAACACGTCCAATTCCTGTCCCGCCGCGGTGATTTCTCCCTGCAACGCCCGCAACCGCGCCTGCCGTTCTTCCAAGGTTCCCCGGCACGCCTGGACACTCTGCTGCTCGGATTGGAACTGTGAGGTGAACTCCGCCAACCGCACCTCAAGCCGCACCTGTTCCTCCTCCAATTGAACCCGCTCGGACTGCAGTTTCTCAATACGGACAAGGTTGCCCTGTTTCTGCAGGTCCAAGGCGTTGATCTCGTTGCGCGCCCGGGCAAGTTGCTGGGCCGCGGCAAACGCTTGGGATTGGGCCACGCGCAGGTGTTCCTGCTTCTCGGAAACCTGCCGCTCCACCGCCTGGACCGCCTGTCGCTTGGATTCCAAACCCGACCTCAGCACCGCCACGTGCTCCTGCGATTGGGCCAACCGTTCGATCACCAACCGCAATTCGGCTTCGGCGACCTGGCCGCGTTCCTCGGACTGGGCGATATCGCCGAGCGCCCGCTGGTTCTGCCGTTCCAACTCGCGCAACCGTTCCTCGTTGAACGCGATCCGACCCGCATGCCGGTCCGCCTCGCCTTTCAGTTCCAGTCCCTGTTGTTGGAGCGCCGAGGTCTGCTCTTCCAGGCGACTCCATTCCGTCCGCAACCGGATGACTTCATCCTCCAACCGGATGACCCCTTCCTGGCACAGCTCCATCTCGATCCGGAGCCGGTCGGCCAGGGTTTGACGGTCGCTGATCTCGGTTTGGAGGACGTCGAACTGGTGCCGCACCAACTGGGTTTCCAAGTGCTGCAATTCGGCTTGGATCACCTTGAACCGGCGCGCCTTGCCCGCCTGACGTTGCAACGATCCGATCTGGCGTTTCACCTCCTTGATGAGGTCCTGCACCCGCAACAGGTTCTGGTCGGTGCTCTCCAGTTTGCGCAAGGCCTCCCGCTTCTGCTGCTTGAAGCGCGTGATACCCGCCGCCTCCTCGAACACCAACCGACGGTCGTCCGGTTTGCTCGAAAGGATCTGCGTGATGTTGCCCTGGGCCATGATCGAGTAACTCGTCTTGCCCATGCCCGTGCCCGCGAACAACTGCTGGATGTCCCGCAACCGGCACGACGTCTTGTTCAGGAAATACTCGGAACCGCCGTCCCGGAACACCCGCCGCGTCAGGGTCACCTCGTTGTACTCGATGGGGATGCCGAACGCCTGCAACTGTTCCCCATCCACGTCCCCGATCGTCAGGCTCACCTCCGCCATTCCCAGCGCCTTGCGTCGATCGGTGCCGTTGAAGATCACGTCCGCCATCTCCCCACCGCGCAACGCCTTGGCCGATTGCTCGCCCAAGACCCAGCGGATGGCGTCGGACACGTTGGACTTGCCGCAGCCGTTGGGTCCGACGATGGCCGTCATCCCGGGCTGGAAATTCACCGAGGTTTTGTCGGCGAACGATTTGAACCCGAGGGCGGTGAGGTTCTTGAGATACATGACGGGTGCATTGGAGAAACTCGGGCGCGCCGCGGCAAGGGCAAAACCACAACTAATGGGGGTGAGTTATTCACAATACCCCAAGATGCAGGGGTCACTCCCATCCTGTTCATTTCGTCATTGCCGGTCGCGGCCGGGGTTTGTGGAACGCGAAGACGTCCGTCTGATGCCGGTGCCCCGGCCGCGAAATGGCGGGACCCTCCCCCGCAAACACCGGACTGTTGAGCCGATCCGAGGCCTTGCCGGTCAGGACCTCCTCGGTCAGGTCGGCCACCGATTGCAGGATGCGCGTCGGTTGGTAAACGTAGTCAGCGACGTTCTCGAGCGCGGTGGATCCGCTCAGCACCAGATACCCGTACATGCCGGCTTCCACGGCCCCCCGGATGTCGGTCTCCATCGTGTCCCCGATCATCGCCACCTGTCCGACGGGTCCCAGGGCGAGTTCCTGCAGCTTTTGCCGGGCCCGATGGAACATGTATCCGTTGGGTTTCCCCAGATAATAGGCCCGTCGACCACTGCTTGCCTCCAGGAAGGCAGCCGTCGCACCGGCCCCGGGACGGGTTTTCTCGGCACCCACCGGGCACCAATTGTCGGGGTTGGTCGCCAGCAACCGCGCGCCCCGTTCCAGGCATTCGTGGGCCTTTCCGAGACGTTCCATCGACACTGAACCTTCGCCCACGACCACATAACTCGGCCGGATGGCATCGCTGGCAATCCGATGTTCGTGCAACGCCGTCAGCAACCCGCCTTCCCCGATCACGAACACGGTGCAACCCGGATGGGTCTCGCCCAGGAAATCGGCGGTATTCAAGGCCGAGGTGTAGAATTGCCGGGGCGAAATCCCCTGGATGCCGAGGTGGTTGAGGCGGACGGCGAGATCCTCGGGGGTCGGGGCGGAATTGTTGGTCAGGAACAGGAACGGGAATCCCATGGCCTGGAGGGCGTCGACAAATTCCCGGGCGCCGGGAATCAGCTGGTTTTCGCGATAAATCACGCCGTCCATGTCGATCAGATAGCCGGTTTTCGTCATCACAGACCGGGTCAAAGCACAGGACCTGCCAGCCGGCCCTTGGGGGGCAAATGGGGGGCGATGCGCCGAATCAGCGGGGGTGGACAGGGTGCCAGGCTCGTCCATTGGACAATTCCGCACAGAGTGGACCGGAGGGACCAGAGGGTCGGCCGGAGTCAAGGACCTGCGGCCGGGCTGGAGGCTTGATCGCTGAATGCGAAGAAGAACTCATCGCCCGACACCTCCTGAAGCATCACCTCTTTGCGCTGGCGTTCACGGCTTCGGATTGGCGAAGAGCCAGTCGATCACCAGCGACGCGAATTCCGGGGACAGAGTGGGGGCATGGCTTCCACCATTGATGGTCCAGAGTTCGACCGCTCCACCGGGTGGAGAGTTCGTATAGCGCGAGACGACCGTGTCCAGTCCCGCCAGGTCCGTGGTCAGGTTCAAAGAGGGCGTGGCATCCGCGCTCAGACCGGTGGCGCCGTTATACCCCGCCCAGGTCCTGAAGGTCTGCAGCGCGCCGGAAGACTGGGACAGATTCGCAGGGGATTGGGAGGCCCCGCCCGCATAAGGAGCGACGGTGTCCGCAGTGCCATGGATATGCTGGATATTGATTGGTCGGTCTGGCCCGAAGGATGGGAATCGTGAGACTCTCCACCGTTTCGTTTTCCTCAAGCACCAGCGTGCCGGAGACCGCCTGATAATCCTGCCCCGCCTGGGCCGTCAGATCGCTGGTGGCATAATCAACCGTGATCGGTCCCAAGTCCCAATCGTTGCCTCGCAGGACCGTCACGGTAACCTCCCCATTCCCCCAGGCACTCTCATAGCGTTTCAGTTCGAAGCCCACTCCCGGATCATTGTCCAGAATTGATACCGAGTTGGTTGCCGGCGAGCCGTTGGACCGTGAGGGTCTCCGTTCCGAAGCTTTCAACCACGGTGTAGCTTTTTGTCGTGAATTGGAGGGTGCTGGCCACTTGGAGGCGTGTCAGGCCGCCCAGCAAGACCACCAGGAAAGTGAAACAGGTGTTGGTTTTCATGCTGGGGAGGCGGTCGGTTTGACTTTTTCCCGTCACTACAAAAGCAACTGCACGCCGGGGTCACACATTATTTTCAAGAACCCCACTCCTCACCCCATCGCACGGAGGGACGAGTTACACAAGTCCCCTTTCGCAAGGACATTTTCAGGGTTGGCTTTGTGAGTAACGCAGGCGAAAGACCCGACGCTCGCCGTCCGTCGGCACGGCGACGCTGTGGCGTCCATACTGCAGGAAGGGTGTGGCGTCGGAGGCAGCCCAGGGACCGTCCACGCTGGTGGCGGATTCGACGGTCCAACCGTCATCCTCGCCCGGCCAGGACAGGAGGACTGCCGGCGCGATGGCCAGTGAGGGGGAGGGGAAAGGGCAAAGCAACGTGCCCGTCTGCGTGGCATTGGCGAGGGGCTCGACATTGATACGCTTAGTCACATTGCAGAAACGATTGCTCGTGACTTGGGCATTGACGGCGACGCCCAGGATGGTTCCGTAGTAGGGGTCGTCCCCCAGCAGCCGAATTCCTTCCGGCATATCCTCGAATTGGTTGTTGGCAATCGTCACGTTCGTTCCGCTTACAGCCAATCCCAGCGGAAGAAACCCGGGTGCGGTGCCTTGGAAGCGGTTGTTTGTGACCACGCTGTCATCACCTTTGAGCAAGACGATCTGCTGCTGGTTATCCCGGAGAGTGTTTCCTACGATTTGGAGGGGCCGGAGAATGCCAAATTCGGGAGGCCAGTTCGCTTCGTTGGCCGCCAGAATACCGTACGATTCTGGAGAACCATCCGCTGTCGCGTCGTATGAGAACCCGCTGATGGTGTTGCCGGCGATCCGTCCACTGACGCCTTCTCTAATGAAGATGCCGATATTACTATCGTTGCGCAGCGGTCCCGGCCCGATGATCGTGTTGTTCTCGAGCGTGACATTGATGCTTTGATGGGTGGGCGAACCAATGACCGTGATGCCCCTGTAGGTGTCGGCAAACGTGCTTCCGACCACGCGAAAATTGACCTCCGTGGGGCCGTCGTCAAAGTTGACGAAAACAATGGCATCGCCGCCTTGAGCCCCCTCAGGAGTGCTCTCGCGAAAACCGTAGAACGCGCAGTTCTCCACAGTGCCGCTGCTCTGGCGAGAAAATATCCCCTCCAGATCGCCAACACCTGGACCGACGAAGCGTTCGGCCAGGCGCTCGCCCTCGAAAGTCAATCCCCGCACCGTGACCTGGGAAGACTGGATACCCATTATTGAAGGAATCGAAAAACCGGCGTACCCTGGGAATGGAGGCATGTTCGTGGTGGCGCGAAGGACCGTCCCCGGCTGCCCGATCAAAGTCAGTACTTTGTTGGTGATCAGCACCTGCCCGGTGTAAACTCCGGGTGCGATTTGGATGGTATCGTTGTTGTGGGCCGCGTCGACGGCCTTCTGAATCGTCGGATAGTCGGCCGGCACGTTAAGGTCGGCAGCGGTTGCGAATCTGGCGACTGCCAATCCCAGGATGAGGACGGCGGAGCTGACCTTCAGTCGAGTCACAGTCGGTTTCTTCATGGCATCACTCATTTTGCCGGCCTGCGCACATGGTCAGAAATGGTCGCTGATTGGACCCCTGACTCAGGCCGAGTTTCGTTCGGTTCGGAAGCGGCGTGCGGCCCTTCTCTGGTAAATGCGGGATTTCGGGATGGGAACGATCAGGGATCGGGTGATTTCAGACGGGTAACCCCGAATGGACACAAATTGACGCGAATAAAGGCATTCCAACCGATTGCGGCTCTGATCCACAGTTTACCTTCGTGTTCATTCGCGGTTGACTTGAACAGTTACAGATCTTCGCGAGGCCCCGATCGAAAGGATCAGCCTTTCGCCGGTCCGCGGGCCTCCCGAATCGCCTGATAGAGCCAGGTCTTTGAGTACGTCCACCAGCGCACGGCGGTGGGCTCGGAGACTCCCAGTACCTGGCCGGCTTCCTTGAGGCCCATGCCTGCAAAATAACGAAGTTTCACCAACTCGGCTTTTTCCGGCGCATGTAGGCTGAATCGATCCAGCGCCTCATTCACCGCGAGCAGTTCGTCATCCGGGCACGACGCGGCGATTTCAACTTCGTCAACGTCGCAACGTTGCTGGCCGCCGCCGTGCCGACGGGCCTGCTTGCTCCGGGCGCGGTCAATCAAAATGCGCCGCATCGCCTCGGCCGCGGCACAGAAGAAATGCGTGCGGTTTTTCCAGGTCGGCTGCTCGTCCCCGCCGAGACGCAGCCACGCCTCGTGAACCAGTGCGGTGGGCTGGAGGGTTTGCGTGCTCGATTCCTGGGTCATTTTCCGCGCGGCGAGCTGGCGCAATTCGTCATAGACCAGCGGCAACAGCCTGCGGGCGGCGCTGGAGTTGCCTTGCGACGTGGCGTGGAGGATTTTCGTCAACTCGCTCATCGGTGGTCGCCGGTGGGTTGCGGACGGTCGGGTCTCGTATAATTAGGCTCCGGACCGAGGTAAGGGGGTACTTCCTCTGAAGGCTTTTCCTTCAGCCAATTGAACTGGAGTTTATCGAACGAAGGCGCTTGGAGCACCGAAGC
>JANYCC010000109.1 GCA_025360495.1 Verrucomicrobiota bacterium | reverse complement strand
CGGCGGTTGGCGGCGGCCGACCGTTACGGCAAGGTGGGTTGGGAATGGTTCGCGGCCCACAACGGCGGCGGCAATTCGGCCGAACTGGTGAACGAGGCCCTGCCGCTTTCCGCCGGTCAGAACTGGGCGTCCAGCACCGTTTCAGGCGGAACTCCCGGCGCGCCCAATTCAACCACTGCGGCCGACAGCGCCCCGTTGATCACCGAGGTCCGCCACTTCCCGCCGGTGCCCCATTCGGCCGATTCGGTGACAATCGTGGCACGGTTGGTGGACGAATTGAAGACGGGCGTCTCCGGGGTGTTGCATTGGCGGGTGGACACGGGTTCCGCGTTCACGACGGTCCCGATGGCCGATGACGGCGCGCACGGGGACGGGTTGGCGGGCGACGGCATTTTCGGCGGCACGATCCCGGCGCATGCCGACGGGTCCGTGATCGAGTTTTATATGACGGCGTCGGACGCGGCGGGGCAGGTGCGGACGCTGCCGGCGTTCCTGCCGACGGCGGCGGATCGGAGTCCCTATTTCGTCTATCAGGTCGACAACGCGGTTTATGCCGGGAGCCAGCCGATCTATAAGCTCATCGCGAGCCGTGCGGAGAAGGCCTATCTCGAGACGCAGGTGTGGGGCGGTTCGACCCTGAGCGACGCGGAGATCAACGGGACGTTCATCGCGGCGGACGGCGTGGTGTCGGCCGAGGGCACGCCGCAGGTGCGTTACCTGTGCAGCTTCCGCAACCGGGGGCACGGGACCCGGTCCTCGGTGCCGCACAATTTCCTGGTGAAATTCCCGGACGACCGGGTGTGGCAGGGGCGGACGGCGATGAACCTGAACAGCCAATCGACACCGGGCCAGGTGCTGGGCAGTGCGGTGTTCCGGTCGTTGGGCGTCCCGATGGCGGAATCCCGGCATGTGCAGATGCGGTGGGACGGCGCGAACCTTTCCTCGCCGAATTCGCCGCAATGGGGCGGGTATGCGGCCAATGAGGTCATTGATGGCGCCCTGCTCAAGCGGCAGATCCCGACCGATTCCGGGGGCAACATCTACCGTGGCATCCGGGATTTCGACACCTCGATCACCCCGAACCTGGTGTGGCATGGCTCCGATCACCACGCTTATACCAACGCCTATTTCAAACAGAACAACTCCCTCGCCGACGAGTGGGCGGATTTCGTGCACGTGCTCGACGTGCTGAACAACACCCCGGCGGCGGATTATGTCACGGCGGTTTCCGGGACGATCAACGTGTCCGAGTGGATGCGCTATTTCGCGATCAACTCGCTCCTCGACAACCAGGAAACCTGTCTCGGCACCGGGGTGGGGGACGATTACATCCTTTATATCCCGGTGAAGGATCCGCGCGCCCAGGTGTGGTCGTATGACATGGACACCATCCTGGGCCAGGGTGACCAGACCGTGGCGACCATCACCGGGATCTTCAAGATGGCGGATCTGGCCACGGTGTCCCGGTTGGTGAAGAACCCGGCGTTCGCCCCGGAATACTTCCGGCAGTTGCGGGAACTGTCCGACACCTTCTTTGATCCCCCGCGGTTCAACGCCTTCCTCGACCAATGGCGCGGCCAGTTGGAATCCACGCCGGCCATCGACCAGATGGTGAAAAATCTCAAGGCCTATAATGCGAGCCGGGTGGCGATCGTGCGGTCGCAGATCCCGGTGGAACTCACCGTCGAATCCCCGCTCACGCTGGTTTCCGGCCTTCCGCACAGCACCGTGGCGACCACGCTGCTGCGCGGGGATGCGGATGCCTCACGGACGGCGTCGGTACGGGTGAACGGGTCGGCGGCTTCCTACACCGCCTGGCAGGGACGTTGGACCAACAACGCGGTGGCGTTGCGTCCGGGCGTGAACCGCGTCCTGGTCCAGGGTTTCGACCCGCAGGGGACGGAGATCGAAAGCCGGACGTTCGAGGTCTGGTACGATGACGGCTCAGTGGTGACCAAGGGAGGCTCGCTCGCCGGGAGCGAAACCTGGACGGCGGCGGGCGGACCCTACCAGGTGACCTCGAGCCTGACCGTGCCGTCGGGCGCGACACTGACGATCGAGGCGGGTGCGACCTTGTATCTGGGGTCCGGGGTCAATCTCACCATCGCCAACGGGGGACGTCTGCTGGCGGAGGGGACGGCGACCGCGCCGATCTGGATCGGGCGGGCCCCCGGGGTGACCGCGTTCTGGGGCGGGATCGTGGTGGACGGGGGACCGGGTTCGCCCGAGACCCGGTTGGTGCATGCGTTCATCGAGGGCAATGGCGGGACTTGCATCCATTCCTCCAGCGGCACCCTGTTCTTGGATTATCTGAACTTCGGAACGACCGACAAACAATACGTGTCGCTGGACGACTCGTCCTTCGTGGTGAGCCATTCGCATTTCCCGACCCCGACGGCCGCCTTCGAGCCGTTGCATGGGACGGGCGGCGTGAAGACCGGTGGTCACGGGCTGTTCCTGAGGAATTTCATCGGGGCGCCGAATGGATATAATGACGTGATCGATTTCACCGGCGGCAACCGGCCGGGCCAGCCGCTGTCCCATTTCATCGGCAACGTGCTCATCGGCGGGGCCGACGACGGTTTCGATCTCGACGGCACGGACTCGTGGGTCGAGGGCAACATCTTCCTTCACATCCACCGCAATGGGGCTCCCGACAGTTCGGCTGCCATCTCCGGCGGCAATTTCGGGAATGACACGTCGGAGGTCACGATCATCAACAACCTGTTCTTCGACTGCGACAATGCGGCCACTGCGAAACAGGGAAATTTCTTCACCCTGCTGGACAACACCATCATCCACACCACGAAGGAGGGTGGGTTGGATTTCGCCTCGGGCATCGTGAACGTGCGCGACACGACCCCGGACCTCACGACGCCGGGAAAAGGGTTCTATCTGGAAGGGAATATCATCTCCGACACCGAACAATTGGTGCGCAACCCGACCGACGGTTCGCCGGTGACCTTTGTGAACAACCTGCTGTCCCTGCCGTGGACGGGTCCGGGCTCGGGGAACCGGGTCTTGGATCCGCAACTGACCCATGTGCCCATGGTGGCCGAGACGCATTTCACCAACTGGGAATCGGCGCAGGTGATGTGGCAATGGTTCGCGCCGGCACCCGGGTCGCCCGCACGCGGCGCGGGGATCGGCGGACATGACCTCGGGGCGCTCCCCGCCCTGGGCGTCCTGGTCGGGGGCGAACCGGTCGGGACCACCCGTTCGACGGATGCCACGTTGGTCGTCGCCCCGAAGCGCACGGGCAATGGCATCCCGGTGGTGGGCTTTCCCCAAGGCAGCGGATACGTCGCCTATCGCTGGCGTCTGGATGACGGTGCGTGGAGCGTGGAGACGCCGATCGCCGAACCCATCTCGCTCAGTGGATTGTCCTCCGGTCCCCATTTCGTCGAGGTGTCCGGCAAGCGGGATTCCGGCATGTACCAGGACGACCCGTTGCTGGCCGACGCCGCCGTGGTCTCGCGCTCGGGAACCTGGATCGTCGATCCCACCTTCACCCCGCCGGCCGTGGTCACGGTGCGTCTCAACGAAATCCTGACCTCGAATGTCACCACGCTGACCAACGCCGGGACGACGCCGGATCTGGTCGAGCTTCATAACTATGGACCGGCCCAGGTCGATCTCGGTGGCCTCGCCCTGAGTGATTCGGCCGCGACACCGCGCAAGTTCATCTTCCCCGCCGGCACGCTTCTCGCACCGGACGGTTATCTCACCGTCTTCGCCGACAGCGCCCCGAATGCCCCTGGCCTCCATTTGGGATTCAGCCTGAAGGCGTCCGGCGACAACGTGCTGCTTTCCGACACCGTCGGGCGCGGGGGTGCCCTGCTGGACTCGGTGGTGTTCGGGGTGCAATTGCCGGATTACTCGGTGGGTCGCGGGTATGACGGGGAATGGACGCTCTGCCGTCCGACCTTTGGTGCGGCGAATGAACCGGTGGCCCTGGGGGATCCGGCGGGATTGCGGTTCAATGAATGGCTCGCCACCGCGCTGTTCACGAGCAGCAACGATTTCCTGGAATTATATAATGCCAGCACCCGCCCGGTCGCCCTCGGCGGCCTGCGGATTTCCGACGCCGCGGCCACACCCGACCGGTTTGTGATCGCGCCGTTGAGTTATGTCGCGCCGCTGGGCTTCGTCCGGTTCATCGCGGACGGTTCGACGGGCAAGGGTGCGGACCACCTTGGATTCAAGCTGTCCGCCGACGACGCGTTGCTGCGGTTGAGCGACGCGGACGACGTCACGCTGGACCTGGTGTCCTATGGGCCGCAGCGCACCGATGTGTCGCAGGGACGCTCCCCGGATGGGACGACGACGGTGCTTTCGTTTGTGGAGCCGACGCCTGGCGGGCCGAACCCGGGGGGGGCGCAGGGGAATTGCACCCTGGCGGTCGAGTCCGTGCCGCTGCTGCCCCTGGGGGCGGTGTGGAAGTACCAGGAGACGTCCAACCTGGATGGCACGGCTTGGAAGACACCGGGGTATGGGGACGCCGCGTGGCCGTCCGGCGCCGGGTTGCTCGGGGTCGAGGATTGCGGATGTCTGCCGGCGCCGGGCCTCAAGAAGATCCTGACCCTCGGTCGGAACACCTATTATTTCCGGACGACCTTCACGGTGAACACCAACCTGGCGGGGTTCACCCTGAATTTCACGACCGTGCTCGATGACGGTGCGGTGATTTATCTCAACGGCGCGGAGATCGCCCGGCCCGGCATGGCGGCGGGCACCGTCACCTATGCGACGCTGAGTTCGCGCAACGTGAGCAATGCGACCGCCGAATTCCTGTCGTTGCCCGGGGTGCAACTGCTCGACGGAGTGAACACGCTGGCGGTCGAGGTGCACCAGTCGGGGGCGGCCAGTTCGGACATCGTCTGGGGTGCGTCCCTGGAGGCCACGCGGACTTATACCAATTGCAATTCACTCGCCACGTCACCGGTGCTGATCAACGAGGTGTTCGCGCGGAACCTGACCCGGACCAATGCCGCCGGGGTGGTCATCGATTGGATCGAGTTGCACAACCCGTCAACGAACGCCGCGCCTCTGGGCGGGGTGAGCCTGACGGATGATCCGGCGACGCCGCGCCGCTGGGTGATCGCGGAGGGCACGACGCTGTCTCCGGGTGCATTCCTGACGATCGGCTGTGACCCGCTCCAACCGGCGTCCGCGGTCAATACCGGGTTCGGCCTCAATGGTTCCGGGGGTGCGGTCTATTTATTCGATCTGCCGGCGCGGGGTGGCGCCCTGCTGGACGCGCTCCGTTATGGCGTCCAAGCCGCGGACTTCGCCGTCGGCCGCGTTCCGGACGGTGCCCCGACCTGGCTGCTCACCGTCCCCACGGAGGGAGGGGCGAACACCGCGGCGGCCCTCGGCAATCCGGCCCTGGTCCACATCAACGAATGGATGGCCGACCCGGCCGTGGGCGACGACTGGTTCGAGTTGTTCAACGGGGACGGCCGGCCGGTGCCGTTGGCCGGGCTGTTCCTCACCGACAATCTGGACGCCCCGTTCACGTCGTTGGTGCCACCGCTGTCATTCCTCGGGGCCGGGACGGACGCCTATCGGCAGTTTTTCGCCGACGGCAAACCCGCGAACGGTGCCAACCACGTGAACTTCAGCCTGAAGAAATCGGGCGAAGCGGTGGGATTATACACGGCGGCCGGACAATTGCTCGACGGAATCCTGTTCGACGCGCAGCAGACAGATGTCTCCCAAGGACGTCTGCCCGATGGTGCGGTCACGATCGCGTCTTTCCCGGGCAGCGCGACCCCGGGCGGGGCCAACAGCCTGGTGGTGGTGACCGACGCGGACGGTGATGGGATTCCGGACGCCTGGGAGACGGCGCATGGTCTGGACCCGCACAATCCGACCGATGCCGCGGGGGATCCGGATGGCGACGGGTTGACGAATCTCCAGGAATATCTCGCGGGAACCGATCCGCATGACGCCAACAGCGGATTGAGGCTGCAGGTTTCGGCGGGGACGGGGATCCAGTTGCGATTTGGAGCGGTGGCGGGACGGACTTATACGGTCGAATTCCAGGACGCCCTCGGGACCGGGACGTGGAGCAAGCTCAAGGATGTGGCGGCGCTTCCGGCGGACGGACCGGTGGAAGTGCCCGACCCGTCGCCGTCATCGGTCGACCGGTTCTATCGGGTCGCGACGCCGGCGCGGCCGTGAGCGATTCCCCTCGTCCTCGACCCCTCGTCCCCGAACCCCTCGTCCTCGAACCCCTCGTCCTCGACCCCTCGTCCTCGACCCCTCGTCCT
>JANYCC010000096.1 GCA_025360495.1 Verrucomicrobiota bacterium | reverse complement strand
GCGGCGGCGAGTCCGGCTTCCCATTCGTTCTCGGTCTCGCTTTCCCACAGGTTCCTCATGTCCGGGGTACAGTTGGGGATGAATCAGTTCCCAGATCCCGGTTCTCAGTTCTCATACGCGGCGTTGCGACGGCGCGGACGTCGGGCCACCGGGCGGGGTATGGCGCGGGTGGGGGCGACCCCGGCCGGGTCACTGCCCCAGGACAGGACGCGGTTGGCCTCCATGCGTTTGGCCAGTCCCATCGACTGCGCGCTGGTGAGCCATTCCTCGGCGAACTCGGCGATCTCGAGGAGCAGGGCCTCGAACTGGCCGCGTTGCATCTTCATGATGTGCGGTTGCGCCAGCCAGCGCAGCACCTCGCGTCCGGCCACGCCCATGCGTTGGCGGGGCGAGGTGACCAGGCGCTCGTTGAAGTAGCGGACCAGCACCTCTTCCACGGTGTCCCAGGCGTTGTCCGTGCCGAAGAGGTTTTTCACGTCGTCGGCGCCGAGGATCTTGAAAGCCTCCTCCAGCAACTGCATGACCTCGACGCGCATCACATTGAGATGGCCGAACGAGGTGAACTTGAGGTTGTTCCTCAGGTCCAACCCGGCCCGGCGCACGATGGCGATGCTGCCGAAACTCGGGTCATAGGCCCGTTCGCGCACCACGTCACTGATCCGTTTGTCGCGCCAGAACAGGGCCACCTGGTTGATGAAATGGCCGAACTGGTTGTGGAAATCGACGTTCGGCGTCGTGCCCTGCGGGACCTGCACATTGCCGTAACCGAAGGCACGGCGATAGGCGGCGAGACGTTCGTTGAGCGTGTACCGCAGCACGTCGCGACGGTCGAACTGGTAGAGCAGGAAGGCGCCCTGGCCACTCGACAGGCGGACGGCACCCGCGTGGAACAGCTCCTTGAGCTTCCGGATCACACGGAACACGCCGATCTTTTCGTGCTGATAGATATAATAGAGGTCGCCCACCGCCACGAGCCGCTCCGAGGTGATCTGCTCGTCATAGGGCGAGACCCCCTGCGGGATGCGCGTCTTGCCGAGTTCATCCGCGGCGCCGGGGCCGACGCCGGCCAGTTGGGCCAGCCCGTTGTCCGGCGGGTGCGGCGCCTTGGCGTCCGCGTCCACGGTGGCGCCCAGCAGATCGTCAATCTGCTTCATCAGGGCGTCGGCGAGCTGCGGATTCGCGATCAGATCGGCCGCATGTTTGTCGGTCACCTTCTCCCGCAGGGCGGCGATCCGGTCGAGCAACTCCTGGTACTCCCTTTCGTTAGCCATAGTCGTCTCCTTTGATTAGCTGAGAACCACGCAGAGCGGGACATGATGGACCGACCCGTCCTCCATGAGTTTGATGAGGTCGTATTCCCCCGCGCCGGACGCCGACGTGTCGAAGAGGATCACAGCCGTCAGGGGCGCCGCCGGATCCTGGCTCTCCCGGTATTCCAGGCGGGTGTGCTTCAGGGGCGCCGTGGAATCGCCCTTGGGCAGCAGGTAGGCCACGCGGATGCCCTGGCCCCGGTCCAATCCGACGGGGATCGCACATTGACGGGAGCGCGGCAACCGATACGGCTCGGCCCACGTGTGGCAGACATAGCCGGCCGAATTCGCGGCGAAGATCAGCTCCGCCTCGTCGGCCCATTCCGCAATCAGGGTGTTGTTGCTGGCGATGACCTGTTGGGCGGTCGCCAGGAAGGCTTTCGTCGCGCCCTTTTTCTTCGTCTCCGCGATGAGCTCCTTCACTTTCTCCTTCAGGGCCGATTGCGCGATGTTCAGCGATTCCGCCCGGGCATTCAGCGGGTCCAGGATGCCCGCCGGCGGCTTGGATGCCGTCGTCTCCGTGGTCTGCCCGCCGGGGTCGGAATAGGGGGGCGTCGTCGTAGTGCCCGGCGGGGACGACGTGGGGCCCGGACCGTGCCCCGCGGTCGTCCCTCCCGGATGGCACGGACCCCCGGGGAGATCGCCGACGCAATCGCATTGGGTGGTGATCTTGATCCGGACCGGTTCATCGGGACACTCACGGATGCAGAAGGGTTTCGGCAGGTCGGCCTGACGGCAGTCCGCGATGAACACCTCGACCGC
The DNA here is from genome assembly GCA_025360495.1 of Verrucomicrobiota bacterium. Classification (GTDB taxonomy): domain Bacteria; phylum Verrucomicrobiota; class Verrucomicrobiia; order Limisphaerales; family UBA9464; genus UBA6176. The sequence goes on along the minus strand of JANYCC010000096.1, from coordinate 13,595 downwards.
GACCTTGCCGGGCGCCGCACCCCGGGGGATTTTCAGAGTCGCCAGGATGCCGCCTTTGTCGGGGTACTCCAGGCGGTACACCTGGATGTCGCGGGCGAAGCGAAGGCCCGCGCCCGCGCCCACCCCGCCGCCCTGGATCATCACATCCAGGGTCTGGCCCTGATGGCCGAAATCGGGTTCAAGGGTGATGGCATCCTTATCATACGGGTCCGGCACCGGCACCGGTTCGGTCAATTCAACGGCATCGGTGAAGGTCTTCTGGATGCCGGCGGAATTCTTGACCCGCACGTCCCAGAAACCCGGCGGGGTGGACGGATCGATCCGGACGGTGGAGGTGGCGATCTCACCGGATCTCTCGACATCCATATCGATGATCTTGAGTCCCGGTGCACCGAGGAATTCCGGCGAAAAGCCGCCGGCCAATCCACTCCCGATGAAGCGCAGTTTGGCAAGTTGGGGCTGGGTCGGCGAGGTCGGGTCCAGCTGCCATTCCGCCGGGTCGTAATCGATTTTGGAGATGACGGACAGGGGGCCGGAATTGGCGGCGGGAGGCGTGCAGGGCAAGGGCAGGTTTTCCTCGTCGCCCGCCTCGTCGGCCAGGCGGAAGGGACGGCGGCTGATGGCGGCGGCCCGGTTCTTGAGGCCGGCGAGATAGGTGGCCAGCTCGGCGAGCGGATTGGCGACCCGCTTGGTGTGGAAGGGCCGTGACGGATTGCCGGACGGTTGGGCCGCTAGGACTGCAGCCTTTTCCACCAACCGGGCGAGCCGTTCGCTGGTTGCCCGGAGGATCACGACGCCATCCTTGCCGCCTTCCTGGATCAACTGGCGGCCCTCCTTAGTCGCGAAGGTCTCCACCCAGTCCAGCAGTTCGGCCACGGTGATCGGGGCCTCGCCCGGCAGGTTCAGCGTCGTGACCTGCCGCTCCGCGGGACCGAAGAACACCGAATCCATCGCCGCATAGGTTTCCCGGACCTGCTCGGCCACCACGTCGAGGGCCTGCGAGACCAGCACCAGCTGTGTTCCCAGGAAAGGTTCGGCGGCGCCGTTGCGCAGGAAATAATTCCGCTTGGACTGCCAGGAATTATAAAGCGTGTAGACATAATCGACGAGGATCAGGAAGTTGGTCAGGTTCTGCTCCTCCAACACCGTGTTGACCCGCTCCCGTTGGAGTCCGAACCGGTCCCGCAACCGCAACAGTTCCCCCTGCACCAACTCGGGATCGGTGTTGACCGGCGGGGCACCGGGTGTGAGCGGCAAAAGCGACAGCAGGCGTTCGAAGAAGGAATCGATCCGCATGACCCGCGGTCCGCCTGACAGCGCGAGCTCGGAGACCAATTCCTGCAATTCGGTCCGGATGATCGCCCGCATCGCATCGGTGTCCTCGGTATCGGCATCGGCCCGCAACGGCTTCAGGCCGTCGAGCAGCGGCAGGGCCTGTTCGACAGCGACGCTCGCCTGCTTGTGGACACTGGCCTGCGCTCCGGTGACCTCCCCCAGGTCGGATTGCAGGAGATAGAGCGACGGCGTCCAGGTCCACTCGACATGTCCCTCGACCTCCTTGAGGGTCACGGTCTTGTTGAGCGCGGCCAGGAATCCCTTCGGATCGTCCGACCGGACCCGCCAGCCGAGGAGGTCGCGCAGGGTCTGCTGGGCGGTGCGGGTGAGTGAATCCCCGGGGTAACCGGAAGAGTCGTATCCGCCGCCCCCGCCCCCGCTGGCATCCAACCCCTGGGTCTCCCGGGTGAGCACGGGGTAGGTGACCACCTCTTCCACGCTGTTCTTGATGCTTTGGAAATCCTGTTCGGTTGCCATACTCGTATCCTTATAGAACTGTTGTCGTTTTCTGGTGTCCGGTTCCCGAGGCTTTTGTTCCGGTCCTATAGATTGGGTTTGGGCGCGGGCTCGCGGCCGGGCGAGCCCGAGTCCGGTGATTGCGGCCAGTCAGGTGACCTTGCCGGCCATTTCGAGTGGATCGTCACGCACGGTGATCTGTTGTCCGATGTTGGTGGACTGCACGGAGACGGAGTTCCGCGCCAGGCAACCGGCCAGCTCACTCCAACATTCCATGAGCGCCGTTGACGTCCCCCGCAGATGCGGCGCGCACCGCTCGATGGCGGTCTTGGCCACCTGGCTCCATTCGCGCCATTCACGCCCCCGCTCGCGGCCCATCTCGAGCAATTGCGCGATCGGATCGTGGGCGGCGAGTTCGTCCCCGAAGGAGGCCGTGAACCGGTTGATGAGTTCGTGCAGGTCGCGCAGGGTGGCCCGGGCCCGGTCCAGGGGGCCATTGGGCTGGAGATCCCGGAGGGCCTGCGCCACCAAGGCGTCGGCCTCCTCCAAGGTGCCGGAGAGATCGGTCACGAGGTTGTCCAGATGGTCCACCAGGACGGCGGCCCCGCGCGCCGGCTTGTCCTCCGTCACGGTGACATGGAGGGCGGACACCGCCTCCTGCAGACGGGCCATCTCGCGCCGCAACGATTCAAGGTTGTGTTTGAGGCTCACGGTTCACCTCCGGGCCAATTCCTTATAAAAATTCACACGGATCGCCTCCGCGCCCGCCAACCGGTTGTCCAGGGCGAACCGGGCCGCCCCGATGAGGAAGCGTTCCGGCACGATGCCCGGGTCCGTGCCCGCCGCCAGGCGCCGGGCGCATTCCTCGATCATCCGCTGCTCCTTCTGTCCGAACCGATAGACGTCCGCGAGGGTCTTGTTCCCGATCTCCGCAATCGGCCGGTAGCACAGGGCGTCGACGACCAGCGCGATGGCCCGCGGGGCGGTGCGCAGGATCTCCGCCGGAAACACCCCTTTGGGCGGGCCCGGGTACACGGTCGTCCAGGCGCGGGCGTATTTCTCCGCCTCCGCGTGGAATCCCATCCGCCGCAGCAATTCGACACTGATGAGCACGCGCAGGTAGGGGGTGGGGTGGACGCCGTTCGGATCGAATCCATAGGTGATCTCCGGCGATCGGCCCACCACGTCCATGAGCGAGGCGACGACGCACGGCCCGCCGAGCAACAGGGCGCAGAGGTCGGCGAAGGTCTCACGGTTCCAGCGCACCCACACGCGCGTGACCCGGCGCCCGAGTCCGGCCCGCAACAGGGCGCGCGCGATGGCCAGCGGCACGGTGCGTGAGAGCCCGAGATCGCTCTGGGTGTTGTGGCTCACCTCGTGGAGCACCGCGCCGAGCGTCCACGGGTTCACCATGCGGTGATAGGGAAGCTGGATCAGCGGGAAGGGATTATATTGCCGCCCCAACTGCCGCAGCTTGATGCCGCGCTTATAGGTCGCCGGACCGAAACCGGTGCGCATGTAACAGAACGGCGGGGGCGCAGGCACGGACTTCTCCTTCCCGATGCCGAGGTAGGTGACCTGGTAGCAGTCCAGCGCGATGCGATCGGTGCTCAGGAGCCACAGGCCGAAGGGGGATTGGCGCTGGCCGAACAGCTCGAAATAGAAGTCCCAGATCTTCTCGATGGCCTTGACCCAGTCGTGGGCGAGGTGCTTGTGGGTGACCAGGGTGGTCAGGCGTCCGGCGCTGGGATTCGCCCGGGCTTCGGCGGCGAGCCGGACCATGCGGCGCGCCCGTTTTTTCAGCCCGACCCGCAATTTCCCGAGCAGCCGGTTCACCGCCTGCACGTGGCCGTCGGTGGGCGCCTCCGGGCCGGTGCCGAATTCCTCGCGGGTGAAATTGCGCAGGGCCTTGGCGTGGCGCACCAGGTTCAAGGCCTGGGCCCGGATCCACGGCCCGAGCACCGACTGCACGGCGCTGGTGCCCGGCCGGGGGGCGCCATTCTGGCGGACCTCGCCGGGCGACGCGAAGGCTGGTGAGGCGGCGCTCATGACCCTGGGATCTTGGTGAAACCGGTGCCTTCGCCTCAACGCCCACAGGTCGGGCACATCGGGGTCGAAGCCGGGACGGGCTGGCACGCGCAGCGACACGCGCCGGCGGGGGGCGCGGGCCATCCCACGCCCGGCGTCGCACCGGGGACATAGGCCGCCCCGGGGATGCCGCCCGCCCACGTCGCGGGAGCGCCGCCCGGGCCCGGGATCGCGGCGCGCACCGGGAGGCCGTAGGGGCGTCCCAAAACGCGCCGCGTGCGCCGATGATAACGGCGGTCCAAGGCGAGCGACCGGCGATAGGTCCGTGTGAGCAACCGCGGATTGCTCAGGGTGCGGGCGGTCTGTTGCGCCAGGGTCCGGACCGCCATCCGGGGCGTGATCCGCCGACCCCTTGCGATCTGACGGCCCAACCGGGCGACGGTGGTCCGCGCAATGCGGGGAACGGCATGGATCAACGGGCGGGTGGATCGGTTCCTATATAATGTGCGGGTGACATTGGCCAGGCCCCGGGTGAGCCGCGGGGCGACGCGGCGGATCAGGCGCGGCCCGACCCGCCGGAGGAGTTGTCCGCCGACGCGGCCAAGCAGTCGGCCGCCGATCTTGCGGACGGCCATTCCGCCGAGTTTCCGGGCGGCCATCCCGGCGAGTTTGGGCAGGACGAATTTCGCGGCGAGGCCGACCAGCGGGAGGAAATGCTCGGCGGCTTCCTGTTCATTGGCCGCCTCGGCCGCGGCGTGGCCGGCATGTTCCATCATCGCGGCGAACTCGCACTGCTGGGCGGGCGTGGACTCGAACTCGTGCTCGTGTTCGTGCTCGTGTTCGAGTTCGCCTTCCAACTCCCCTTCGTGCTCGTGCTCGTGCTCTCCCTCGATGACCGGCCACCGGGGACCGCGGTTGGCGCGCAGGGCCTGACGGGCGGCGGCCAGCGCAATGCGACGCAGGGCCTGGGAACGGCCGCTGCGATCGGCCATGGCGGAGAGGTGATTGAAGAACGCCTCGTGCTCAGCTTCCTGTTCGTGTTCCATTTCGAACTCACCGACGAGTTCGTGCGCAAGTCCGAGCTCGTGCTCCAACTCGCCCTCGCCCTCGAGGGCTTCGGACTCCAGTTCCAATTCGGTGGCGGCAGACATGATGTCGCGTGGGGTTGAAGATTGCGGTGGTGTCGATGCCCGTTCGCCCGGTCAGATCGAACGGCCCCGTCGGCCGAGGGAGACCACCCGGCGCGGTCGCAGGCGGGCCACGGCGCGGGTGGCGCGGACGTTGCGACGGAGCACGGCCCCGCAATAGCGCGGGCTGCCCAGGACGCGGCGGGTCTGGCGGGCCATGACGATGCCCGCACGGCGGCGCGTGATCGGCCGACCGGCGGCGGCACCGCGGCGGAGGGTGCGGACGGTGCGGCGCATGATGGTCGGGACGACGCGGACGAAGGGCCGGGTGGCCCGGCGCATGCGCAGGATGCGGGTGAGGATGGCGGCGCCGCGGACGAGGTTGGGCACCAGGGCGCGCAGGGCGCGACGATCGCGTCGCGAGAGGGTGATGGTGGCGGCGGCCCCGGCCATCGCCTCGGCCTCATGTTCGCTTTCGGAGAAGGCGGCATAATGGGCCATTGCCTCGGCCTCGGCCTCGTGCTCGGCCAATTCGTGCGCCACCTCATGTTCGCCCAGTTCGTGTTCCCCGAGCTCATGTTCATGCTCGTGTTCGTGTTCGAGCTCGTGTTCCTGTTCGCGCAACTGTCGCGCCGCCAACTGGGCCAGCTTGGAACCCAACATGGCACCCATCGGGCCGCCAAAGAAACCACCGACGGCCTTGCCGGCGATGGGGGCGGCGATCCGGGCGACATTTTTCAGCAGGGGTGCGGCCCGGCTGACCAGGCGGCCGATCCCGCGGAAGGCGCGTTTGAAGAACTGTTCACCCTGCTCGTGCTCAAATTCCAACTCCCCCATCTCCCCTTCGCCTTCGCCCTCGCCCTCGCCCTCGCCCAGCAGGCTGCCGAGGCCGGAAACGATGTTGCCGAGGAATTGTTCGCCGTGCTCGTGCTCGTGCTCGTGCTCATGTTCGTGTTCATGCTCGTGCTCGCCGAGTTCCCCCTCCAGTTCCCCCTCGAGCTCGCCTTCGCCCTCGAGTTCCCCTTCCAGTTCGCCCTCGAGTTCACCTTCGGCTTCCAGCTCCCCCTCCCCTTCAAGTTCTAATTCCCCTTCATGTTCGTGAGCCTCCCCCTCCAGTTCGCCCTCGAGTTCCAACTCGCCCTCCAGTTCGCCTTCCAGTTCGTGTTCTAAGCTGCGTTCCATTTTGGCCTCCATTCATCGGTTGATGGTTCCGTGCTTCTTTCTTGGATGACAGGATGCCCATCCCACCGAATGCGCCCAGTCGCGCGTTCACAGGAACATCTTCGAGTTCCCCCACCTGAGCGTCGCGCGTTTATGCGACAAGCCCGCGCATGGGGCCCGAGATAAGCTTGGGCAACGCGATCGGATGCGCCCGGCCGGACCGGGAAATTAGCTTTGATTTTAGAACACGCCCGGCGAGCCTCCGACATCAGCACCCGCACGGCCAGTCAACCCCGGACCCTGCGGATCAGCTCCGGACCGCGGGGCGGAATTATAAAACGCATGTGCCGCTGAATCGGGGCGAATCAGCGGTGCAAGTCCTGAAGGGCCGATGAGCTTGAAGACGCTAAACGGAAATGCCGGCCCGGGGCACCTGCAGGCGGTGTCGCGGGCGACGGAAAAGCTCGTGCGCAAGCTGGTGGCCCAGACTGCCCTGTCCGCTTCCAATGGGGATCGCGTGGATCCGGACAAAGACGGGAGCGACGTCCTGCTGGCCTGCGAGGTCGATGGTGTGCGCTGTGTCCTGGTGAAGGCGCCGGCGGCCCAACCGGAGCCGGTCTGTCTGAGTCCGCGCGAACAGGAGATCGCACGCATGATCGCCAAGGGTTATCCGAACAAGACCATCGCCGCGGTGTTGGAGATCAGCGTCTGGACGGTTTCCACGCATCTCCGGCGGATCTTTGCGAAACTCCATGTCAGTTCGCGCGCCGCGATGGTGGCCAAGGCGCTCGATGCGGAAAGATTATAAAGTCTGAGCCCCGTCTTTGACCGACTGACCCAGGAGCGCGACGAATCGTTTCGCGAAGGCCTCACAGGGTTCGACCGCCGCGCCCAGACGTGTGGCTGCACGGCGGACCTCCTGGTCGTCCGAGACGACAAACGCGGGCGTCGCCCCGGAGGTCGAACGGCAGTGCTGGAGATGCCCGCTGAGGACGGCATCCGCCCGGTGCGGACCGGTGCCACCCGACCAACTGATGCGGAGATTCGGGGCGAGGCCGACCGTGTTGGCGTCCGGCCCGTCGGCGAACAGATGGATTTCTGCACGGACGGCCAACCGTGCCATCTGACGGAGCCGGGGGCGCAAGGCCCGGAGCGATTCGGAGAAGGCGGCGGCCTCGGCGGAGACCTCCAGCACCGCGCCGGAACGTCCGATCCAGTTATAGGCATCGATCAGGATCAACCCTGCGGCGCGACCTTGCAGCACGTCACCGATGCGGATCGGGGCGGGTTGAACGAAGCGCAGGAGCGGGTCGACGAGCACCGAGCGGCGTTCCGCAGCGCGGACGCGCAGCCAGTCCAGCGCGTCGATCGGGAGCAGACCCGCCTGGGCCAGATGGACGGCGCGGTGGAGCACCTCGTCCAAGATGTTGCCGGAGCCGGCGAGGGAGATTGCGGTGGCAAGTTCGGCCGCCCATCCGGGTGCGTGGGGCAGGTCCCGCAGCACCGTGCGCCGATGGATCATGGCGCTGTCGAGTTGGTTCAGCAGCCTGGCCCATTCCCCGAGCGGTTGCAGGGCATCGTTCGCGGCCAGTTGCGCCCGGTCACGAAGGTCCTGCAGTTGCTGGATCTCCAGGCGCAGGCGGGCGTGGTTGCCGTGATGGCGGTCGGTCTCCCGTTGGCGCGCAATCGCCCGCTCCACGCCCGCGGAAAGCCGTTCCAAATCCGAAGGGGCGTCGGCCACCTGTTCCTCGACGGAGATCGCCCGGGCCAGCCAGGGGCGCACCTGCTCGGAAAGGGCCTGCCCCAATTCGCGGCGCAATTGCTCCTGATGCCGACCCTCCCATTGGGCCAGGGCCTGCCGCGCCTCCTGAAGATCGGTCGTGAGTTGCCGGACGATTCCCGCATGTTCGGAATCGTGGCGCTGTCTGTCGGCGACGGCGGCCTGGCGCACTTCCCGCAATTCGCGTCGGGTGGATTCCAGCCACCCGCGATGATTTTCCAACTCGCGCCGCAAGGGGTTGTCGCCTCCGGGCTCCGGCACCGTGTCGGGCGCCTTGGGGACGGGGACATCCGCCGTGTCGAGAAAGAGCGATTGGACGATCCGGACCCAGGCGGACCGATCCGCCGGGGCGGCGATCGCGGGCGGGGGGAAATGTTCCGGGGTCGCAAGAAGGCGCACTGTCTCCCGATCATCGAGCCACAACGCGACCGCAAGGTGGGACGGGCCGAACCCGGCGGTGAGTGCGGACCGCAGGGATTCCACGGCCCGCGGATCGAGGACGCCCAGGACACGGCGACACCGCAGCCCGGATGCCAGGGCGTCGCGGAGGTGGGTGGGAATGCGGGCGAATCCCTTCTGGCTGCGGATCCATTCCTGACGGAGGAGGCGTCGGTTCCTGAACCCGCCCCGCACCCAATCCTTCAACGCGTCCAGATAGGCTTCCGGCAACTCGTCCGTGGCGACCTCCAAGTGCGGCCGCAGCCATTCGGGGACATCGATGGGTGTGGTGTCGGGCAGGGACATAATCGGAACGGATCAGCGCTGCTCAACTGGGACAATGGGTTGACATCGGTGCGTTCGGCTCATGAATGTCGCACCGGCGACCGTTTCGCCGGCCCCGGGCAAACACCGTTTTCGCGGCGGTGCGGATTGTCGGCGCTCGCAGGGGCGGTTGCAACATCGCCGCGTTCTCCTGATGCACCCATTGGTCATTCATTCCGCCGTCACCTGGATGCTGGTGGGCCTCATTTGGACGGTTCAGGTGGTCTCCTATCCCCTGTTCCGCCGGGTCGGCACGGACGCCTTCGCCCACTATCACCTCGGGCATTGCCAGCGTCTGACGGCATTGGTGATTCCGCTGATCCTGGCGGAGGCGGCCACGGCGGGTTGGGTGTGGTGGACCGGCGAGCGCAGCCTGCTCTTTCTCGCCAGCCTCGGCCTCATGGGAATCAATTGGCTGTCCACCTCGGTGTTCCAAGGTCCGATCCATGCCCGTCTCCTTTTGGGAAGTTCCGTCGACGGGATCGGTCGCTTGAACCGCACGAACTGGATCCGGACCGTGTCATGGAGCCTGCGCGGGATGCTGCTGGCGGCCCTGCTCCTGCGGGGAAACATGGGGCATTGATGATTTGAGATTGGGGATTGTTGATTGCCAATTGAGGGGAATTCGCCGGGGCCGGATCCGCCTCATCACTTCGGCGGCTACAGGCCGCTCCTCAATCATCAATCTCCAATCTCCAATCCGAAATCATCAATCTCCGGGCCGGGTCGGACGGGGGGAATTGATGATTGGCGATTGGGGGATTCGCCGGGTCCGCGGTGGACTTTCGGATCCCCGCCCGCATCCTCCCCGCCATGCTGAGGCTCACCCCGGAAGAAATCCGCGGCGCCGTCGTCGCGGCCCTTCGGGAGGACGTCGGCGATGGCGACGTGACGACGCTGGCCTGCATTCCGGAAGATGCCGTCGGAAACGTGGTGCTGCGCGCGCGGGAACCGCTCGTGCTGGCGGGACTGGAATTTGCCGAGGCCGCCTTTCGTGAACTTTCCCCAAATATCACCCTCCGGCAGCGGGCGTCGGACGGCGAAGAAATCCCCGCCGACGGAACGGTCCTCGAAGTGACCGGCCCGATGCGCGCCCTGCTCACGGCGGAACGGGTGGCGTTGAATTTCGTCCAACGCCTTAGCGGGGTGGCGAGCCTGACCCGGGATTTTGTCGGGGCGATCGCCGGGACCCGGGCGCGGATCCTGGACACGCGCAAGACCACGCCGGGCTGGCGGCGGTTCGAGAAATACGCCGTCGCGTGCGGGGGCGGCACCAACCATCGGATGGGTCTCCACGACCTGGTGCTCATCAAGGACAATCACCTGGCGGCGCTGGCCGGGGCGACCCCCAACCCGATCGCCGCGGCCGTCGACCGCGCCCGCCTTCTTTATCCCCACCTGAAGGTCGAGGTGGAGGCCGACACCCTGGACCAGGTCCGGCTCGCCGCGGAGGCCGGGGCCGATTTCATACTCCTCGACAACATGGATCCCGAGACCCTGCGCATCGCCGTGCAAACCGTCGCCGGCCGCGCCCGCACCGAGGCGAGCGGCGGCGTGCGTTTGGAAACCGTCCGCATGATTGCTGAGACCGGTGTGGACTTCATTTCGGTGGGTGCCCTGACCCACTCGGCCCGCGCCATGGATCTCGGACTGGACACCTTGTGACCATCGACAGCCAAATCTTGGGCGCGTTGCGGGACGGCGGGGAGGCGGGCGCCTCGGGTGCCGCGCTCGCCAAGCAACTCGGGGTGAGCCGCGCCGCCGTCTGGAATCATGTCCAGGAACTCCGCCGCCACGGCTATGACATCGAGGCCAGCCCGCACCATGGCTATATCCTGCGCGGCACGCCGGACGCCCTGCACGGGGACGACCTGATGGCACGGTTGGGAAAGACCCGGGCGATCGGGCGCGACATCCGGGTGTTTTCGGAAACCACCTCGACCAATGACATTGTCGAGAAACTGGCGCGGGACGGGGTCACGGAGGGGATCACGGTCTTTGCGGAATCGCAGACCAAAGGCCGCGGCCGACTCGGTCGGACCTGGGTCTCGCCGGCGGGGCGCGGATTGTGGTTTTCCATCCTGCTCCGGCCTCCGTTGCGTCCCACGCAGGCGACCCAACTCACCGTCATTTCCGCGGTGGCGGTCGCCCGCGCGATCGAGAAGGAGACCGGTCTGGAGCCGGAGATCAAGTGGCCCAACGACATCATGTTCGGCCCCCGCAAGGCCGCGGGGATCCTGCTGGAGCTGGGTGCCGAGCTGGACCGGATCCGTTATGTGGTGCTCGGGATCGGGATCGACGTGAACCTCACCGCGGAGGAACTGCCGCCGGAACTGAGCGAGACGGCGACCTCGTTGCGACTGCAGGCGGGACGCCCCCTGGACCGGGCGGCCTTGGCGACGGCGGTGTTGCGCGAACTCGATCACTTATATTGGCGTCTGAAGTCGGGTGATTTCCCGGAGATCAGCGATGAATGGATGCGCCGATGCACCACGCTCGGCCGGCGGGTGGTGATCCGGGTCGGGGACCGCGTGATCCATGGCCAGGCGGAGGCGTTGGATGAGGAAGGCGCCCTGCTGATCCGCACCGAGCACGGTCGTTTGGAACGGATCATCGGCGGTGATGTCACGCTCGAGAAAAACCGGTGAACCCGGCCCACAAACCGACTCCCCATCCCCAGCCATGATCCTGCTCCTCGACATCGGCAACACGCATACGCACCTCGGCCTGGGCGGTCCGCGTGGGGTGACCCGGATGCTCAACGTGCCGACCGCCGACCTGGTGGCCGGCCGGGCCCGGGCGGAGGTGGAACGTTTCGCCGGGCCGCATCGTCCGCCGGGGGCGGCCCTGTGCTCGGTGGTGCCGACCGCCACCTCCGCGGCCCAGGCGCTGGTGACGGCCCTCACCGGCGCCCCCGCCCTCCAACTCACACCGCGCAATGTCCGCGGCGTCGGCATCCGGTATCCGCATCCCGCCACCATCGGACAGGACCGTTTGGCCAATGCCATCGCGGTCCACGCCCATTTCGGGGCGCCGGCGGTGGTGGTCGATTTCGGCACGGCCGTGACCTTCGACGTGGTGGATCGCGATGGGGATTATGTGGGGGGAATCATTGCGCCCGGGCTCGCCGCGATGACGGATTATCTCCATGAAAAGACCGCCCTGCTGCCGCGGATCCGGATCCGGGAGACCCGCCGCGTCATCGGGCGCAACACGTCGGAGGCGATGCTGGTGGGGGCGGTGCATGGATACCGTGGGTTGGTGCGGGGATTGATCGGCGAACTCCGGGCCGAACTCGGGGTCCGACGCCTGCCGGTGGTGGCCACCGGTGGCTATGCGCGGTTGATCGCCCGGGGCGTGAAGGAAATCACGGCGGTGCGGCCCGCCCTGACCTTGGAAGGGTTGCGCCTGCTCTGGTTCGCGCATCATGGTCCCGCGGCTTGAATCCGGCCACCGGACGCCGGAGACTGGGCCCCACGTGAACCGGATCGAAAAACGTTTTGCCGACCTGAAATCCCGCGGACAAAAGGGATTGGTCGTCTATATCGGGGCTGGCGACCCCCATCTTGAGGCCACCCGCCAACTGGCCTTGGAATTCGACCGGGCCGGGGTCGACATCCTCGAACTGGGGGTCCCCTTCAGCGATCCGCTCGCCGATGGCCTGGTCAACCAACTGGCGGCCCAACGCGGGCTGGCCTCGGGCACCACCCCGCCGCGGTTGTTGGAAACGGTCGCGGCGATCCGGCGCGATTCCGAGATCCCGATCGTCCTTTATCTTTATTATAATCTGTTGCACCGGGTGGGAACGGCGCAGTTTCTGGATGCCGCCGCCGCGGCCGGGGTGGACGGCCTGCTGGTCCTGGACCTTCCGCCGGAGGAGGCGGAGGAATATGAGCGCCTGATGCTCGCCAAGGGGCTTTGTGCGATCTGGCTGATCGCGCCGACCACGCCGGACTCCCGTATTGAACGCATCGTCCGCCGGGCCCGGGGTTTCATTTATTATGTCAGCCGCGAGGGGGTCACCGGCATGCAGCAGACCGTGAATGCCTCCATCGCTGACAAGACCGCGCTGATCCGGGCGCACACCACGCTGCCCATCGCCGTCGGCTTCGGCATCTCCAATCCCGACCAGGCCCGGCAGGTGGCCCGCAGTGCCGAGGCCATCGTCGTGGGCAGTGCGATCGTCAACCGCATCGCCGAACTTGGCGATTCCCCCGACCTCGTCCCGCAACTTGGCGCGTTGGTGCGTTCGCTGGCCGAGGCGGTCCGATCCGCCTGATCCCGACCTGATCCCGACCCGATCCCCCATGAGCAAAAAAATCCCCTCAAAACCCGTGTCGGACCGCTATGTGATCATCATGGCGGGCGGACGCGGCGAGCGTTTCTGGCCGGTGAGCCGGGAAAAGACCCCGAAACAACTGATCCGATTGTTGGGCGACCGCTCGTTTCTGCAGGATGCCGTGGGACGGGTGCTGCCGTTGGTCCCGCTGGAGAACATCCTGGTCATCACCAACGCCGCCCAACTGGCCGAGGTCCGGCGTCAATTGCCGGAACTGCCGAGGGAAAACCTCGTGGCCGAACCGGTCGGGCGTGACACCTGCGCGGCGGTGGCCTTGGGTGCGGCCCTGGTCGGGGCCCGTTCGGCGACGGCCGTCATGGCCGTGCTCCCGGCCGACCACGTGATCCCGGAAGAGGAAAAGTTCCAGCAGGTGTTGGCCGATGCCTTCGAGGTGGCGCGACGGAACCCGGTGATCGTGACGATCGGCATCGCCCCGACCGAACCTGCGACGGGATATGGTTATATCCGGGTGGGACCGGAACTGGCGGCGGCGTCGGGCCCGGGGAAAAAGATCCGCACGGCGTTTTTCAAAGCCGAACAGTTCGTGGAGAAACCCGATTTGGAACGCGCCCGTGAGTACGTGGAGAGCCGGCGGTACCGGTGGAAC
>JANYCC010000095.1 GCA_025360495.1 Verrucomicrobiota bacterium | reverse complement strand
CTCATCTGTCCCGCCGACCGCGAGGACCTCCTCTCCGCCGCCGTCGACTTGAACCAGGCCGGCCGCGTCCAGATCGCGGGGGTGATCCTGTCCGACGACCTTCGTCCGAACGCCGCGGTGCAGAAATTGGTGAAGCGTTTCGGTTGCCCGGTGCTTCTGGCCCCGGCAGACAGTTACCAGGTGGCGGCGCGGGTCCATGATCTCACCGTCAAGACCCGGCCTGACGACACCCAGAAGATCGGACTGATCCAGGACCTGATCGCCAACCACGTGGATCTGGACCGGATCCTGTCCGCCCTGGCCCCGCCCAAGTCGGCGGTTCCGTGCCCCGCCCTACCCGTGTCGTAGCCGACGAGGTACGAGGCGGACCGGCTTGGACAGAATGAAAGGAACGGTATCCGCAGTAACTGGTGTACCTGTTGGATTCCAACTCCTCTTAGCGTTCTGTTGCGGCCATCACCCCGGCCAATCCATCCCCACGCCGGGGCCGGTCACCTGGCGAAAAGGGCTTCCAAGTTCACCGCGAATTCCGGCAGGGCCGCGCTGGCAAGGATCCCGCCCGGGCCGTGCAAGGCGCGTGCGGTGAATTGCCCCGCCCTGGGTTCCCGATACACTTCGATTTGCTGTTCCGGGCCGAGGATCAACCAGCATTCCTTCACCCCGGCACCGGCATAGGCACGCAGCTTGGAGCGGTCATGATCGTGGCTGGTGATCGAGACCTCGATGACGAGTTCGGCAGTCTGGGGATGTTGATCCATAAAATCCCCCTCGGACCCCCGGATCACCGCAAGATCCGGCTCCGGCTCGGAATCCGCACACGTGATCGGCTGTTCGGTATCCACGAAAAAGCCCGGTGGCAACGCCTCTTGGAGCAACCGGTTCAACCGTCGGACCAAGGTGCTGCGGAGGGGCGATTTGGACATCTTTGTGTAAACCGATCCGTAGAGGAGTTCGGTGTTGGACGGAATCAGGCCCGCTTCGCCGAGCGCATGATACGCCGCCACCGACAACGGCCAGAGTTGAGGCCCGCGCGAGGGCGCAGGGAGAATCTCAACTTCCGGCTTCATGTTGAAAACCCTAGCCGGACGAAGGGCACCGGCAAGGGCGGAGAAGGATGGATCGGGTGGAAATGCACCACCTTCACGCCATCGCCTTGGAGGGGGCTCATTTTGGAAGTGCCCTTTACACCCTTTGTTGTCACCCCCGTTCAGGCTTCCCACCCAAAACTCAAAGAGGCGCCCTAGGGGCACGCAAATCCCCTTCCCCGTCCGCGACCCATCGTCCAGCGTCCGCACTCGCGACATGAATGACTTCGTGCTTTTGGGGACGGCGCTCACCCGGGATTCCATTCAGCCCTGGCAGGAACAGGCCGGGGCCGCCCGCGTGCGTCCCCTCGCCCCCGGGGTCTGGCGACTCGAGGACGCCCCTGTCGGACCGGAGTTCGTCGCGTCCGCCCATGCCGCGGGATTGGACGCATTCCGCATCGATCGCCCCCTTCGCTGGACCGATTTCCGGGTGCTGGCCATGGACATGGATTCGACCCTGATCACGATCGAGTGCATCGATGAAATCGCCGATTACGCCGGGGTGAAGCCCCAGGTGTCGGCCGCCACGGCGGCGGCGATGCGGGGAGAACTGGATTTCCCTGCATCGCTGAGACAGCGCGTCGCGTTGCTGAAGGGCCTCCCGGAATCCGACTTGGAACGGGTCTATGCGGAGCGCCTCCGACTCTCCCCGGGTGCCGAAACATTGTTGGCCGCCGCACGCGCCGCCGGGTTGGCGACGGTCCTGGTCTCGGGCGGGTTCACATTCTTCACGGGTCGACTCCAGGCCCGATTGGGACTCGACCATACGCTGGCGAATCTTTTGGAAGTGGAGGGCGGACGACTGACCGGCGGGGTTTTGGGCGACATTGTCGACGCGGAGGCCAAGGCGGCAAAGGTGCGCTCCGTGTGCGCCGCGCTGGGGTGCGGACCGGAGCGTGCGATCGTGATCGGGGACGGGGCGAACGACCTGAAGATGATGGCGCCGGCAGGATTGAGTGTGGCCTACCATGCCAAGCCGGTGGTCCGGGCGCAGGCCGCGGTGTCCATTGTGCACGGCGGACTGGACGCGCTCCGTTGGCGGTTTGAAGACTGAGAATGCAGGCCCGAGCCCGGAGGCCGGGTCATCCGCTGCGTTTCTGACGGGACGGCTTGAAGGGATAGAATTCGACGGCGCACGCCGCGGCATCCCGGATCCCCGTATCCGCAGTGATCAGGGTGAGTCCCAAAATCTTCGCCGTGGCCACAATCGTCCGGTCGAACGGGTCCCCATGAAAGCTGGGCGGCAGTCCGTTGGTGGCGGCGGCAATCGCCGGTGTGATTTGCAGGAGTGTGGTGTCCCGACCCAAGGCCACGGCGAAGAAATCTGCCAGCATCCCGGAGAATTCCAGCCGCCCCAACCGATGAAGGATCGCCACTTCCAGGAGGCTGACCCCGGCCAAGCCTTTCAACCGGTCGTGATCAATCAATCGTTGGATCCTGGCCGGAAGAACCGCCGGCATGAGAACGCTGTTCGCCCACGTGGAGGTGTCCAGCAAATGGGTCACTCCAACCCCTTCCATTCGCTCGCGGGCACGGGTGCCGGGGCCAGTGGCTGACCTTTGGCGAGGTGGCGTCCCGCCCCGAAAGCCCGACGCGGCTGTTCCGGCGGCAAGATGCGGAGGTAGGGCCGCCCATGCTTGGTCACCAGCACTTCCTCGCCGCAATGCGCGGCCTCGGCATGCCGCGGATTGCGCACGAATTGACGCAGGGAAACAGTCATGGTGACAGTCACCGTGACTGTCAGATGCACGGTGGCAAGAAAAATGTTCGGAGACCAACCCCTGGAACCGCCGACGGTCCTAGTCGTCGGGAAAGACGGCCAGTCCGCGGATTCCACGGCTCATCGCGTGATACCAGGCATCCGCCGACTGAAGCCTCAACGGTAGGGCCATACATTCAGTGTCCGGGACTCATTCCCCCCCTTGCGCGGCCGCATGGTATTGGAATCCCCCGGACCGCCTCCACCAACCGTCAACCCAAATGTCGCGTCCCCACTGCCAGTATCGCGTGGTACCAGGCACCCGCCAATGGGAGTCCGTGGCGGTGACAGTGTCAGGATGCGCCCGATGGGCAGATTTCCGGCTTCAGTCCGGACCTCGGTCGACCCCACCTTCCCTCCCATGCCGAATGAGCCGCTGGCGGGGATGAACGTGTTGGTCGTGGACGACGAACCCATGCTGCGCCGACATCTGGTCGCCACCCTCGAAAGGATGGGGGCCGACGCCTCCGGGGCCGACAGCCTCCGGGCCGCCCGCCTGATGGCCAATGAACTGGGTTTCGATTTCGTGCTGCTCGACGTCAACCTCCCCGACGGTTTGGGCACCGATCTGCTCCGGGAAAAGACCTTCGGCCATCACACCGGCGTGATCGTGATGACGGCCGAGGGCGGGATCCGGGGTGCGGTCGAAGCCATCCAATTGGGGGCCTTGGATTACCTGGCCAAACCGTTCGAACCCGAGGCGTTGGTGCTGACCTTGTCGCGCGGGCGGCGATCGCGGGCCCAGGCGCGGGCGGAAGAACAACGGAAATCGGATTCCCCGGCGGGCGCCTTCTTCTTCGGGGAATCGATGGCGGCGCTGGAATTGCAATTGGGTCGGATCCTGGCGGCCGACCGGCGACTGGGGACCGAATTGCCGCCGGTGTTGATCCAAGGCGAAACCGGCACCGGCAAGACGACCATCGCCCGGTGGTTGCACGAACGGGGGCCGCGTCCGGACGGGCCGATGGTCGACATGAATTGCTCGGCAATCCCGGAATCCCTCGCGGAATCCGAGTTGTTCGGTCACGAAAAAGGGGCCTTCACCGATGCCCGATCCGCGCGTCTAGGGCTTTTTGAGGCGGCGGCGGGCGGCACCCTGTTCCTGGATGAGATCCACAGCCTGTCACCCGCCCTCCAAGGCAAATTGCTGACCGCGATCGAGGAACGGCGCATCCGACGCGTCGGCGGCAACCGGAGCGTCCCGGTCGATGTCCGCATCATCGCGGCGGCGAACCGTGATCTGCGGCAGGAAGTCGCGGGGGGACGCTTCCGGGAGGACCTGTTCCATCGGCTTGATCTGTTCCGGATCGCGATTCCACCGTTGCGGGTGCGGGGGGGCGACATCCTGCGACTGGCCGAGACGTTGATCCAAAAGTGTTCGCGCCGGCATAGGCTTCCGGCCAAGCCGATCTCGGAATTGGGGCAACGTCGCCTGTTGCATTACGGTTGGCCGGGCAATGTGCGTGAACTGGCGCACGAGGTGGAGCGGGCCTTGGTGTTTGAGGATGGGCCGGAGCTCCAGTTTGATCCCCTGCTCGGAGCCGGGGGTGCGGCCGGCCAGAACCCCGCCTCACCTTCGGGTGCCGACGCCCCGGCCTTGTCCGGATCCGGCGTTTCCGGGACGGGCGAATGGTTTTATCCCGGGTACCGGTTCCCCGAGTCGGGGTTTTCCTTGGAAGATGCGATCCTGCGGCTGATCCATCACGCATTGAGCCAGTCCGGAGGCAATGTCTCCGGCGCAGCCCGGCTGCTCGGGGTTTCCCGGGATTATCTCCGGTACCGGCTGGCACCCACGCGGACTGAGGCCGGAGATTCCCCCGAGACGGCCGGGTTGTCAGCCCCGTGATGGACCGCAGGACCTTTTGGGGAATATTCCCCAGCCCCCCGCGTCGGGCCCGGTCGCAATCCCCCGGACCGGAGCATCATCCGCCGGGAGTCGACGTCGAAAGAAGTGATAACAAAGGGGTTTTCGAGAACTTAGGTGGAGTTGTGTGCTGGCATGCCGGGTGCAGAGGGAAGGACAGACGGGACGTCGGGAACACGTTCCGGAGTCAAACCACAGAGTCCCATTACAAAGTCAAATTGCGGAGTCGGGTCAGCCGGAGCAGAGTCGATCAAACGGAGGAATCAGCATGAAGACATTCACCAAATTCACCTGGGTCGTGGTCGTGGCCGTGAGCCTCGGCGGGGCCGCATTCGCCGATGACCAAGGCGGCCAACGGGGGGCCGGTTCGGGCACCGGCACGGGCACCGGAACCGTCACGCCCCCGCCGGGACGTCACGATGGGGTGGGCAACCGACCCGATGGGGGCCGGGGACAGATCGAGATCCCCAAGATCGGGATTCCGCCCAATGCCAACCTGTCGGATGATCTCAAGAAGCTGATCACCCAGTATCAGGACACGGCGCAGAAGTTCGCCGCCGGGCAGAAGGATCTGCTGGCCCAGCTCAAGGGCGCGACGGACGAACAGAAGCAGACGCTCAAGGATCAACTGAAGGCGAATCGCCAGCAATTCCTCGATGACACGACGCAGTTGCGGGCGGATATCCGCGAGCAACTCCGGGAATTGCGCCAAAAGATCAAGGATTCCGCCACGGGTGCGGTGGACACCGGTGCGGATGGCAAGGGCAAGGGTCGTCCCGGGCGTCCCTGAAACTTCTGACAAACGGGTTTACCGCCACCCCGAAACCGGGTAGCCACAGCCGGCGACCGCAATCACGGTCGCCGGCTTTTCGCTGATGTCCCTACCGGTCCGCCGTGCCTGGTGCCGTGCCGGGCGGTTGTTGCCGGGGTTGACCTTCGGCGTCATCCGCCTGGTGGCCGGACCCATCGAGCTGTTTCCACCGCGCGAGGAGCCGGGTCCCTTTCTTCTTTGGGACAGCCAGTTCACTCTCCGTTCCGGAGCGGGATACAAGGAGAACGTCCTGCTGGCCGCCGAGCAGCGCCAGGACAGCGCCTTGGCGATTTTCGGTGCGGAATGGTTGATCCTCCGCCCTCCCATTGACGCCAATTCTTTCACCTTCTTCTTCAGTGGCGATGACCGGCGTTATCTCAATCACGCCATCACGGGGCCCGGTCAACCCCCGGCCACCGGCGAACAGGTCTTCATTTCCAACGCGGCCTATAAACGCACGGTCACCGAGGATCTGACCCTCGGGCTCAGTCTCACCCATCTTTATACCGAACAGGTGCTGGACGCCTCGGAGTTCGGGGGCGACCCGGGCAGCGTGTGGGTCTCGGGACACGGGTTGATCGGCACACCGACCGCCCGTTGGACCCTGCCCGCCCATTTCTATGCGGAGGTGGGGCTGCCGGTGACCCGGGAGATCTTGAAGGCCCCGGTCTCGAGTTACTGGGAATGGGGTCCGAAGGTGACCGTCGGCTGGAACCTCCGCGCCAACGGCCGCATTGAGGCCTCGTTCGCGTATGTGCAGCGGCCGTTTGACACCCGCCAACAGGCCGATGCCTTGGGCGTGCCGATCCCCGACACCCGGCTCACCACGTATGATCGCCGCACCGAATTGGTGTGGAAACAGACTTGGGACGCACACCGGCATTTCCAGACCACCGCACGGTTGTTCCATGTTCACCGGACTGAAAATGGGGAGGGGTTCTCCGATTATGATCGGTTCGGCGCCAGCGGGACCGTCCGCTTGGACTTCCGGCATTGGTTGTTGCTCGGCACGGTGCGCTGGTCGACCTACGATTTCCCGGTGCAGATTGTCTCCGTGTTTGACCCGGTTCCGCGCACCCGGGAGGAATTTGAATTGGAGGCCCGGATCGAGTACCGCTGGAATGACCGCTGGCGGAACTTCGCTGAATTCGTCCACGAACAGCAACGTTCCAATGTGCCGGCTGATGACTATCACAGCCACGTGTGGCAAGTGGGCGTGGAACATGACTTCTAAGGGGTGACAACCATGGCTTTTTTCCGCACCCGATTCCCCTGGCTGGCCGGCCTCGCGATCCTGTGCGCGCTGGGACTCCTGGGCGGGGCGATCGCGATGGGGCGTCGGCCCCTGCGGGCGGATTTGCGCCGGCAATTGGCCCGGCAGGACGCGACGATCATTGCGGCCCTATTGGAGAAGCAATTGGACGACGCCGGCACCCGGGAGGCGGCCGATCCCCTGGTCGCCGTCCTGGACGCCGCGGTGGTGCCCGGACTCCCCGGGGTCATCACGGCGCGGCTCTATTCGCCGGAAGGGATGCTTTTTGCAACCTTGGTGGGGGACGCGAACAGCCCGGCCACTTCGCCCGCACTGCTCCAGGCGGCCGCC
>JANYCC010000108.1 GCA_025360495.1 Verrucomicrobiota bacterium | reverse complement strand
ACCGCGGACTTTCGTCCATCAACCCGCCTTATTGTCGGCGAGGATCTTGCGGGCTTCGGGAATGAAGGTCCCGGTCGGGTTCAAGGCGATGGCCCGTTCCAAGGCGGCCCGACAGTCCGGTAATTGTTTCAGGCGCAAATACGCCAGCCCAAGTTGGAACTGGAGGTCAGCATCCTGCGGTTGCGCATTGGCGACTTCGGTGAACAGTTGTACTGCGTATTTGAAATCCCCGCGACGAAGGGCCAGTGAGCCCAAAGTCTTGGCAACGCGAGTATCCTTGGGGTCGGCGGTCCGGGCCTTTGACGCGAAGGTAAAGGCCTTGGAGTCGTCATTGAGCCGCTCCGAGTAAAGGGTCGCCAACTGACGGGTCGAGGGTGTGAATCCCGGATATCTACGCAACAGCTTTTCATGGGCATCCCGCGCTTCGGAGAATTTCCCCTGGCGCTCAAGGATGAGGGCCTTGGCATAGAGTGCGGGACCGTTGGTCGGGTCGAGTTTCTCCATCAGGGCCATCAGTGACTGCGGTGGGGTGGCACCCGAAGGATTCTGTACAAACGTCAGCAGGGTGAGTACCGATTGCGCGGCATTGGTCCGGGAAGGGGAAAGTCCCAGTGTGACCGCCTTGTGCAGGTCTTCAGCGGCCTCATCAATCCGTCCGGTTCCAAAAGCGGCACCCGCGAGATCATGCCAGATCTCTGAGGACTGGGGGAGTTGTCGGGCGGCGTTTTGAAGGAGACCGTAGGCGGTCTCGGCGTCATCCGAACGCAGGGCCAGTTGTCCCAGCACCCCGGTCACTTCCGGGTCGCTGGGCGCAAGTCGTTGCGCTTGCCGGGCCAGTTCCATCGCCCGCTTGAGATTCGATTCGGACTCCAGGATGGCGAGGCGAAGAAGGGCCCTGAGGCTGGCTGGGTTGACCTTACGGGCGCCTTCATAGGCCTCGCGGGCCCGGACCGGATCGTGGGCTTCCTCATAGGCGGAGCCCAATCTCAGGAGGGCCACCATGTCCTTGGGATCCTCCCGACACCGTTTTTCCAGGGATTCCGCGGCTTTATCAGGTGGTTGGAGGGGAGCTGAATTCAGGAAGGAGAACCGTTGTTCGGCGAGCGGTCGGCACGGGTATTTGATGGGGGACTTGAGCGCGGTGGCCAAGGCGGTTCGGGCGGCGTCCTCCTGGTCCATCATATAAAGAGTCAATCCGAGGTGAGCCTCGGCCTCGGGGGCCCCGACTTCCGGTCGGTCAGCCAACTTCTCCTGCACCTCGGACAATAATTGCAGGGCTTCTCGATAATGTCCGCGACGATACTCAATCCAGCCGAGGGTGTCGGAAATGTCGGTATTGTCCG
The DNA here is from genome assembly GCA_025360495.1 of Verrucomicrobiota bacterium. Taxonomy (GTDB): domain Bacteria; phylum Verrucomicrobiota; class Verrucomicrobiia; order Limisphaerales; family UBA9464; genus UBA6176. The sequence goes on along the minus strand of JANYCC010000108.1, from coordinate 7,361 downwards.
GAGCCAACTCATGGGCCTTTTTGGCATGGACATAAGCCTCCTCAGGGCGATCGCGGTGTTCGGAGAGGAGGTAGGCCAGGTTGTTCAGAAGCAGCACCGAATTGGGATTGATCCTCAATGCGGATTCATAAGACCGCTGGGCATCGTCATAATTGCCCAGCCCGGCATGGATGATTCCGCTCAACGTCAGGGCGCTCAGGTTGGTCGGGCTCTTGCGGAGCAAATCGTCCAGGTTGTCGATCGATTGTTTTGGAGAGCCCGTCTTCAAATGGAGCTCGGCCAGCATCAGGTAAGCAGGCGCCGATTCAGGTTCCAGTTCGACGGCCTTTTGCAATGCGACCTCGGCTTTCTCCCGGTCTTGGCGCGCGGCATGGACCTTGGCTGCGAGGACCCAAAGGAATGCTGACTTCGGTTGACGTTCGAGTTGGGTTTGGACCATGGAGAGCGCTTTATCGGGTGCCTTGGCCGCGAGGTCGAGTTCGACCAATTGGGTCAGGGTGTCCAGTTGGCCGGGAGCCAGATTCCATGATTCTGCGAAAGCCTTCCACGCCTCGGCAGTTTCGCCACGCAGGCGCAGGAGCAACCCGATTTGATAAGGTACCACCGGATCCCGTGGGATTGTGGTCCGAAGTGCCTTGTAGAGGGCCAACGCGTCGTCCGGTCGCCCAGCCATGGCGTAAGCTCGTCCGAGAAGGAGTTGGGCAGGCACCAATTCGGGGTGTCGCCGCGTCAGGTCGGCCAGGGCGGTGACCGCCGCGGGGGCTTGTCCACGGGCGAGATTGATTTCTGCGAAGAGCGAGATCGCCCGGATGTGATTGGGATCAAGGGCCGCAGCTCGGGCGAGGCTCGCCAGGGCGGGATTGATTTCCTGATTCAGCAATTGGGCGTTGGCGAGCTGGAACAGCGCTTCCGCCGAGCGAGGCCGGCTATCCACGAGCAACCCCAAAAGACGGACGGCTTCTGCGGGTTGTTTCTGGGCCATTTGCAACCTGCCTTGCAGGAGGAGGGCATCGAAGTCGGACGGGGCCTGAGCCAAGGCACCGTTGATGAGGCGGAGGCAATCGGCGTACTGCTTTTCGGTGAGTGCGATTTCGGCGCGCAGGGTCCAGGCACCGGTGCGTTCAGGTGCGTCATGAATGATACCATCGAGGAGTTTCTTGGGCTCCTCCAAGCGGCCGTTTCGAAATAGGAATATCGCCAGCCGGTATCGGACCGTTTCGTCGGTGGGATTGATTTGGATAGCGGTGCGGAACGAGTGCTCAGCCTCGTTGGTGGCCCCTTTCGCCCAGCTCAACAGTGCGCTCGAGACGTGGGCAAAGACGGATTTTGGATCGAGGGTCAAGGCTTTGCTCAGTTCGGCTTCTGCGAACCTGAGGTTTCCCACCCGTTGCGCGAGTTGGGCGCGGGCGACATGGAAGGCCGCCCTGTCCCCGACCGCTTTCTGGAACCGGTCGAGATCGCCGTTGATGGCTTGGATGGCCTGGATGGCCTGGATGTCATTGGTGCCTTTGGGAGTGGGTGCGGAAGCGGACAAATCGGCCAGACCGTTTTCGTTGACAGGATCGAGCGTGAGGATTCGGAGGGCCTCGGTGCGGGCCAATGCCGGTTGGCCGCCGGCGAGGTAGATAGTGGCGAGTTGATGGGCGGCCTCGACGTCAGTCGGGAAGCGCTTGCAACTTTCGAGAAGTGCGGGATACGCGTTCTGGAGCTGGCCTTGGCGAAACAGGATCTTGCCGATGCGCAGGATGGCGAAGGAATTCGTGGGTTGCCGCCTGAGGACGTTCAAGTATTCGATTCGGGCCTTGTCCAATTCGTGGGAATCGTAAAAGCGATTGGCACTTGCCAGATATTTCTCGGGATTCTTGTTGCGCGAGCATCCGGTGCCCGCCGCCAGCCAAAGCAAGGGCAACACTAATCCCAACCCGATGCATTTGTTGGTCATAGGGGAGGCCGGTTGAGAGTGTGCAAGGTCCAGATCATGGGGAAACCACACCGGGGGTGTGAAAGAGGAGATTGGTGAGCCGGATCAGGTCGACTGATCCGTCCAAGGTCGCGGTGTCTGGCATTCATTTCGGTTCGCGGGTCTCCGGAGGGATCGGCTGTGATTTCAGCTCCATCTTGCGATCCCGAAGAAGGCGTTCGGAACGCCACAATCCCCACAGAAGGAGATTGAGGGGAATCAGTGAGAGGAGGAAGAACAACGGCCCGCCACGGTGATGCAGGGCGGAATTGATGATGTTGGGATCCACATTCACGGTGAGTTCCGCGAGCGTGAAGATTCGGAATCCGTTGCGGGCGAGACCCAATGGAAGGATCACCGCGATCAGCAGGATCCGTTTCCAAGTTGTCCGGAGGAAAAGCTTGCCCGCCAGAACGCTGACAATGAGCAGGACCAGCGTGGATCGGAACCCGCTGCATTCTTGGGCCACTTCGATACTCAGTCCCGACAGATGAAAAAACTGGCCATCCCGTAGGTATGGAGTCCCGGCGGCATTGAACATCCAATCGGCGACCTCCGCGGAGCCGTGTTGGAGGCCGGTCTCAGAAGCATCGACGAGACCTTGGGGGAGGGGCACCAAGAACAGCAAAAAGGCGAAAGAAAAGAGGCAGTATCGCAGTATCGCCCGACCCAGGAACAGGCTTCCGGCAGTGACGATACCGAGCACATAGGCCAGGATCCATAATGCCAGCCGGAGATCGGGGACCGGCCGCGCAGGCAGGAACCAACCGATGGTCGCACTGGCTGCAGCTGCCATCAAGAACAGGCCTGCCAACAGTTTCGCGGGGGGGCCCGGCAGCGGGAGTCCGGGTCGCTCGGCCCAAATCAGGTAACCCGCCACGATCGGGACCAATAACACATGCGAAAACAGGTCGGAATGAAGTGCCAAGGACACCAGGACCATCAACGGCGCGACCCAGAGTGCGGTCCAGCCCAAGGTGGCCCACCCAAACCTCTTCCAGGCACGTCCACTTGCGATCGCGGCATCGGGATCCAGGACCACGACGTCGTTTGGGCAAGGCCCGGCAATGGGACTGTCAGTTTGGGAGAGCAAGTTGTGATAGTGTGTTTTGAATTTGAGTGATTGGCAAGGGCGAGCTGGAGGAGGGCTTTGAGGTGCTGATTCTGCAACCCACGGGTGGCATCGGAACGGCCCACAGGCACTGCTCCGGTCGCCCGGGGTTTCGGGGCGATGCGGTGCACCTAACTTGTGCCGCCCGATTGAATCCTTGCCCACTCGGCTGAGGCTGAGGTCGGAGGAAATGGGGTCGGAAGATCGGCCGGGTCATCATGCCCGCGGCATCTGCCGAGACGCATGGATCTGATGTCTTTGATGGAACCCTCATCGCCCCCTTTCCCACCCTGAACCCTGCAGCGGAAACGAAAGTTATTGAAGCAACGGGTATGCCAAGGCGGGGATGTGGGTTCTAACCCATTGCAGATCAACTCATAATAGTAAGAGGCCTCTGGGATTCAAACGGGTTGGAAGGCTCCCCTTACGCGGAAGTGTAAGATGATTTAACGTTCGGGGGTTTTGCCTGACTCCAATAGCGGTGCAGGATCATGATGATAAACAGGTTCCAGTTGATGGAATGAGATGTAAAGAAATACAGGCAAGCGACACAACCGGAGTTCCCGTCTGAGGTGTTGGGCCGAAGCCAGTCACGGGCCGGACCTCACTCGCGCTTAAGGCCGAGTTTTTCCATCAGCTCGTAGAAAGTCGGGCGGCTGATGCCGAGTTCGGAAGCCGCAGCGGTGATCTTGCCTCCGGCGCGGCGGAGGGCATCCTGGACCATTTTTCGTTCCAAGGATTCCCGGGCCTCCTTCAGGTTGCCGGCGGGCGTGTCGGAGACCGGGGACAGTTCCAGATCCGCTGGGGAGAGCCGGTTCCCATCGGCCATGATGACCGCGCGTTTCACCCGGTTTTCAAGCTCCCGGACATTACCGGGCCAGGGGTGCTGCTCCAGGGCCTTGAGGGACGAGGTGTCGAATTGGCGTTTGGGTTGACCGTCGGCAGCGGTGAATTTGTGGAGGAACGCCTGGGCCAGAAGCGGGATGTCACCGCCCCGTTCGCGCAGCGGCGGGAGGTTGAGCACCACCACGGCCAAACGGTAGAAAAGATCCTCCCGGAACCGACCCGTGGCCATGGCCTGTCGGAGTTCGACGTGGGTGGCCGCCACCACCCGGACATTGACGGGGATGGATTCCCGGCCGCCGACGCGTTCGATGCGTTGTTCCTGAAGGAATCGGAGCAGCTTGACCTGCAGCGCGGTGGGTAATTCGCCGATTTCATCCAGGAACAGCGTGCCCCCCGCGGCGGTCTCGATGCGTCCGACCCGTTGGGTGTGGGCCCCGGTGAAGGAGCCCTTCTCGTGTCCGAAAAGTTCACTTTCCAGCAATGCTTCAGGGATCGCGCCGCAGTTGATCGGGACGAATGGCCCGTCATGACGGGGACTGCGTCGATGGATCGCGAGGGCGGCCATTTCCTTGCCGGTTCCACTTTCCCCGAGGATCAGGACGGACGCGTCGGTGGTGGCGACCTTGCGGATGGTCTTGAACGCTTCCTGCATTCCCGGGCTGGTGCCGAGCAGGCCCTCGAAATTGTCGGGCTGGATCTGCCGACGGATGTCCACGAGTTCCCGTTCCAATTGGGTCAGATGGAAAGCCCGTTTGAGGATCACCTTCAGCTCTTCCATGCTGATCGGCTTGGGCAGGAAATCATAAGCCCCTTCGGCGATGGCATGCAGGGCGTTGGTCCGCTCGTTCTGTCCACTGATGATGATCACCTTGGTGCTGCGATCCAGGACGAGCAACTCGGTCAGCAGGGCCATCCCTTCCGTGGTTTCGGCCGGCCGGGGGGGCAATCCCAAATCGAGCAGAAGCACCGCTGGACGCCGGTCCCGGAAGGACGCCAAGGCACTCGGACGGTCACCGGCAAGCGAGACATCATAGTCGGCGTTCAGGGCCCATTTCATTTGGGACCGGATCTCCTCGTCATCGTCCACAATGAGCAGGCGGGGTTTCATCATTGATAGGCAGCGGTTGGTTTGGTGGCGGGACTATGGATCAAGTGAGCGGGAGCATCACGTGGAAAGTGGTGCCGCGTCCGGGGCTGCTCTCCACCTCGATGCGGCCGCGGTGGGCATTCATGATCATCTTGCTCTGGAACATGCCGATCCCGATGCCCCGTTTTTTGGTGGTCTGGAAGGGGCGGAAAAGGGAGCGCTGCACGAATTCGGGAGGCATTCCACAGCCATTGTCCGTGACTGACAGGATCGCCCAACCGTTCGAAGTCCCGGTGCCGACGCGTATCTCCCCCTGGTCCACCACGGCATCCCGAGCGTTGAGCACCAGGTTGAGGATGACCTTTTCGATCTGCTCCGGATCAAACTGGCAGCGCAGTCCGGGCGTGAGGTCCGTCACCATCTGGATCCGGGGCATGGGGCCGGCCTTACCGATGGCGATCCGGGTCACCGCGGCCAGATCCGCTTCGACGGGCCGGGGGGAAAGATCCTGGCGGAGTTGGCTCAGACGCCCGATCAATTCATCCAGATGTTGGACGCTTTTTCCGACGGCCCGGAGCGCGTCCTCACGGAATTCCGGATTCCCGAAATGGTCGCGCAGGTTTTGCAACATCAGCGAGAGGGTCGACGCCGTGTTCTTGAGGTCGTGGACAAAGAAGGCGGACATGGTTTGGAAAGCCTCCAATTCTTTCGCACCAAGGAGCCGTTTGGACAATGCGATCTTGAGCAGTCCGGCGGCCACCTGGTCGCCCACGCATTTGAGCAGATCGCGATCCTCGGTTGAGAACGGTTCGCCTCCCACCCGGTCCCCGAGGGTGATCAACCCCAGGAATTCCCCGTCCGCACTCAACGGCATGAAAACGTGGGTCCCCGCCTCCGGGAACACCCCCGGGCTCAGGCGCCGAAGCTCGGTCAACCAAGGCTGGTTGGAGGCGTCGATATCCACCGGTTCCAAGTGGGTCAGCATCGTTTGGATCAAGGGCGTCCAATCACAGGTCCCGTTTCCCAGATGGGTGGCTCCGGTCTGGGTGAGCACCGTCGAACCGCCCAGGCGGAGACGGTCCCGGTCGTCATTCGGCAGCCAAAGGTTCACCGACAGGGCGCGGAAAGTGTCCGCCGCCCAATGGACCACGGCCCGGCAGAAAAGGCCTTCATCCAATTGCACCGCGGTCTGTGCGGTGAAGGTCATCCATTTGAGCCGGTAATCGTGGACCGGTCGCCGGAAGTTTCGGGCGACGAACTGGTGAAGCCTTCGCCGGAAACGTTCCGACAAAAGGGCCATGGCGAGTCCGACCAGGGCCAGCAGAATCAGGAAGGCCTGCAAGGGCAATCCGGCATCCTTGCCGACGAACCGGACCACTTGGGCCAGGATCCCCACGACCACCAGATAGATTCCCGACAGGAGGATGGTCAGGGAACGGACCAACAGCGAGTGGGAGGGATAAATATCCACATCGAACAATTTGGTGCGGACCAATCCGACGGACATCAATCCGCAGGCGACGAGGAGGGTCCCGGCTTCCGCAGCCTGGAGTGAATAGATTGCCGAAGAGTATAGAAGTGTCTGGCTGCCCCGGAAAAGTTTGAACACGAACAGGGTGCCCAGACCCAGGATCACATACTTGATGCGCCAGCGCATGACCCCCACCGAACCCCGGAAAGTGCGCTCCAGATTGGTCAGGATCGCGACCCCTGCGATCACCCCCACCAGGTTGAGGAAGACCCCGGCGGAACCCAATCGGAGGGCGGAGGATGGAGCCGTGGGTGAGGGGTTGGATTGGTCGATCATCTGGTCGTGAAAACCGGCGATCAGTGCCACCAATCCGGCCAGCAGCAGGAGGACGGCGGGCCCCCAACGCCGGATGACCTTGGGGTGATCACCCCGGGAATAGCAGAAGCTGAAAAACAGCCATGGCACCGTGGTCAGGGTGGTGGACGCGAGCCATCCAATCTGCCATCGGGGGTCCGATGTTCCGGCGGCAAAGGCCGCGAGCGGGGACTCTGCGGCCAATCCGACCATGCCGATCGTGAAGGACACATGGGCCGGATGCCGGGGTGCCCGCCAGAGCACCACCGCCGCCAGGCCGGTGGCATAGGCCGCCCCGGCCCAGGCAAGAATCCAGGCGACACTCATTTGCGGCAGTTTTTTGGAAAGGGGTGTCCCCGGCAATCCATATAAGAGCCGAAGGAGTCAACCGTTTGGGCGATCGCCTGATAAGACCACGGGGGGGGCGGAGAGAAAATAGAAAAAGTGAATTCTTCGACCGCTGTGGCACCTTTTCCGTTTGGGGGCGGAAAGACCGGTGGGAAAATGAACAGCAAAGGGCGCGATTGGCCCC
>JANYCC010000004.1 GCA_025360495.1 Verrucomicrobiota bacterium | reverse complement strand
GGTTATTCATTCCCGGTGGATCCGTATCCGCCGTCTCCGCGATGGGTATCCCCGAGCGCGGCGCGGGTGCTTTCAGGCCGCCATTGCCAGCGGGCCACGGGCGCGATGATTAGTTGGGCGATGCGTTCACCGCGGCGCAGCTCAAAGGCCACCATGCCGAGATTGACGAGCACCACGGCCACTTCGCCACGATAATCCGCATCGATGGTCCCCGGGGTGTTCAGCACGGTCACGCCATGTTTCAAAGCTAGGCCCGACCGGGGCCGCACCTGGCCCTCGAAGCCCTCAGGGATGGCCATGGTCAAGCCCGTCGGCACGAGCTTCCGCTGGCCCGGCTGCAGCATCCAGGATTCCTGCTCGGGAATCGCCGCGCGGAGATCCATGCCCGCAGCGAGGGGCGTGGCATAGGCAGGCAGGTCCAAACCCAAGGCGTGAGGAAGCTGGAGGATGGGAATCCGCATGGCTTTATTCGAACACGACAGTGCGGTTTCCGTAGGTGAGAACCCGGTTCTGCAGGTGCATCCGCAGGGCGCGGGACAACACCATTCGCTCCAGATCCTTGCCCTTGCGGACAAGGTCCTCCACCGTGTCCCGGTGGCTCACGCGGGTGATCTCCTGCTCGATGATGGGCCCGGCGTCCAGTTCTGGCGTCACGTAGTGGGCGGTGGCGCCGATGACCTTGACGCCGCGTTCGAAGGCCTGGTGATAGGGTCGGGCGCCGGCGAACGCGGGGAGGAAGGAGTGGTGGATGTTCACGATGCGTGCCGGGAAGCGCCGCACGAATTCCGGGCTGAGCACGCGCATATATTTGGCGAGCACGACGAAGTCCGGTTCGTGGCGCCCGACCACCCCGAGCAATTCGGCTTCATGCGCCTCCCGGGACCGGTCTGTCGAGGGGACGAGATGGAAGGGGATGTCGAACTTGCGCGTGAGCGGCGCGAGGAGGTCGTGATTGGCGGCGACGGCCACGACCTCGGCGTTGAATTCCCGGAACAGGTTCCGCACGAGGACATCGGCGAGGCAATGATGCTCCTTCGACGCGAGGACCACGATCCGTTTCGGTTCCAGGCGGGACAGGCGGACATCGGCGTCGGGCGGGAGCGCGGTGCGGATGTCCGCGAGGAGTGCGGGGGCATCGATGGGTCCGTCGAACTCGGTGCGCATATAGAAGCGTGCGGACGGGCGGTCGACGAATTCCTGGTTTCCGACGACATTGAGGCCGTGCCGGAACAGCGTGCCGGAGATGGCATGGACGAGGCCGGGGCGGTCGGCGCATTCGACGAGGAGGACGGAGGATTTCATGGGCGGCGGCAGATGGCTAACGGGTGGGCGGGGCGGGGGAAAGAGGAATGAACAACAAAGGGTGCCAAGGGTGCCAGGGCCACGAAGCCCGTGAACGACTGGAGCCGCGGAAATGCACCGTGTGCACTCCGCCGTGGGGAGGATCTCTGTTTATTGAGGAGACGTTTCCGCGCCCTTTGCGCCCTTTGCTGTTCAATATCCCGGCGGTATTCCCACCCACAACCCGGAGATGCGCCCGGTTTCCGACTCCTGCCGCCTTGGGTCTTGTTCATTTCTGGAGGAAGCCTTATTGACCCCATGTCTGGACGTGCACGGTGAAGACCACTCGCCTGGGGTCCCACCACGAATGGAATCACCATGAAATGTTATCTCATCGCCACCGGCATCCTTTTCGGCGTGATGGCCGCGATGCATCTCGTGAGAGCCGTTTCGGAGCGGTCTTTGTTGGCCACTCAGCCGGGGTACTATGTGGGCATGGCGGCGCTTGGAATTCTGGCGGGCGCACTTTCCGTGTGGGCGTGGTGCCTGCTCCGGGCGAAGTCCCGGCCGTGATTTCTTGGTGACGTGGCAGCGCATGGGAATGCGCTTTGGCTGCGGCACCGACTCCCTCTCTTCCTGAGGAACGAAGGAGGAGAGGGTGGGGGAGAGGAGGCGGGTCCTCGTGCTCGTGTCTCGTCCTCGCGTGTCGTCCTCGATGACCAATGCCCGATCGAGGACGAGGGCCGAGGACGAGAACACGAGTACGAGCGCTATACGCTGACTTGCTGACTTGCTGACCACTGACTACTGACTACTGACCCCTGACCTCTAATTCCTGTCCAACCCCTCTCCCCGGCCCTCTCCCCGCTCGTTCCTCACGGGGCGAGGGGGACCGGACTGCGCTAGGAATCGACGGTCCCGAACACCTCGCACAATGCGTCCCGGAGCGCTCCGACCATCTTCCGCAGTTCGGTCCGCGTCGTGACATACGGGGGCAGCAGCGCCACCACGTTGCCGATCGGCCGCGTGAGGACGCCCCGTCGGGCCATCGCGGCGCACACCCGGATTCCCGCCTGCTCCTTCAGGTTGAAGGGGGTTCGCTTCGTCCAATCGCGCACCAGTTCGATGCCGGCAACCAGTCCGACCCGTCGGATGTCGCCGACTTGGGGGTGCGCCCAGAGTGTCTTCAGGTCCTCATCCAGCCAACCCGCCAACCGTTCGCGCCGGCGCTGTCCCTCCGGTGCCATCACCAACTCCAGACTGGCCCGTGCGGCGGCCGCCCCGAGTTGATTGCCGGTATAGCTATGTCCGTGGAAGAAGGTCTTGAATTCCCCATATTCCCCCAGGAATGCCGCGAACACGGCCTCCGTCGTGAGCGTTGCGGCCATTGGCAGATAGCCCCCGGTCAAACCTTTGGCCAGCGCCACCAGGTCCGGAGTCACGCCTTCCTCCTGACTGGCCAATATTCCCGGGCCTCCCGCGCGTCCGCAGCCCGTCATCACCTCGTCCGCGATGAGTAACGCCCCGTGGTCGCGCACCCGTTCGGCGACGCGTTGTAGCCAGCCGTCGGGTTGGGGGATCATCCCCGCCGCACCCTGTATCCGCGGTTCGAACACGAAGCCGGCATAAGGACGGTCGGCCCGTCGCGCGGTCTCCAGACGGCGTGCGACCTGGTCCACGCATTCCCATTGGCAGCGCCGGTGCAATCTCGCATCCATCCGCTCCGGTCGGGCGCGGTTATAAGGACACCGATAGCAATAAGGCGCCATCACGGCATCGGTGCGGAACAGAAGACCCTTATAGGCGGCATGAAACAGGCTGATGTGTCCGACCGAAACCGCGCCGACCGTGTCCCCGTGGTAAGCGCCCTGCATTGAAAGGAATCGTGGCTTATGATCCGGTCCACGGGTCCGGCGCGCATATTCATAGGTGAGCTTGAGCGCGGTCTCGATCGCGGTGGAGCCGTCGTCGCTGAAGAACACCTTGGTCAGGGCTGGTTTGCGCACCGCGGGAAGGGGGCGTCGGACGCGGGTGGCGGCGATCAATTCGGCGGCCAGCCGGCTTGCCGGTTCGCTCGCAAGACCGAGGGCGGATGTGTGCGCGACCTGTGCCAGTTGCCGGGTGATGGCCCGGTTGATCCGGGGATGATGATGCCCGTGAAGATTGGTCCAAATCGAGGAATTGGCGTCGAGATACTCCCGGCCATCCGCCGCCCAGAGCCGGGCCCCGCGACCGCGCATCAACACGACGGGTTCCTGACGCAGCCAGTCCCGCATCTGGGTGAACGGATGCCAGACGTGGGCGTGGTCGAGACGCGCGACGGGATCGGTGGTCTTCACAGGGAAAGGGTCAATGTACTCAAGGCCGCGGTCACCCGGGCGACCTCCTCCGGAGTGTGTGCGGCGGTGACGGTGAAGCGCAACCGGGCCGCACCGCGTCCGACCGTGGGATGACGGATGGCGGGGACGAAGAAACCGACATCGCGCAGCGCGGAGGCCTGTCGGACCGCCCGTCGTTCATCCCCCACGTGCCAGGGCAGGATGGCGCTGGCGGGTGTTGCGGGCTGGGCCGAAGGGGGGAGACCGGCGGCAAGGCCTTCGGCGAGGGACCAGGTCCGGAGACAACGTTCGGCACCCTCCGGTCCGCGGACCAAATCGATGGCGCACGATGCGGCGGCCACCGTGGAGGGCGGCGGTGCGGTCGAGAATATAAGGGTGCGGGCGCGGTTTATAAGGAATTCGACCAGGCTGGAACTGCCCGCGATATAGCCCCCGGCGCATCCGAGCGCCTTGCCCAGGGTGCCCATCTGGACCTCGATCCGTGCGGTCAATCCTTCGGCGTCCGCCAGGCCGGCGCGGCGTGTGCCCAGCAACCCCCCGGCGTGCGCTTCATCGAGCATCAGCCACGCGCCGTGACGGTCCTTCAGTTCCACCAATTCCCGCAATGGGGCGCGGTCGCCGTCCATGCTGAAAACGCTTTCCGTCACGACGAGCACCCGGGGACGCGGGTTGCGGCCGAGGCCATCCGCCCACTTCAGGATGTCCGCCAGTCGTGCCAGGTCATTATGTCGGAACACGCGCAACTGGGCACCGCTCTGGCGGGCGGCATCGACGCAGCAGGCGTGCACCAAACGGTCGACGACGACGATGTCTCCGGTGCCGACCAGGGCGGGGATCGTGCCCAGGGCGGCGGAATAACCGGTGGCGAAACTGAGGGCGGCGCCGGTCTGTTTCCAATCGGCGAGCCGGGCCTCGAGTTCGTGGTGGGGCGCGAGCGAACCGCAGACCAATCGCGAAGCGGTGGAACCGCAGCCCCAATCACGCAGGGCACGGGACGCGGCCTCGGCCAGGGCCGGGTGTCCGGTGAGACCGAGGTAGTCGTTGGAGGAAAAATTGACCAACTCCCGGCCGTCGATGTGCAGCCGCGTGCCTTGGCGGGAATCGATGCGGCGGAGTTCGCGGTGCAACCCGGCCGCCCGCAATTCAGCGAGACGTACGTCGAGGTCTTCCGTCAGCGACGGCATGGAAGCAGGCTATCGTGAGGCGTGTCCGAGACCGAGACTGATTTGAAAGATGCCGTGGCTGCGTCGCCGGCCCCCTCTCTGCCTGAGGAACGAAGGAGGAGGGTGGGGGAGAGGAGGCGGGTCTTCGTCCTCGTGTCTCGTGTCTCGTCCTCGAAGCCTCCATGCCCGATTCGAGGGGGCCGAGGGCCGAGGACGAGAACACGAGTACGAGCGCTGTACGGCTGACTTGCTGACCCCTGATTCCTGATTCCTGATTCCTGATTCCTGACCAACCCCTCTCCCCGGCCCTCTCCCCGCTCGTTCCTCGCGGGGCGAGGGGGACCCTGTAGCAGCGCATGGGAATGCGCCTTGGCTGCGGTGCGAAATCGCGGCCCATCCCAATCCCTAGGCCCACCGCGAGGGCCGGCTGTCGAGGCTGAAGACTTGGCCGGAAATGTTCCGGGTCGATGCCAGATGGACGATGAATCGCGCGACTTCGCCGGCCTCATTCAAACGTCCCAAGGCGTTGGCGGCGGTCAATTCGACGAGTCGTTCCCGGGACAAATCCGAGGTCATCACGGTGGCCAGCACGCCGGGTAGGATCGCATTGACCCGCACATTGTGGGGGCCGAGCTCCCGGGCCAGCGCCAGCGTGAATCCCAACAGGGCTGCTTTCGCGGCCGCATAGGCCGCCTGGCCCGCCCCACCATGCGCCGCATGACTGGAAATGTTCACGATGTGCCCGTCAGATTGGCGCACCAAGAGTGGCAGGAACGCCCGGACACAGCGCGACGCCCCGTCCAGATTCACCGCCAACACCCGGTCCCAAGCCTCTATATCCAAGTGGGCCAGGAGCCGATCCGCCGTGATCCCGGCGTTGTTCACGAGCAGGTCCAGTCTTCCGGCGATGGACTCCACACGCAGCGCCGCCGCGATCACTTCCACCGGGTTGGTCACATCGAGGGGCAACGGTTCGACGCCCTCGGGAAAGTCCGGCAAAGGTCGCAGATGGGTGCCGGCGAACACGCGCCAACCGGACTCCGCCAGGGTCCGCACCAAGACCTGACCCAACCCGCCGCCGGCACCGGTCACCACGGCCACCGGTTTCGGATCGGGCGGGGTGATCCCGGGACTCATGTGAGGACAAGCCCGGCCGGTTCATAACCCGGCCGGTGCCAGACCCAATTGCCGCCGATCATGGAGGCCAGCACCGGACCCTGATGGTGGAGGATTTCTTCCGCGACCAACCCGATCCCGGCCGGGGCGGGCAACACGATGAGATCGGCATGCGCGCCCGGACTCAGTTGGCCGATCATCCCTTCCAGACCCAACGCCCGGGCTCCATGGACGGTGGCCCATCGCAAAATGGTTTCCGGGGCCAGGGTGTTGTCGCGGGCGGCCAGCATCGCCATTTCGTCAAACAGCGACAGGGTGGAACGCCGGCCGGGTTCGGTGCGGACGCTGGCGAGGCTGTCAGTGCCCAGGCAAAGATTCACCCCGGCCGCGATGAGGGGATCGGAAGGGAAATGTTGGTGATGAAAATAATCATGGGAACGCGGGCAATGCACCACGGAAGCCCCGGTGCGACCGAGCAGTGCGGCATCCTCGTCCCACAGGTAATTGACATGGACGGCGAGGAGGTCCGGACCCAGGAGGCCATGGACGGCGGCGTGTTGGATGGGTGAGCCCAGGCCGCAATCTTCGCAGGGGCGTTGGCCATGAAGCCAATCGAACATGGGCCCGCGCCGGAACATGAACATCTCGAACTCAGCCAGGGATTCGGCGAGATGGGTGGTGAGCTTCCAACCGCGTTTCCGGGCGGCTTGGGCGGCCTCGCGGAACAGGGCGGGCAGGGTGGAATAGGGCGCGTGTGGGGAAAGGCCGACCGCGCCCGGTCCGCTCCGGCAACGATCCAATGTCGCGATGGCTTCGGCGACCAAGGATACGGGATCGCGCTGCTGACGGACCCCGGTCAATTCCAGGAACGAATGGAGTCGCAGGGGGGTGGCGGCCCGACGTTCCGCCAAGCCGGCCGGCATGGTCTCGATGTTGGCGACGGTGGTCGTGCCCGAGGTGACCAACTGAACGGCCCCCGTATGCCAGGACGTGGTGAAATCGGCATCCGAAAAGCCCGCCTTGGCCGCCAGGATCGACTTGATCCAATCCGGGAAATTGCGGGGTGGCGCGAGCATCCCGACCAAGCCGGTATAATCCAGATGACAATGCGCGTTGACCAATCCGGGCAGGACGATCGTCTCCCCGAGATCGACCATGGGGCCCGGCCCGGTGCCGGCGGCGATGTCGGGCCAGCTTCCCAATGCCAGGATCCGTCCCTCCGAAACCACGATGGCACCATCGTGGATCGGAGGACCGCTGACGGGCACAACAAAGCGCGACCGCAGGATCATGAGCGGATTCCGGTTCCCTGCGGGTGCGATGACACGGGGCGGCCCCGGGGCCGTGGGAAGGGCTTCAGGCGCTGCGGCGCCGTTCCTTCTTGGCTGCGGCGTCGGTGTGTTTCTTGGCTTTGGCCTTGTTGTGTTTCTTGCGGATCTGCTGGCTGAGCTTCCGGATGGTCAGGTCGATCGCCGCGTACAGGTCGGCTTCGCAATCCTCCGCGTAAAGGTCGTTGCCCCGGATGCCGACACGGATGCCGCACTTGAACATGTTGTCCGGGGAATGGGCGGTGTGGTCCTTCTCCAAGGTCACCCGCGCGTCCAACAACCAGCGGTCGATGTGTTCGAGCTTTTCGAGCTTCTCCAGGACGTGCTGCTCGATGGCGTCCGTCAACGTGACGTTGTGGGTGGACAGGATCAACTTCATGGCTGCCGCAAAGCTGAGTCGCGGACGCCGCCATTTCAAGAACGGCCGAAGGAATCCATGGTCTTTTCACGTCAGGAACGCCCGGGACGCCAAAGCGGGTCGTGTTGAAATATGTGGAAAAACGGGCGGAAGACTGGAACAACAAAGGGTGCCAAGGGTGCGAAGTCCGGGAATGCCTCATCCTCTTGGGCAGGGGCACCCGTGGATCTTGCGTGTGGGAATCTTCCCGGGCGGCTCGGGTGGAACCTCGCCCTACCGAAGACCCCTTCGCGTAAAAAAACCAGCCGGTTCAGCCGCGCTGGAAACTTCCGGAGCGCCATTCCCCTTCGGTCCGGTCCCGGTCCAGCTTCCAACCCGCCGCCTTATAAACCCCGGCCACCCGACCAAATTGCACCGTCAGGATCCCGGCCAACACCAGCCTTCCGCCCACCGCCACCCGCCCACCGATCCGAGCGCATTTCGCCATCAGGAGATCGTGCATCAGGTTGGCGCAGACCACGTCGAAGCGGCGCGCCGGTCGACGCGGCAGCCGGGTCACATCGTCCTCGCGAAAGTCGATTTCGCGGATGCCATTGAGCTCCGCATTCGTCCGGGCGGTGCGGACACAGTCGGGGTCAAAATCGAAGGCCTCGACCGGTCCATAACCGAGCTTCACCGCGGCCAGGGCCAGGATTCCCGAGCCGGTTCCCATGTCGAGGAGGGATTGGGTCGTGCCGGGGAGTCGGGCCGCCACGAGTTGTTCGAGGCAGAAACGGGTGGTGGCATGCTGGCCGGTGCCGAAGCTCAGCCCGGGATCCAATAACACCAACGCCTGCCCGGGCCGGGTCTGTCGCCGGTTCCACGTCGGCTTCACCAACAGGCGCCCGGCGATGTCGATCGGCTTGAAATGCCGTTTCCAGGATTCACTCCAGTCGCGGGCCGGAACGCGGCGCAGGGAAATACGACCGGGCGCGGGGTCCAATCCGAAACCGCCCAAGGCTTGGATGCCCTCGCGCAGGCGGGCCCGCAATTCCCGCGCTTCCGTTGGCGAGGGGGAGGCGAAGGTGGAGACCGTGACGGCGCCGGTGTCGACATCGGCGTGGATGCCCGGGGTCAGGCCGGTCTCCCGTTCGATCAATGCCGACACGGCATCCTCGGCCACTGGGTTGGTGGCGACGGCGATCTGGAGGAGCGGATGGCCTAGAGGTCGCGCCATGGGGTGAAGTTCAACAATTGGATTTCGTTGCGCGCCCGTCCCGCCTTCACCTCGCCCACGTCCAGCCAGGTGGCACTCGCATAATCGATTTCGAAATGCTCGAATTTCCGCATTGGCAGACCCAGCAGATGGGACAATGCCATCCGGATCACGCCGCCATGAGCGAACACGGCGACCCGTTCCCCGGGATGTTGGTCGATGATGAACTGCAGGGCATCGGACACCCGCCTCCGGAAGTCGTTGATCGGTTCCGCGCCACGGATGAGGTCCGCCTCCATGTGTTGCAACCAATCAAAGGCGCTCATCCCGAACCGTTCGGCGACTTCGTCCCAACCGCATCCGGTCCAATCGCCGAAATGCACCTCACGGAGATTGTCGACAGGGACGGGGGTTCCGGAAAAGTTCGGACGGAACGGGGCCAGCGTGAGTTGCACCCGTTGCATCGGGCTGGCGTAAACCGCGTCGAACGTGTGGCGCTTGAGCCAGTTGGCGAGGGCATCCGCCTGGTGATGCCCGCGCGCGGACAAGCCCATGTCGATGCTGCCGCCGAAGACCCGATGATATTTGTCCTCGACCTCGGCATGTCGCAGGAGGAACAGGCTGGTCTTCATGCGGAGACCGTGGCCAGGGCCTGCCGTTGGAACGCGAACAGTTCCTGGATCCCGGTCCGGCCCACTTTGAGCATCGCCGCCAATTGCTCCTCGCTGAAGGTGGATTCCTCACCCGAAGCCTGCAGCTCGATGAATTCGCCCGCCCCGTTCATCACCAGGTTCAGGTCCACCGTGGCATCCCGATCCTCGGTGTAGGCGAGATCGAGCAGCGGGACGCCGTCGCAGATCCCGATGCTGACCGCGGCGACGGCACTGCGCAGGGGCAGGGCGGCCAACTTGCCCTCGGAAACCAGCCGGGCGAGGGCGAGATGCAACGCGACGTAGGCGCCGGTGATCGAGGCGGTGCGGGTGCCGCCATCGGCCTGGAGGACGTCGCAATCGATCCACACGGTGCGCGAACCGAGCTTTTCGAGATCGATTGCCGCCCGCAGGGAACGGCCGATGAGCCGTTGGATTTCCTGGGAACGCCCGTCGAGCTTGAGCTTCGAGATGTCGCGGGCTTTGCGGTCGAGGGTGGAGTACGGGAGCATCGAGTATTCCGCGGTGACCCATCCGCCGGTGATCTTCTGGGCCTGCATCCACCGGGGCACCGCCTCGTCGATGGTGACGCCGCAGATGACCTGCGTGTGCCCGAACGAGATCAGGGTGGAACCGGTGGCATGCGGGGCGATGCCATTCTGAAAGCGCAGGGGCCGGAGTTGGTCGCTGCGGCGGCCATCGGCGCGGACTGGGTCACTCATGAACCACTAATCGTAGGGAGGTTGGGATTCGAGGGGAATCAAGAATGACGAATGACCAGGGACGAATGACCAATGACCAATGACCAATGACCAATGACCAATGACCAATGGTCCGCGGTGCGTGGGACGCGGAACGCGGGGGGTCACGCTCCGGTCGCCCCGTCCCGGGCACGGCTGACTCGACATTCGACATTCGACATTCGTCATTTATCGCCCCCCCTCGGATCCATCACGCGTCCCAGGAACAGGCAGGCGCCGCTGGGACCATGCTGGATCGCGAAGACGAAGGGCCGGTCCACCTTCACCTCGATCGGCTTCGGCGGATCCACCCGGATGGAGGTCGGCACGGCCATCGCCACGGCGGTCGCAGCGGCGGCTTCGGTGCCCTTTTCATCCACCTCGAGGAACGTCTGGTGAAACACCTGCGAGATGTATAGGTAATCGTCCGGTTGACGCGGGGCCATGCGGTCGAAGTTCGCGCTGCCTCTCGGCCGGTCGAAGGCGGACCTCATCCCGAGGGTCATCAGGGGATCGCGAAGAGCCACGGTGGGAGGCTGAAGTTTGAGCTTGGGGAGGTGCAGGATCACGTCGTGCCGTTCGAGCTTCGAACTGTCCGCGAGCATTTTTGGCGTCAATTGGGATTCCAACGCGCTGAGGCCCCGGGCGTCGTCCGGCAACAGGATCAGGAAATGGAGCTCGCCTCCGACATAGGGAATGCTGATCGCCGTATAGCCGGTGTGTTTCGCGTACCCGAGGCTTTGTTGCTGGCGCATCGTCGGCACCGCAGTTCCCGCACCGCCGCCGATGTGGAACGGCTCCGGGGTGGTCGCATCGGCGTGAAATTGCAGGACCCAAGGCGCCTTGAGATGGACGGCGTTGGCCAGGACCATGCGTGTCCGGTGGTCAAGGCCTCCCTCAGGGATGAGATTGGGGATGCGTTGGTGCGTCTGCTCACCGACCCAGCCGTTGATGTGGCGGGTGGCACCCGCAGCGTCCTTGATGAAATCGAGCGTTTCGAACGGCGCTTCCTGGGTGTCCTTCAGCAGCGCGAGGAAAGGGGCGCGGAAACCGTATCCCGACTGGCCGAACAATCGGTTGGCCACGGTCAGGGTGACCGGTTCGCCGGACCCGCCGCGGTCCTTCAATTTCGCCGCGCGTTCGGTGGTGGCAGCGGTCATTGCCTCCAAGGAATGCCGGATATCCGCGAAGGACGCCTGCAGTGCACTGTCGTCCTGCGGATAGTGCAGCACCTGGGCCATTTCCTCGCGGGTCTTGCCCTCGGCCCCGGCATAGGCCAGGGCGAGTGCGGTTTGGATCGAATAGGGTGAGAGGCAAAGATTGGCGTCGCCCCGGGCCAATCGCCGGTGGAGGTCCAGCCCGAGTTCATTCACGGCGACCGCAGCGAGATGAAGGTCGGCGGCGAGGATTGGCCCGGAGAGGAGTGTGGCGATGGCCAGGGATCGGATCAGCAGGCTGGATGTATTCATGATGTCAATATGGCTGCGCGATGGGAGGAGGAAACCCCTTTCCCCGGCCCTCTCCCGCTCGTTCCTCGCGGGGAGAGGGGGAGCGACGTAGGAGCGCATGGGAATGCGCTTCGGGTGCGGCACCGACTCCCTCTCTTCCTGAGGAACGAAGGAGGAGGGTGGGGGAGAGGAGGCGGGTCTGCGTCCTCGCGTCTCGTCCTCGCGTCTCGTGTTCGAAGCCTCCATGCCCGATTCGAGGACGAGGGCCGAGGACGAGAAGCGCGAGTACGAGAAACTGCACGGCTGGCCGACCCCTCTCCCCGGCCCTCTTCCCGCTCGTTCCTCGCGGGGAGAGGGGGACCGACTTGTACCGCCTCCGCTCACCGCCGCACATGGGTCTTCGGCCCGATCCAACGCGTGTTATGGCGCTCGTGCAACACGTCGGATGGGAACTTGGGCCGTTCTTCCATCCCGTGGCGCTGGTCGTCCATCCCATCCCAAGGCAACGGTTCGATCGTCGTTCCGGCGGCCACGTGATAGTCGGCGTCCTTGTCCCAACCCACGCTCCAGAGAAAGAATTCCCGAACCATTCCCGGCGCAGGCGCAGGAATCTTGGCGGCATCGAATTCCAAGGTGAGTTCGTCTCCGCCGGCCACGATCGCCAGGCCGTTGTCCCGGGCGACGAGCAACTCCCGGACGTCCCCCGGTCGCGTCGCCCAACCGGTCGGCGTGATCCGCCAGTTCGGTCCCGGCAACATCCGTTCATACACCGGGGTCAGGGGCTCCGTCCAAGGCCGGTCGGCGAATGCGCTATAGCCCCGCGTATGCAGATCGGCCCGCACGGGATCCAACCGCGACTGGTGGAAGGTGCCCGGACCCGCCGCTTCCAAGAGGGCGATGCGGTCCCAGTGAATCTCGAAGGACGTGGTGAGGCGCAGGCGTCGTGTCCCGGTGGGAAGGCGTCCGCCGAGATCGACGATGATCGTCTTGGTCTTTCCGGCCGGCGCCCCGACCACCACGTCAACTCGGGTCCAACGGCCGTCCGCGGTCTCCGCCTCGAGCGTGGGGAACGGAAACCCGAAATCCTCCCGTTCGGATGCCGCGATGTTGGCCATCCCGCCGCCGAACCGCAGCCAGCCTTCGAGCGCCAGCCAGAGCGGTTCCGCGGGATTCAACGGCCCGAAATCAAGGACCACCCCATGCGGTGCGGCCAGTCCCCGGTAACCCTCACCGAAGGGTTGCGGCGGCGAGACCCGGTCGCCATCGCTCCGGGTGAGGGTGGCGGTCACGTCGCGGCCTTCCAGGGTCTCGGCGTGACGCAGCCCGCGCGGCCGTCGAAGCGCGACCAGTTCATGCGGTGGAAAGGGGCGTTCCGGCCGCAGCTTGCTGGTCGGGTGGACCTCCACGCCGGGGTCGTGGTCCACCACCACCATCCGGACCGCATCGAGGTATAATATCTCGCGCAATTCCTCGGTGACCTGGAGCCGGTAACGTCCGTCGACGGGCACGAAATCCCGGGTGTCGCCGATCCGGACCAATTCCTCGGGATCGGCTTCTATATAATGTCCGTGGGCCACCGGAAGTCCCACCGGCGACGCCCCCAACAGGTCGGTCACAAACCGGTTTCGCGAACCGTCCCAGGCATAAAGATAGGGGCACGAACCGGTGGGGACGGTCAGTTCCGGCAGGTTCAGGATCGTGCGGCTGTCGACCGTCACCTCGACGTTGGGGAGCTGGGTGTCGAACCAGCGCACCGTGAGGGTGTCGAGCTTGGTGCGACGTCCGACCCCGATCTCGACGGGCAACTGCTGGACCGTGCGGAGGATGCGCCAACCCCCGGCGGCGAGTTCGATGCGGGTGCCGAGGCCGCTGGCGTTGGAACGGTTGCCCAGCAGGCGGGCCTTCACCATGCCGTGGACGTTGGCGCCGTCATTGCGCAGGAAACGGAGTCCCTGCGCGCCGGTGTCGAGGATGAGGTCGATGTCGCCGTCCTGGTCGAAATCGGCCGCCAACACCCCGGCGATCGGCCCGAGCCCGCCCAACCCCAAGGCGGCGGTCGTGTCCTCGAAACCGAGCCGGCCGCGGTTGCGCCAGACGCGGAGACCGTCGGTCCCCCAGGCCACCAGATCGAGCCAGCCGTCGTTGTCATAATCCAGGAAACGCAGCCCGGTGAAATGATTGTCCCGGGCGGCCAGGCGGCGCGGTTCCTTCAGTCCGCCGAGATAGACATCGATGGACTGGTCCCCGAGCAGGGCGATGTCAGTGCGCAGGTCATTGTTGAGATCGCCGGTGGCAAGGGCACGGGCGGCGGGCCAGTCGGGGGCCGGATCGGCGGGGGAGAACCGGCCCCCGCGTTGGTTGAACAGCACCAACGGAGGTTGACCCCGGCGCGTCAACAGCACATCCGGCAGATCATCGTTGTTCCAATCATCGACCGTTATCTGCGTGACGAATCCGAGTCCGGCCGGAATCCCGCTCGTGGCCGTTGCGTCACGGAAAGCGAGGTTTCCGAACCCCCGGTACAGGCGGAATCCGCCGGACGGGGTGAGCGCGAGGAGACCGAGTTTGCCGGTGAATTCCCAATCCGCGACGGCGACCGTCACCGCCGGGTTCGTGGCGAGGTTGGAAATCCGGGTGACATCGGACAACGCGCCGTTGGTGGCGAGCCGGACGATCGCCGTGCCCCGGTCGCCGGCCACCACGAGGTCTTCATAGCGATCGTTGTTGAGGTCACCGACGGCCAGCGTGCGCGGGATTCCGGCCGTCGCCACCGCCAGGGGATCCGCGCGTGCCGAGAAGACGGCGTTGGAATTCCACAACAACCGCAGGGCGCCATTGGTCTCGAAGGCGACGAGGTCATTCCAACCGCGCCGGTTCACATCCAAGGTGCCAAGGGGGCCGTGCAAGGTGGCGGCGGCGGGACCGAAGGCGGACGCGGTCTGGTCGATGAACCGGACGGCGATCCCCTGGCGGTCGGGTTGTTCGAGGCTGGCCGGGGAACGGATCTCGGTGTGGACGCAGCGTTCGAAGACCGACGGGTTATCCGCGGAGGTCTGGCGTCCGGCGGTGGCGGCCTGATGGGCGGCGATCTCCTTGGCGGCCTCGTCGGGTTTGCCCAGGCGCTGGAGCATCTGGCCCAGTTGATAATGGGCGGAAGGATGGTTGGTCTCGAACTGGGTCACCTCGGCGAATTGGTCGGCGGCGTCCTGAAAACGGCCCCATCCGGCATAGGCGCGGCCGAGTTGGAAGCTGACGGCATTGACGGTGCGGTCGATGTCCTTGGAGAGTTGGAGTTCCTGGACGGCATTGGAGTACTGGTTTTGCCGGAGCAGGGCGCAACCGAGGACATAATGGGCGGCGGGGTTGTTGGGTTCGAGGTGGGCGGCCTCTCCGGCGTGGGTGGCCGCCAATTCCGGCCGGTTCGCGAGCAAAAACGCGTTGGCGAGGTTGAGATGCACGTCCGGATTCGCCGGGTTCATGCCCCGGGCCTGTTCGAAGACGTCGATGGCCCGGTTCGCATCGCCGTGATCGTAGAAAGTGCGGCCCGACCCCATCAGGTTGGCGAAACGCGCCTCATCGCCCTCGGACGGCGAGTGGGACCACCAAGCGGTCGCGGCGATGGCGAGGATGAACACGAAGATACCCAGGACCAGCAGAGGCCCTTGGGCACGACGCGATGCAGGGGCGGAATTCGGCGGCACGGTGCCACCTTACCCAAGCCCCGCCGGATTGAAGGCCAAAAATGTAGCCGCCGACGTGAGGAGGCGGATCTGCCATGCCTGTCCGGATCCGCCTCGTACCTCGTCGGCTACGCAGGCCGGGTGGGATCCGCCTCGCACCTCGGCGGCGACCATTCCGTGGCCGACGAAGT
>JANYCC010000091.1 GCA_025360495.1 Verrucomicrobiota bacterium | reverse complement strand
TAGGCACCCCCACGGTGCATGGCGTCTTGGAGTGCGCCAGTCCCCTGGCGCTTTCCGACGGGGGCTTGGGTGGATTGGAAGTCGGTTGTTGCCAGCGCGAAGGGTTCAGAGCGGCAGTGGACTACCGCACTCCAAGACGCTGCCGCGCAGGCCCGCACCTCGACGCCACGGGTCGCGTGTCCTATCTCGGAAGGTGCGCCCCACCCACCTTGCGAGCGGGCGGCGGGACGGTCAGATTCCATCTGACGAGCCTGGCGGCGCGCCGCCACCCGGGAAGTGAGCCTCCTGCCGTCGGCGCCCACGGTGTGGCTGGCCTACCGCTTTTTGCGCACCGGTTTTCCCGCCGGCGCCACCTTCAGTTTCTTGAACTCCCGCGTGAGGTTCGTGAGCGACGCCTCCACCCCCATCCGCTCCAGGGAACTGGCACCGACGAATCCCACGGCCGTCGTGCGGTCCAGCACGCGCTTCGCATCCTCCGGCGTGTTGATCGGCCCGCCATGGCACAGGAAGAAGATGTCCTTCCGCACCCGGCTCGCGGCATCGATGATCTCCTGCGTCCGTTTGATGGTGTCATCCCAGCTGATCACCGCGTTCCGGACCCCGATGGATCCGCCGACCGTCGTCCCGACATGCGCGATGATGGCGTCCGCGCCGGCCTTGGCCATCTCGACCGCCTCGTCGGGGGAACCGACATAGACGATGGAGAACAGGTCCATGCGACGGGCGAGCGCGATCATCTCATATTCCTTTTGCACGCTCATGCCGGTCTCCTCGAGGACCCCGCGGAAATGCCCGTCGACGATGGTGTGCGTGGGGAAATTGTTCACCCCGCTGAAACCCATCTCCTTCACCTGGAGCAGCCAGTGCCACATGCGGCGGCGCGGGTCGGTGGCATGGACGCCGCAGATCACCGGCACGTCCTCCACCACCGGCAGCACCTCGTATTCGCCGATCTCCATGGCGATCGCGTTGGCGTCGCCATAAGCCATCAGGCCGCAGGTGGAGCCATGGCCCATCATGCGGAAGCGGCCGGAATTATAAATGATGATGAGGTCGGCCCCGCCGCGCTCGATGAACTTCGCGCTGATGCCGGTTCCGGCACCGGCGGCGATGAGGGCGTCCCCCTTCTTGAGGGTGGCGCGGAGGCGTTCGATGACCTCCTTGCGGGTGTACGGGTTGCCTTTTCCAGTCCAGGGGTTGGCCATGATGCGACAGGTCTGCGGTTCTTGCTGCGTTGAAACGACGGACCTTTTGCATACCCCAATGCAGGGTCGACGGCAATGCCGACGAGCCACCGTCGCCTATCGGAAACGAAACGTCACCCGTGCACCGAACGCAGGAATTCCCGGGTGCGTTCGTGGCGCGGTTCCCCGAACACCTGCGCCGGCGGACCCGATTCCACGATGTTGCCGCCATGGAAAAACAGCACGGTGTCCGAGATGTCGCGCGCCAATTGCATGTCGTGCGTCACCGTGAGCATCGTCCCGCCCTCGTCGGCGAGCTGGCGCAGGACGTTCCGGACCTCCTCGCGCAGTTCCGGGTCGAGCGCGCTGGTGGGTTCGTCCAACAGCAGGACGGCCGGTTTCATCGCCAGCGCCCGGGCGATCGCGACCCGCTGTTGCTGTCCGCCGGAAAGTTGCGCGGGTCGGTGGCCGGCGCGGTCGGCGAGTCCGACCTTGGCGAGCAGCGCATGGGCTTCGGCCTCGGCCTCGGCCCGGGAACGGCGGAGCACCTGGATGGGCGCCTCCATCACGTTTTCCAGGGCCGTGAGATGCGGAAACAGGTGGAACTGTTGGAACACCATCCCGGCACGGAGCCGCAGTTGACGCTGGGATTCGCGATTCACCGGCCCGTCCGCCGCCACGGTGACGTCCGCGATCGTGATCCGGCCGGCGTCGGGCGTCTCCAGTTGGTTGAGACAGCGCAGAAACGTGGTCTTGCCGCAACCACTGGGCCCGATCAGCACGACGGAGTGTCCGCGGTCCTGGCGATGGTTGACGCCATCGAGGACCGTCTGGGTGGAGAAACGCTTGGTCAGACCTTCAACGGTGATCATGGTGGAGGCGGCGTTCGAGGGCGCGGGCGGCGAGCGATGCGGCATAGCTCAGGGCGAAATAAATCCCGGCGGTCAACAGGCCCAGCCCTATATAATCCCCGGTGTCGATGGCCCGGATCTGGTATTCCTTGGTGAGCTCCACCAATGCGATGACGGACACGATCGACGAATCCTTGAACATCGCGATGAAGTCGTTGGTGACCGAGGGCAGGCTGATGCGGAGGGCCTGCGGCAGGAGGATGCGGCGGAGTGCGGTCCGACGCCTCATGCCGAGTGCGAGGGCGGCCTCCATCTGGCCCTTGGGGACGCCCTGGATGCCGGCCCGGTAATTCTCCGCCTCGGTCGCGGCATAATTCAGGCCGAGGGCGAGCACGGCGGCGAACCCGGCGCTGAGGCGGAGCCCGAACTGTTGGGAAAGCCCGAAATAGATGAAGTAAATCTGGAGCAACAGGGGCGTGCCCCGGAACACCTCGATATAGGCGATCGCGGACCAGCGCACCGGGGCCGGCCCATACAATCGCGCGAGCGCGAGCCCCAGTCCCCACACCACCGCCAGCGCCATGCCGGCACAGGTGACCCACACGGTCGTGACCGATGCCCGCAACAACAGCGGCAGGTAGGTGGCCCATTCCCGCAGGGCCGAGTGTTGCACGCGCACGACGTCGGCGCCGCGCTGCCAGGTCTTCAGAGCGTCCTGGCCTCGGTCCCAGAGCCCATATTTGCCGTAGATGTGTTCGAGCGTGCCGTCTTGAAGCAGGGCTTCGATCGCCTGATCGACACGCGTCAGCAGGTTGGTGTCCGCCGGGGGGACGGCGACCGCATAGAAACCCGGTTCGAAGGGAGGCCCGGCCCGGCGCAGGAGCAGGTTGCCGGCGAGGTTGACCTGGGCGATGGGCGTGTCCGTGAGCACCGCGTCCAACCGGCCCACCTCCAGGTCGCGGAAATAATTCACGTTGTCCTGGTAGACCTTGATGTCGATCCCGCCGTGCCGTTCGAGCAGGCGATGGGACGCCGTGGCCGAAAGCACGCCGACCGGACGGCCGCGCAATTGCCCCAGGGAGATTATATTGGAGGAGCCATTGCGGACGACCAGTTGCTGAGCGAAGGCGAAATAAGGCCGGCTCATCGCCACCTTGCCACGATTCTCCGGGGTGAGTTCCAAGCCGGCGACGGCGACGTCGAAACTTCCGCCCTGGCGCAGGGCGGGGAGCAACATGTCCCAGTTGTTCTGGATGAATTGCGGTTTGAGACCCAGGCGACCCGCGAGTGCCGCCGCGAAGTCGACCTCGAAGCC
>JANYCC010000472.1 GCA_025360495.1 Verrucomicrobiota bacterium | reverse complement strand
CCGCCGAACACCACGCTGTGCACCGCCCCGATCCGCGCGCAGGCCAGCATCGCGATGACCGCCTCGGGGATCATCGGCAGGTAGATGATGATGCGGTCGCCCCGCGCGATTCCGTGGCGTTTGAGGACATTGGCGAAGCGGCAGACCTCGCGATGCAACTGGGCGAAGGTCAGGACGCGTTCCTCGCCGGGTTTGCCATCGGAGGCGGGTTCGCCTTCCCAGATGAGCGCGGCCTTGTTGGCGTGGGCCGTGCCGAGCCACTTGTCGAGGCAGTTGGCGGAGGCGTTGAGACGGCCGCCCACGAACCACTTGGCCACCGGTTCCTTCCACTGGAGCACCTTCTTGAACGGCTTGATCCACACCAGTTCCGCCTCGGCTTCCCGGCGCCAGTACCGGTCCGGATGCTCCACCGATTCCTTCCAGAGCCGGCGATACTGGGCGAAGGACTTGATGTGGGCGCGGGCCGAGAACTCGGCCGGGGGTTGGAAGACCCGTTCTTCGTGGAGCAGCGACGAGATGTTCGTGGCCGGTGCGGTTTTTTTGCTCATGTTCGGCGGAGAAACGCGGTGACGTTGGGCAACCCGGCATCCCGAGTCAACTGGCGGCGGGCCGGGAGGGCGATTCACAGCAATGGGTGCCAAGGGATCCCCCACAGTGTTTCACGCCAAGAACGCCAGGAGCGCAAAGTTCCGGAAAGCCTCCTCCGGTGTTTCTTGGCGATCCTGGCGGGAACATCCCTTCGCACCCTTTGCTGTGAAATCCCCCTCTCCCGTCTTACCCTGTGCGCCATGCGTTTTCGGTCCTCAGCAGCGGTCGCACTGTTGTTCTCGGCGCTCCTCGCACACGCTCAACACGCCGTCACGCCGCCCGATTTCGCCGCCGCCACCACCCAGGCCGGCCAACTCAGGCTCGCCCCCGGATTCCATCTCTCCGTCTGGGCCGCCGAACCCCAGCTCAGCAATGCCGTCGCCTTCAGCTTCGATCATCTCGGACGCTGTTACATCGCCGAAAGCCATCGCTGGAGCGTCTCCATCTTCGACATCACCCAGCACACCAACTGGCTCGCGGCCGACATGTCGTTCCATTCCGTCGCCGACCGCACCGCCTTCCTCGAGGCCCGGTTCGCCGCCACCGAACCCGACCTTCTCACCCGCGACTCCGAATTAATCCGCCTCGTTTCCGACCAAGCAGGCACGGGCCGGGCCGACACCAGCACCGTCTTCGCCACGGGCTTCAATTCCGCCGCCGACGGCACCGCGGCCGGCGTGCTGGCCACCGGCGGCCGCGTGTATTTTGCCAACATCCCCAATCTTTGGAGTTTCCCCGCGGCCGCCACGAATCCCGCACCCTCCTCCCTGGCCCCGGCCCGGGAGATTCTCGCGACCGGCTTCGGTGTCCATATCGGGGTGTCCGGCCATGATCTCCACGGCCTGATCCGCGGGCCCGACGGCCGGATCTATATGAGCTTCGGCGATCGCGGCCTCAACCTCACCAATCGCGAAGGCCGGATATTATATCTTCCCGATTGCGGCGGTGTCCTGCGTTGCGAACCCGACGGACGCGATCTCTCGGTCTATTGCTTCGGCCTGCGCAATCCGCAGGAACTCGCGTTCGATGACGACGGCAACCTATGGACCGTGGACAACGACACCGCCGGGGCCGATCCGTGCCGGGTGCTGCACCTGGTCGAGGACGGTGATTATGGGTGGCGCACCAGTTACCAGCACATGGACGGCTTCGGGCCGTGGGTGCAGGAAGAGCTTTGGAAAGGCGGCCAGGACGGCATTCTCCCGCCCGCCGGCACCGTCAGCCAGGGACCGAGCGGCCTGTCGTATTATCCGGGCACTGGATTTGGCGACCGCTGGAAGGGCACGTTCCTCCACTGCGATTTCCCCGCCGGCATCGTCGCCTTCACCGTGAAACCTCAGGGCGCGAGTTTCACGGTCGATCATCACGAGAAGTTTCTGTGGGGGTGCTGGCCCACCGATGTCGATTTCGGACCCGACGGTGCGGCTTATGTGCTGGATTGGGTCGCGGGTTGGGGTCGGCCGATGAAGGGCCGCATCTATCGCATCACCCCGGACGAGGTCGATCCGCGCTCGGCCGGCGTGAAACAACTCCTCGCCGCAGGGATGACGGCCCGGCCCGAGAACGAACTGCTCGAACTTCTCGGTCACGCCGACCGTCGAGTGCGACTCGAGGCGCAATGGGAACTGGCCTCGCGCGGTCCGTCGGTGTTTCCGGGGCTCCGGCGCACGGCGTTTTCGGATCGGCCCACACTGGCGCGGGTGCATGCGATCTGGGCGGTGGGGCAGATTGCGCGGGCGATGGCGCCGGGCACTCCCAGTGGAGATCTCACCGACGAATTATATAGCCTCATCCGGCTTCTCGATGACGCGGACGAACGGGTGCGCGGACAGGCGGCGCAGCTGCTAGGCGAGGCCCGCTTGGTTGACGCCCGTGTCGCAATCACCGCGATGCTGGATGATCCATCCCCCATCGTGGCCTTTGAAGCCACCATGGCGCTCAAACCTGTCGGAACGTTCGAGGATCGCTGGCATTTGACCTCGGCCCAAAAACTGTCGCAATGGCTCGATGAAAAGGTTCCCAAAGTCGGTCGCGTCGTCAGCAGACTTGTGAAGCCAAACTTTGTTTCCACCTTGGAGAAGTTGGCGCCTCCGACCGATGACCCGTTCTTACGCCATGCGCATATCCGCCATTGGGTCCAAGAAGGCACTAACTGGGACCAGAGCGCAGCAGCGTTTCTCCGCGAATGGTTCCACGACCCGTCGGAGCAGGTCCGCCTCGACGTCGTCCTCACCCTCCGGCGCGGAACGAACTCCTTCTTGACCAACCTGCTCTCCGACGCCAGTCCCGCCGTGGTCATCGCCGCCGGTCGCGCGATCCACGACGTGCCGGTTTCCGACGGATTCCCCGCGCTCGCCGCCCTCATCACGCGCATTGATTGCCCGACCAATGTCATGTCCCGGGTCATCGACGCCGCGTTCCGTTTGGGCACGCCGCAACACGCCCAGATGCTCGCCGGCTTCGCCAAGCGTCGTGATGTCCCCGACTGGGCCCGCGCCCGCGCCCTCGACGCCCTCGCGGATTGGGGCCGACCGCCGGCACTCGACAAGGTCAACGGCCTCTGGCGACCGCTCGTGCCGGACACCCGTGGCAATGCCGCAAGGCCAACCGCAACCCCACCCACGACCCCGGCCGTGGACCCGGCGAACCCGTTGCTCGACCGCGCCCGCAACGCCACTTCGTTCACGCCCTCCAGCCCCGTCCCCCGCCTGCCGGATGATCTCGGAAGGTCCGCCTCGTTCGAAGCCGGTTCCACGGTGAAGCGCAATCCGCAACCGGCGATCCGCGCCTATCTCCGCGTCGCCAACGAGCTTCTCGATCCCAACACCCCCGACGAAGCCGGCATGGTCGTGCCCGGCCCACCGCCTTCCACCGAACTCCAACTCGCCGTGCTCGACACCGCCGTGCGACTCCGCACCAAGGAGTCCGCCCAACCGTTCTATGAGCGATTTATAAAAACCAATACGGCCCCGGCATTACGACGGCGCGTCGTGCCCGCATTGGCGGCCTTGAACGCCTCCCAGACCGCCGACGCCGTGAAGCTGGCTTTGGTCGATCCGGACCCGGGCGTGCTCGCGAGCGCCGTGCCGTATCTCGACCATCTCGAAAGCGGCGAAGCGGTGCCGATCCTCGCCCGACTCACGGGCGCCGCCACCGTGACGGCCAAACCAGCGGTCGCGACCTTGCGTCCGGCCCAGGCCGCGTTCGCGGCACTCGGTCGGCTTCCCGGACCCGAATCCGCCGCGGTCCTGCTACCGGTCGTCGATCGACTTTTGGCCGGGTCCCTTCCCGCAGAACTCCGGGCGGATGTGTTTGCCGCGGCCCGTCAGCGCGATGAACTCGCTTTCAAGGAACGCCTGAGCCGTCACGAGGCCGGGCTGTCCCAGGACGATCCGTTGGCCGCCCGACGCGACGTGCTGGCCGGGGGTGACCCGTTGCGTGGGGCCGAAATCTTCCGCACCCAGGCGCAGGTCCAATGCCTGCGCTGTCACAAGGTCAACGGCGACGGCGGGACTGTCGGACCGGCCTTGGACGGCATCGGGGGGAAGAAGCCGCGCGAGTATCTGTTGGAGAGCATCGTGTTTCCGAACCGGGCTTTTGCGGAGGGATATAAGCCGACCGAGGGCGGGGTGTCGGCGATGCCGGAAGGATTGGCCGACCTGCTCACGCCACTCGAATTGCGGGACGTGGTGGAGTATCTCGCGACGTTGAAATGAGGGGGGGCAGGGTTCGGAGTGCCGGCTTCAGCCGGTCCGGCTCGCGCAAGTTACCAAAGCCGGGGGACAAGGAGGACGAGGACGGCACAGTTGGCCGGGGGGAGGCAGAACGGCATTGCCCCGGCGCCCCGATACCCGAGAATGTCCACTGATGAAGGTCACCCGCCGTTCCGCCCTTTTCGTGCTCGCCGTCCTTGCCGCGGCCGGTTGCGCGCGCTTCGAGCCGCCCCATGTCCGGATGGAGGAATATGACGGTCGCAAGATCCGGGTGGCCTGTGTCGGCGACTCGATCACCTACGGGGCCGGCGTCGACAACCGGGAGACAAATGCCTATCCGGCGGTCCTCGGCGGTCTGCTCGGGTCGAGCTTCGAGGTCCGGAACTACGGGCACAGCGGCGCCACGATGGTCAAGGCCGGCGATGGTCCCTATTGGACCACGGCCGAATTCAAGGACGCGACGACGTGGGTGCCCGACGTGGTGATCCTCAAGCTCGGGACCAATGACACCAAGCCCCAGAATTGGAAGGGACGTCCGGCGTTCGAGCAGGATCTCAACGCCCTGTTGGATCATTTCCTGAACCTTCCCCACAAACCGCGCACGAAGGTCTGGGTGTGCCTGCCCGCGCCGGTGTTCGCCACCCAATGGGGCATCAATGCAAAGGTTCTCGATGAAGGGGTCATCCCCTCGGTCATGGATGTCTGCCAGAAGCGCAAGGTGCCGGTCATCGACCTGAATGACGCCCTGTCGCCCCATCCGGAGTTCTTCCCCGACAAGATCCATCCCAACGCCGCCGGTGCGAAGGTGATGGCCCTGACCGTGTATCACGCCATCCGGCCGTAAGGGGGCGGAGCCTCTGGGGGCGGAGCTTCAGCGGGCAGAGCTTCAGGAGTCAGAGGGATCGGACGGCGAAGTTCGGGATATCAGTTGGCCTTCTGGGCACCCGGCACCAACGTAGACCGATCCCAATCGGGCGTTCTGTGTCGCTGACGTTCTGAAGTTCTGAAGTTCTGTAGTTCCGAGGCTCCATGGCGCTGACCCCCGCCGCTCCGCCGCGCGGCCTCCCCCCGCTCCGCCGCACAATCTTCCCCCTTGCACCCGCCTTCCCACCGGGGATGCTTCCCCACACATCATGCCGACTCCTTTTCGCCGCCCCTTGGGGACGCGCCCCGGACGTCTCACGGCGTTCCTCGGCGCCTTGCTCGTCCTGGTCGCCGCCGTCCGTTCGGTCGCCGCGGGCTTCGAACTGAAGACCGGCGACCGCGTCCTGTTCATCGGTGACACGCTGTTCGAGCGCGAGGTCGATTACGGCCGGCTCGAGGCGGCGTTGACCGTCCGGTTCTCCGATCGCGACGTCCAATTCCGCAATCTTGGCTGGGCCGGTGACACCCCGATGGGCCGGGCCCGTGCCAGTTTCGACTGGAACAAATCCGAGGACGAATGGCTGAAGCGCGTCAAGGAACAGGTCGGGCTCGTGAAACCGACGGTGGCGTTCCTGAGCTACGGCATGACGGCGGCGCTGGAAGGCGGGACGAATGGCGCGCCCAAGTACGCAACCGACCTCGGACGACTGATGGCCGCCATCAACGAGGTCAGTGGCGTCCCGGTTCGCTTCGTGTTGTTCGGCCCGATCCAACAGCAGGGGGAACGGCCCGGTTCACCGCGCACGCTCGCGCTCGAGGCCGTGAATGACGCGACCGCCCGGGTGGCGCGTGAAAAGGGGGCCGCCTATGTCGATCTCCTCAATCTTTCGCGCCCGATGGCTCTCAGCAAGGTGGCGGCCTATGAAAATGCGGTCGCGCTCAATGAAACGGGCCACGGATTGCTGGCGCCGCGCGTCGTGGATGAACTGACCGGGGCAAAATCCGACCGTGAACCGATGTCGGAAACATTGCTCGCCGCGATCCGCAAAAAGAACGAACTGTTCTTCCACCGCTGGCGTCCGGCGAACTGGACCTATCTCTTCGGATTCCGGAAACAGGTACAGGGACAGAACGCTTCCGAAATGCCGAAGTTCGAGCCCCTGATTGCCGAATGGGAGGCGAGGATTGCCCGGCTTCGCGGCCCGGGACAACCGCCCGCGGACCTGGTCGCCGAGGTCGCCCGCCTCACCGGACCCCTGGCCCACGCGCCGCAGCACGACCCGAATTTCAAGGAACAACCCGTGCCGACGTTCGAGGTGGCCGACGGTTTCGAGGTCACGTTGTGGGCCGAAAATCCGCAATTATATAAACCGATCCAGATGAACTGGGACTCCCGTGGGCGCCTCTGGATCGCCAGTTCGCGCGTGTACCCCATGATCCGCCCCGGCCAGGAACCCGAGGATGCCGTGATCGTGGCCGAGGACACCAACGGGGGCGGGAAAGCCAATCATGCGACGGTTTTCGCCGACGGCCTGTTGATCCCGACGGGTGTGCTGCCGGATGACCGCGGCGGCTGTTACGTCGCGGCGAGCCACCAGTTGCTCCACTTCACCGACCGCGATGGCGACGGGAAATCCGACAGTCGCCAGATCGTGTTGTCGAGCTTCGGGACCGAGGACACCCATCACAACCTGCACACCCTGCGCTGGGGGTTCGACGGGCACATGTACCTGAACCAATCGATCTACACCCATACGCACATCGAGACCCCGAACGGGATGGCGCGGCTGAACTCGGCCGGCATCTGGCGGCTCGATCCCGACACGTTGAAGATGGAGATTTTCACCAAGGGGGGCTGCAATCCGTGGGGACATCATTGGGACCAATACGGGAATTCGTTTTTCAGTGACGGGGCGGGATTCAAGGGCGTTTACCACGCGATGGTCGGAGCCACCTATTTCACGTACTCGGACATGCGTCGCGAGGCCGAGAGCATCAGCCCGGGCAATTATCCGAAATTCGCGAGCCTCGAGCGCGTCCAGAGTCCGAATTTCCCCGCCGATTGGCAGGGCAACCTGATCACCTGTGATTTCCGGGCCCATCGGGTGGTGCGATTCGGGCTCAAGGAGGTCGGCTCCAGCTATCAGACGGTCGAGATGCCGGACCTGTTGCGGTCCACCAACGTGACGTTCCGCCCGATCGACCTGCGGTTCGGGCCGGACGGCGCGCTCTATATCGCGGATTGGTCCAACCCGATCATCCAGCATGGCGAGGTGGATTTCCGGGATCCGCGACGCGACCACGAACACGGGCGGATCTGGCGGGTGAGCCGCAAGGGGGGCCCGGTGGCGGCGCGACAGAATCTCGATGAACTTTCCGATCGCGACCTGCTTGACCGCACCCTGTCGAAGAGCGGATGGGAACAGGAGCAATCACGGGTGGTCCTCCGGCAACGCGGGTCGAAGGTCCTGGCGTCGGCGGATGCCTGGGTGACCGGCCAGAAGGATCCGCGGGCCCCGTTGGAGGTCGCCTGGTTGCACGAGGCGTTCGGCCAACCGGCGTCGGGATTGCTCGACCAACTGGCCGCGTCGGGCGATGCGCGACTCCGGGGTGCGGCGGCCCGGCAGTTGTCGCATTAAAAGGGTCATACAAATCCGGTCCGTCCGGTGTCCTCCTTTTGAAGATGTCCCCTGAAGACTCCACGCCCACGGCTTGGTGCGAAGCGCTGTACGATGCGAAGGCGCCGGCATTGCTGTTGTACGGGCGGGCCCTCGGGTTGGACACGGCGGAGGCGGAGGATGTGCTGCACGACATCTTCCGGGCGTTGCTGGAATTGCCGGTTCCTCCCCTGGAACCAGCCCATTACGCGATCCGGGCCTACCGCAATCGTGCGCTGAACCGGCGTCGCGGGTTGTGGCGGCGGATGTTGCGCGAAATGCAGTCGAGGGATTGGTTCGAGGCGCCCCCCGACACCTCTGCCGCCGAGCGCGCGGCGATGGAAGCGCTGACCCGGCTCCCCACGGAACAACGCGAGGCGATCGTCCTCAAGTTCTGGCACGGGCTCACTTTCGAGGAGATCGGCCGGATCCAAGGCGTCTCGCCACACACCGCGGCGGGCCGCTACCGTTATGGTGTGGCGGCGTTGCGACGACGGTTGGGTCCCCTTTCAAACGTCACCGAATTCCCCTGTCTTCCCCATGAATCCCTTCCCTGATTGGCGGCCCCGCCGCCCCTCGCCCGGGCTGCGGCAGGCCATTTTCCATCCCACGGATGCCCCTCTTCCGGGAGCGCAGACCTTGCGCCAGACGCCCGCCTGGCTTTCCGCGACCCTGGTCCTGACCCTGTCGTGGACCGGCACCTTGATGGTGTGGTTCCACGGAGGGACCTTGGATCCGGCCACCCATCGGGTCGGCGCGGCGTCCGACGCCCTGGCCCTGGTCGCCCAGAACTCGATTCCCGTCGCCAGTTTTGCGTTTACAAACGCGGCGCTCTTTCCCTCCACTAACGCCTCTTTTTCCGGCCCCACCTCGGGCCGCGATTGACCGCAATCAACATGGCAACATCGAATCCGCCCGCCGGCGCAGGCGCCCCCGTGCCCGCTTCCTCCCGCCCGACCGCCAAAATGTCCCCGGTCGCCACCTCCGGCGCCGCCACCCCTCCCGCCCTCCCCCGCGTCGGGCGACTTTTCCAAGGCGTGGACTGGCTGGCTTTCGCGATCGTCACGCTTTTCGTGCTGGCCGGTTACCTGTTCACGATCGCGCCGGACCTCACCTTGGAGGATTCCGGTGAACTGGCCGTCGGCTCGATGTATGCCGGCGTGCCCCATCCTCCCGGATACCCGGTGTGGACCATATACACCTGGCTGTTCACCAAGATCCTGCCGTTTTCCAACATCGCCTGGCGCGTCTCCGTCTCGTCCGCGGTGGCCGCCGCCTTTTCCGCCGGATTCATCGCACTGCTCGTCTCCCGCGGGGCCAGCCTGATGCTGGAGGGCCTGCCGCAGTTGAAGGAGATGGATTGGAAATGGGAGAAACCCATCTGCCTCGTCTCCGGGTTCGTCGCCGGCCTGTTGATCGGTTTCAACGGCTATATCTGGAGCCAGGCCGTCATTGTGGAGGTCTACACCCTGGCCGTGCTCTCGTTGGTCGGGGTGCTGGCCAGCCTGATGCGCTGGACCTGGGCCCCGCACCAACGCCGCTGGCTTTATCTCGGGTTCTTCCTGTTCGGCATCTGCCTGTGCAACCACCAGACCCTCTTCGTCGCCGCGCTGGGACTGGAAATCGTGGTGGTGATGGCCGACCGTCAGGTGGGTCGCGACATGCTGCTGTGCAATGTCGCGGCATGGTTGCTCGGCCTCTTCGCGCACTGGGGCGGCTACTTCCAGATGTTCGTCCAAAACCCGGCCCTGCTGCTGATTTTCAACCTGATCGGCCTGGTCTCCGCCGGACTTTGCATCTGGGCCACCGTCCAGACCGGACGGATTCTCAACCGCATCCACATCGCCCTGCTGGCGGGCTTGTGCTTCGGGGTGGGTTGCGCCTTCTATTTCTATCTCCCGCTGACGTCCTCCACCAATCCCCCGATGAATTGGGGCTATCCGCGCACCTGGGAGGGATTCCTTCATGCCCTGAGCCGCGGCCAATATGAGAAAACGACGCCCGGCATCAACATCCGGCAGATCTTCTCCTATTTCGAGGGTCTCAAGGAGGAGTTCAACTGGGCCAATCTGCTCATCGGCCTGGTGCCGTTCCTCTTCCTCCGGCGATTCCGCCAACGTGAACGCGGTTGGCTGATCGGGCTCACCTCCGTTTATTTCCTCCTCGCGTTCCTCCTGATGTACCTGCTCAACGCAGGCGTCGACAAACAGTCCCGCGAACTGGTCAAGGTCTTCTTCACCTCGTCCCATGTCATCGTGGCTCTCGGCATCGGCTACGGTGTCGCCCTCATCTGCGGGTTCATCCTCGTCCAAAATGAGGAACGCCGCCTCTGGCTCGTCGCCGGCGGCGCCGTCGCCATCGCCCTGAACCTCTACCAGGTGTTCGAGGTCTTCAACCCCGAGAACAACGTCTTCGCCATCCCCCGCGTCGCCGCCCTCGTCAGCCTCGCCCTTTCCGTGGGCTTCGTCGGCCTCATCCTCGCCGGACGCAAGGGTGTCGCGCTCGGCGCCGTGCTCGCGATCTTCGCGTTGATCCCCGCCGATTCCATCCTCGATCACTGGGCCGACAACGAGCAGCGCCACCATTATTTCGGGTTCTGGTTCGGTCACGACATGTTCGAACCCGGGCTCGACACCTCGGCCGCGCCCGCACCGAAGGACAAATCGGGTCAGCCGATCTATCCGCCCATGGCGCGGGACGCCGTCCTTTTCGGGGGCACCGACCCGGGCCGTTTCTGCCCGACCTACATGATTTTCTGCGAGAGCTTCATCCCGCCGCAGGACCGTCGGGACCCGAAGTTTGACCGCCGGGACGTGGTGCTCATCACCCAGAATGCCCTGGCCGACAACACCTACCTGGATTATATCCGCGCCCATTATAACCGGAGCGCCCAGCACGACCTGCCGTTCTTCCAAGGAATGCTGAACGACGCCGTGTCGGTGGCCCGGGAACGCACCAATGGCTGGGCCCAAGCGCTGGCCCCCATGGACCGCTGGATGAACAGCCACGGTGACCGCGTCGAGGAGGAACGCCGGGCCGGTTCCTCGTTCCTGCACGCCTCCGATTTCAAGAACCCGGCCGGGCTGCGCCAACGCCTGTCCGCCGGGACCGACCCCCTGTCCGCATACCTGAAATCGCAACTCAAGGGCGGCGTGCCCGCGGACGATGGGACGCTGGCCACCGCGCTCAACCAGATCCTGGAGGGACCGTCGCTCTATACGGTGGAACGGTTCGCCGGGGTGAAGCTGACGGATCACACGGCGCAATTCGCCGCCCAGGCGCCCCAAGGCCACACCCGGATCCGGCTGAACCGGCTCTTGCTGGAGGAAGCCTATCCCGGGTTGCTGGCGATCAGCCAGGCCGGCCTCTATCCCGATCGCGAGATCGAGATCCCCTCCCCCGATGATGCCCGCCGCAGTTTCGAGGAATACACCATCGACGCCCAGCGCCGCTACGCCCTGAAGCAACTCCGTCCCGGCGAGGTGTTGTCCGCCCTGCCCGACGGCCGCGTGTCGGTCTCCGGCCAGACCGCGGTGATGGCCATCAACGGCCTGCTCACCAAGGTCATCTTCGACCGCAATCCCAACCATGAGTTCTATGTCGAGGAGAGTTTCCCGCTCGACTGGATGTACCCGCATCTCACGCCGTACGGCATCATCCTGAAGATCGAGCGCAACCCGGTTGCGCAACTGGATGACGAACAGATCCGGCGCGACCATGAGTTCTGGTCGCAATATTCGCAGCGGTTCATCGGCAACTGGATCACCTATGACACGCCGGTGAAGGAGGTCTGCGATTTTGCGTTGAAGACCTATAAGCTCCGGGACCTGGCCGGTTCACCGGCCGACCCGCGTTTTGTCCGCGATGACAACGCCCAGAAGGCCTTCAGCAAACTCCGCAACGCGATCGGCAAATCGGTGTATGCCTGGCGGGCCCAGAATTCGACGGATCCGGCGTACCAGGCCAAGATGCTCAAGGAGGCGGAGTTCGCGCTCAAACAGGCCTTTGCCTATTGCCCGTACAGCCCGGAGACGGTCTTCAACTTCGCCTCGATCCTCGCCGGGATCGGCCATTATGCCGACGCGTACCAGGTGGTGCTGACGTGCTCCGAATTCGACCATGACAACGGCGGCATTCAGGACCTGTTGCACCAGTTGGAACCTTATAAGAGCGCGGCGGTCACCTCGCCCGCCCTGCTCAATGCCGCGGGCAGTGGTGCCAAGGCCCAGATCTTCGCCATGGCGACGAACCTGGAGTCCACCTTCGCCACCGCCAGTTCCCTGTTCCAGGCGGGGCGCAGCAACGAGGGTGTGGAACTCCTCGAGGCCCAACTGACCCGCCCCGGGACCGATGCCCGGACCGTGCTGTCCCTGGTGCAGGCCTTCCAGCAACTCGGGCGGGCCGACAAGATGGAGCAGGCACTGGAGTATTACACCCGCCTCGCACCGACGAGCCCCGAGGCCTGGTATAATCTGGCCGCCATCCAGGCGATCCAATCCAAGCCTTCCAGTGCGGTGTCGGCCCTTGTCCAGGCGTTCGCCCTCAACGACGCCCGGCTCGCCACCAATCCCGGCTCCCCCAACATCCGCACCCAGGTCCCCACCGACCCGCGTTTCGACGCCATCCGCACCTCGCTCCCCAAATGATTCCGGGTCAGCGGGGCCGGCGCAGGCCGTAGATGATTCGCGCACCGCGCTTATAGGTGAAATAGCTATAGGCCCATTGCAACATCACGGCGAGCCGGTTGCGGAAGCCGATCAGGAACACCAGGTGCACGAAGAGCCAGGCCAGCCAGGCCGGAAAGCCCGTCAACTCGAACGCCCCCACCTTCGCCACCGCCGCCGAACGCCCGATCGTCGCCATGCTCCCCTTGTCCCAATAGTCGAACGGTCGCCGCGCATCGGGCAATCCCTCCAATTCGTCCTCGATCTGCCGCGCCACATGCCGCGCCTCCTGCATGGCCGCCGGCGACACCCCCGGCACCACCTGCCCGTCCTTGTCCACCACCGCCGCCAGGTCACCGATCGCAAACACCTCCGGATGCGCCGGCACACTCAGGTCCGACGCCACCTTCACCCGGCCCGACCGGTCCAACTCGGCTCCGAGTTGGGTCGTCAGGGGCGACGCCGCGACCCCGGCCGCCCACAGGATGTTGGCCGCCACCAGGGTTTCGCCCGTCAATTGCACCACGCCACTCCGGATATCCTCGACCCGCACGCCGCACCGGACCTCCACGCCCATCGCGGTCAGACGTTCCGCCGCCTCCCGGCCCAAAGAATCTGAGAATTGCCCCAGCAGGCGCGGGCTACCTTCGATGAGAATCACCCGGGCCTGCCTCGGATCGATATGCCGGAAATCGGCCCGGAGCACCGACCGCGTCAATTCCGCACAGGCCCCCGCCAACTCCACGCCGGTCGGCCCGCCGCCCACGACGACGATCGTCATCAGGCGACGCCGCTCTTCCAGGTCGGACGTGCTCTCGGCCTTTTCAAACGCCATCAGCAGTTCGCGACGGATCCGCTGGGCATCGTCGAGGGATTTCAATCCGGGCGCGAACTCCTCCCACTGTGGGTGCCCGAAATAACTCGTCCGCCCGCCCAGCGCGACCACGAGATAATCATAGTCGAACACACCGACCTCGGAGGTGACCCGCCGGCTCACGACATCGATTCCAGTCACCAGGGCGAGATGGACGGTCACGTTCGGATGAGTGGAAAGGATGCCGCGGATAGGTTGGGCGATTTCCGGGGCGGACAACCCCGCGGTGGCGACCTGGTACAGGAGAGGTTGGAAGAGATGATGGTTCTGGCGGTCCAGGAGGATGATCTCGGCGGTGGGGTGACGGAACGACTGGCAAAACGTGAGCCCTCCGAAACCGGCGCCAAGAACGACGATGCGCGGTGGTTTTTGCACGGTCCGGAAGGTGATCGGCGCGACGGGGAATGTCAGTAATGACGAATGACGAATGACGAATGACGAATGACGAATGACGAATCACGAATCACGAATCACGAATGACCCCTGATCCCTGACCTCTCCAGACTAACGGCTGGGGTCGAGGGCGGGCACGCCGCGCCAGATGGCCGGTCCGAAGGCCAGTTGGCGGAGGGTTTCGGATTGACCGCGAAGGAATGCCGCCCGGAGCCGGTGTCGCACGTTCGCGTTGGTTTCCACCCCGGCTTGGAACAACGCGGCTTCGCGCCGGGCCATCCGTCGGTCCCGCAACGAACGCCGCAGATAGGAAAGACGGCGCATCCAGGTGCCGCGGAACCAATAGAATTCCACGCACGGACGATCGAGCCCGAAGCCGTGGTTCAATTGCTCCAAATATTCGACCGTCAACCGGCGTGCGGGCAGGTAGTGGTCCAACCGCAACGAAGGCTCATACCAGAGCTGCCAGCCCGCTATGCGAAGACGATAACACAACTCGGTGTCCCCGCCCGACGACAGCCGCGCCCCGGTTCGGTCGCCGAGAATGAACGGTTTCGCCGCTGCGGCCCGGAAAGCCTCGGTTCGCACCGCAATACCCGCCCCATAAGGCGTCCGCTCGTGCAGCAACCGCAACGGAACGTCGCCCCGATCCAGACACACCAGGAAACTCAGCAACTCCTCGTCAAACCAGCCGGGGATGGGAACCTCGGGCAGTGGCAAGTTGCGTCCGCCCAGAGCGCCGACCTCCGGACGGTTGCGCAAAAGGCGTTCGACCTGCACCAGATAGTCCGGGGCGAAAATATTGTCGTCGTCCGCGAACACCAACACGTTCCCGCGCGCCTCCTCCAAGCCACGGAACCGCGCCTGCGTCAGCCCGATCCTCTCCTCGCGGACGACGCGGACCGGATACGGGAACGAGGACAACCCCTGCACCACCACCGAGATCGGCGGAGTGGAGCGGTTGTCGATCACCAGCATTTCGACGGGCACCGGCGGGAGTCGCTGCGCCCGCAGGGACGCGATGCACCGCCCGAAGATGGCCGGATTCGGGTTATGGGTGCAGACGCAGACCGTGATCATGTTGGTCCCCCCGGGGCATCAGGCGGGCCTTTGGGCGGGTGCCCGGAGCTTCGCGCCCCAGCGTTTCAAAGTCCCGACCCGCAGCACCAGCCATTTGGACCCCATCCGCCGCAACAGCCGGTGATCGAACCGTCGTCCGATCCGGTAAACCGCCCAGTGACGTGCCCAAGGCAGGCGGCACCCCAGGCTTAACGCGCGGCGAAACCACAGTTCCGCCAACCGTTCCCGGGTGGCTTCCACAACGTCGGGATCCACCCGATGGCGCGCCGCCACATGGAGGGCGACGAAGTAGGCTTCCTCGATATCCACGGCGGACAGTTCGGCGGTCGCGCCCACGGTCTGCAAGTGCTTCCGATAATGATTGAGCGGATCGGCT